>CP017039.1:654554-981831 GCA_001717545.1 Anaerolineaceae bacterium oral taxon 439 | reverse complement strand
CAGCGCGAGACCCGCCGCCTCCCGCGCCTCACGGTCCATCTCCTCGTACCCGTTCAGGTACGCACGGACCGCTTCGTCCTCTTCCGGGCTGAGCTCGTCGCCGCCGGACTCCTGATTCCAGATTGGCAGGAATCGGATCATGCCGCCGACGACCGCGCGATTGTCGCAGCCGCGGTTAATTTCCAAACTGATAAATTTTAGAAGCTTCTCTTTTGCAGACAACATAATATGCTTATTTTATCGCATTCTCACGCGCTGCGCAGTCCTTTCGGGTACATTCAGAGGCCGGGGCGACTATGAACGCCCCGCCGTCAGAAAACAGAATAAAATCGCTTAAAAAAAGGTAAACTTAACCGCAGTTTTGATAAACAGGAGCGCAATTTATGGCAATTAATTTCGGGACAGACGGATGGCGCGCGGTCATTTCCGACACGTTCACCTTTGATAACCTGCGAATCGTATCGCAGGCGGTCGCCGACGCGGTTCAATCCGGAACCTGGCTCAAGCTTTCCAAAGTCGAGAAAGTCGAAAATCCAAACCGGATCGTTATCGGATACGATACGCGGTTCCTCTCCGACCGGTACGCGCGGGAAGTCGCGCGGATCTTAGCCGCGAACGGTTTCGAAGTTTACCTGAGCCAGTCGGCCGCGCCGACGCCCGCGATCTCGTTTGCAACGCGGAATTACGGGGCGATCGCCGGCGTCATGATCACCGCGTCGCATAACGCCCCGCGCTACAACGGCTTCAAGCTGAAAGCCGCGTTCGGCGGGAGCGCATTATCGGAACAATGCGACCTGGTTGAAGTGTACATGAACGACAACGAGACGCGCGGCCGCGGCCCGAATATCCTCGACTACGAAAAAGCCCGGGACATGGGCCTGATCAAAACGTTCAACCCAACGATCGAATACGGCGCGCACCTGCGCAGGCTCATCGATTTCGACACGATCGCGAACGCGAAAGACCTGAGGATCGTCGTTGACTCGATGTATGGATCCGGGCGCGGCGTCATCCCCAATCTTCTTCAGGGGACTGGCCGCGAAGTCACCGAGATTCGCGGGGAGCTCAACCCCGGTTTCGGCGGGATTCATCCGGAGCCGATCAAACGCTACCTCGGCTCGCTTGCCAGCGCGATCGGCGCGGGACTGGGGAACCTGGGACTGGCGACCGACGGCGACGCCGATCGGATCGGCGCGATGGACGAGCGGGGAAACTTCGTCGATCCGCATAAAATTATCGCCCTCGCCGCCCGCTACCTGCGTCAGGAAAAAGGACTGAACGGCGCGCTCGTCCGAACCGTCTCGACGACGCGCATGGTCGACGTTTTAGGCAGGAAGTACGGCGTCGACGTTTTTGAAACCCCGGTCGGCTTCAACCATATCGCCGATCACATGATGGAACGCGAGGTCCTGATCGGCGGGGAAGAGTCGGGCGGTATTTCCTTCCAGGGCCATATTCCCGAAGGAGACGGAATTATCATGGGGCTGCTCGTGACCGAAATGGTCGCGAAGAGCGGAACGACGCTGTCCGAACTCGTTCAGTCGCTCGAAGACGAAATCGGCGCGTTCCGCTATGATCGGATCGACATCCGTCTCGCCCGTCCGGTTGCGAAAAAAGACATGATCGACATGCTCATCCGCCGGGCCCCCGCGGAAATCGGCGGCGTCCAAGTCGCGGAAATCTCGACCAAAGACGGCGTCAAGTACATTCTGGAAGACGACGGATGGCTGCTGATCCGGCCGTCGGGAACCGAACCGGTCCTCCGCGTCTACGCGGAAGGGCATTCAGACGAGATGGTCAGGACGCTCCTGAACTACGGGAACACAGTCGCGGATCGCGTTAAATAAACCCAATCATAGTTATCCATACTTCCGGGAGGATTCATGCTCATTCCGCCGAATATTGCTTCGAGCGCCGCGCTGATCCTGACAGGGACGGATTCCTCCCGGAGATCCTGATTAAAGACGGTATGACCGGACCCGCCGCTCCGTCCTGGCGCAAATCCAATCAGGCGCGGCTGAAATAGGACTGATCAACGTCGTCGAGCCGCAGGCTGACAACCTGGCTGATCGAATCCTTCGAAATCGTCACGCCGTAAATAACGTCCGCCGTCTCAACCGTATTGCGGTTATGCGTGATCAGGATAAATTGAATCTCATTGCTCAGCTCGCGCAGCAGTTCGCAGAACCGCCCGACGTTCGCTTCGTCCAGCGCTGCGTCCACCTCGTCAAATACGCAGAACGGCGTCGGCGATACGCGCAGCAGCGCGAAAACGAGCGCAACCGCCGTCAGGCTGCGTTCCCCGCCGGAAAGCAGGGATAATTCCTGCTCGCGCCGTCCCGGAAGCTTCGCCTGAATATCGATCCCGGAGCTGTTTAAATCGTCCGGATCGGTCAGCACCAGCTTCGCCGTACCCCCGCCGAAAAGCCGGGTAAACAGGTCGCGAAATTCCGACTGGACCTTTTCGAACGTCGTCTGGAACGCGGTTCGCATCATCTCCTCCAGCTCGACGATCACCTCGCGCAAATCCTTATCCGCCTGACGAACGTCCGCCAGCTGCGTCTTCAGGAAGGCATAACGCTCCTGAACCTCGTCGTACTCTCTGATCGCCTCCGGATTGATCGGCCCCATGCGCCGGATCGACGATTTCATCCGCTGAATCTGGTCGTTGAGCGATTCCGGAATTTCTTCGACACTGGCTAACTCGGAAACGAGGTCGCCGAGCGGAAGCGTCGACTGCCCGATAACTTTTTCGTCAAAATCGAACGATACCAATCCAAAATCTTCTTCGATCCGCGATTTCAGCGAATCCAGACCATTTTGAAGGCGCGAGACTTCGAGCTGCGCGATCATGAGGCTTTTTTCCGCCGCCGCCGACCGCTGCTGAGCGGATTGAAAATCGGACTGCGCCGCGGCCGCCGACTGGTCGTACGCGGTTAACCGGCCTTCAGCGGGCTGAATCGCGGCCTCGATCCGCTTCGCCTCTGCGCCGCTTTCCGTCTCCTCGCGTCGGAGCGTCTCGCTCCGTTCGTTAATTACCGCGATCTCGTCCTCTATCGCGCGGATCTTTTCGCCGTTCGCCGCAATCCGCGCCTGGTTCCGTTCCATCTGCGCGGCCGCTTCCTTCGCGCGCGCTTCCGCTTCGCGGATCGATTTTCCGGTCACGGTATACTCAATCGTCCAATACTGGAGCTGACTTTGAAGCTCTTCCGGATGGATCGCGTGGATCGCGTCCTGAAGCGCGCGGATTTCGGTTCGAATCGTTTCCAACGCGCATTCGGCCGCCGCTAACGCCTGACGGTCCGCGTTGATCTGGATCATGAGCTTCTCGCGCTGCGCCTCGTTCTCCTGGATCCGCTGACGCTGGAACGCGATGAATTGTTCCTGCTTTTGAACGTCGATCTGAAGCCTGCTATGCGCCTTCCGATCGCCGTCAAGCGCGGCGGCCAGCTCCTTCCGTTTTTCCGATATAGCCGACTGACGAACTGAATTCTCGTTAACCCGCAGCGCGAGATCGCCGAGTTTCGCGTTTTCCGACGCCTCGGACGTCCCGATCCGCTCGATCTCCGCCGCCAGCTCGCGCATCTCGCGTTTCCGCGACAGCAGCGCGACTTTCGGATTCGTTCCAGCGATAACAACGCCGTCGCCATCAAACCGCTCGCCCGCGGCCGTCACCAGCGTCTCGCCCGGACGAAGCACAGATCGCAGCACATCCGCTTTCCGGAACGCTTCCGCCGCGTCGGCTTCGCCGCCGATCAGGTATGCTCCATCCAAAAAACGCCGCGCCAGCGCGGCGTATTCCGGCTCGGCCTCGACGATCGCCATCAGCGGTACACAGCCAGCAGCCAGCAGCGCTTCGTTCGGGCCGGATTCCATTGTCCGGTCGCCGCCGTCGTCAGAAATAACGACGCGGCCGTTATTCCCGGCGCGGAGAAGCCCCGCGGCCGCGGCCCAATCCGACCGGTCGACAATAACGCCGTCCAGCGCCTCGCCTAAAACCGCCGCGGCGGCGGTTTCCGCTTCCTTCGGGAAGCGGAAAAGCGCGCCGATCGTCGTTACCGCTTTCGTGAGCTGGCTTTTCTTCGCCGCCTGGACGAGAAACTGCGCGCCCTGGTTCACGCCGGTCAGGTTCGCGTCAGCGCTCGTCAGGACGTCGAGCCGCGCTTTCTTCTGCGACTGGGCGGTACGGATTTCCGCCAGCGCGGATTGAATCGCAGCGCGTTCCGTCAGGAGCGCGTCGGCTTCCTGCCGGACCTGCGCGAGCTCGTTCGCCGCGGCCTGATACGCCGCTTCATTCGCGCTGACGGTCTCGGCCGCAAGCCGGAGCTTCTCCCGAATTCCCGCCAACTCAGACTCCGCTTTTTTTCCCGTCTCCTCGAACGTCCGATTTGACACGTCGATCGAGCGCAAACGCTCCCGCGCCTCGTCGAGCCGCGCTTTAACCCGGACCTTATCATTTTCCTTCGCGGCGCTCTGGTTCCGCTGGTCGGATAAGCGGCGACGAAGCGTATTCATCTCCGCCAGCTGCGTTTCGAGCTCGGCCTCAACGCGTTTTTTCTCCGCGCCCGCCGTCTCGATCCCTTTTCGCAGCCTGTCGATCTCCTGCTGCGTCTGCGCCAGGCGCTCTTCCTGATGCTGATATTCGACCTGATTCAGCTCGCTCTCTTCGCCAAACTGTTTCAGCGAGCGATCCGCCGCGATAAGCCGTTCCGACAAAATCGCCGCCTCGCGGGCCGCCCGTTCCTTCGCCGCGTGGACCTGCGAAAGGGAACGATGAAGCTCGCCGATCGCGTCGCGTTCCGCTTTAATCCGCGCCTGAATCTGATTCACGAGCCGTTCCTTCTCGCCCTGCCGCGCGCGCGCTTCGGCCGCGATTCTGGACTGCGCCTCGACGCCTCGGATCGCCGCTGAAAGCTCGCCCTGGGACTTATGCCAGTGGTACCCGTACCAGTCGCGCAGCAGCGCCTTCAAATCTGCCTTGAGCGATTCGTACTCCTTCGCCCGCTTCGCCTGCTTCGAAAGAGAAGCCAGCCGCGGTTCCAGCTCGGCTAAAATATCGCTGATCCGTTCGAGGTTGCGCCGCGTCTGATCGAGACGGCCGACCGCTTCGTCCCGCCTCCCACGGAAAAGCCCGATCCCGGCTGCCTCCTCGAAAAAGCTCCGCCGCTCGTCCGCTTTAAGCGCCAGCGCCGTATCGATCAGGCCCTGACCGATAATCGTATATGTCCGTTCGGCTAATCCGGATTGCCCCAGAAGCTCATTGATATCCTTCAATCGAACGCGCTGGCCGTTGAGATGATACTCGTTTTCGCCGCTCCGATAAGCGCGCCGCGTCAGCGCAACTTCATCGTAATCGATCGGGAGCCAGCCATCCTCGTTTCGAAACGTAATCGTCACGGACGCCATTCCGGCGCGGGCCTTCTGGTCCGAGCCGGCGAAAATCATGTCCATCGTCTTCCGCCCGCGCAGCAGCGTATACGACTGCTCCCCCAGAACCCAGCGGATCGCGTCGGAAACGTTCGACTTTCCCGAACCGTTCGGACCGACGATCGCGGTAATCGCGCCGGGAAATTCGAGCCGGACCTTCTGCGCGAAGGTTTTATAACCTTGAAGCTCGAGCGATTGTAATTTAGTCGACATGCGTTTTTACCGCTTCATTTCCGTCCGCTTCAGCCATAACGAAAGCGCCCGGGCCGGCTACTCCGCCGTCCCGCCATAAAAACCCAAACGCGAAAGCGCGTTGAGCGCGGCGTCCTTGGTCGCGGCGTGCTTGCTCGATCCTTTCCCATGGCCGACCGTCTTTGGGCCGACGAGAACCTCGATCTCGTACATTTTCGCATGATCGGGGCCGGATTCCTGAACAACGACGTAACGCGGAACGTCCAGCCCACGCGACTGAAGGATCTCCTGAAGCTGGCTCTTCGGATTCTCGCCCTTACGGTTGGCGACAATATCGTCGAGCGCTTCGGTCATAATCGGACGCAGAAAATCGCGGACTGCCTCCAGTCCCTGATCCAGGTAGAGCGCGCCGACAAGCGCTTCGAACGCGTCGCAGAGAATCGGCGTTTTCGCACGGCCGCCAGCGATGATCTCCCCGCGCCCGAGCCGGAGCGCCCGACCCAGATCGATTTCCCGCGCGAACGAGGCTAACTGCTCGGTATGCACGAGGGCGGAACGATACTTCGTCAACTCGCCCTCAGGCATCTCCGGCATCGCGTTATACAGCCACGCGCCGACAATGAACCCCAGAACAGCGTCGCCCAGAAATTCGAGCCGTTGATTGTCTTCAATCGCGTCGGCATGTTCGTTCAGGAAGGAACGGTGCGTCAGCGCGCGATACAGCAGCAGCCCGTCGTTGAACGTCAACCCGATCCGCCTGGAAAAATCCTCCGGTAATTCGTATGGTGCGTTTTTCTTCATTCGTTTTTCTCCTTTATAAAACCCTGACCAGCTGGGAATTCCGGAGCGCCGCAGTTATGAATTAATTAAGGAATGCATTCCGCAAAAAAGTTTTGAAAAAACGAATTCATCAACCAATTCAGCGCGGAGCCGTTCTCATCCCGCTGGGACCGTAAAACATTATATCAATAATTTACATTTCCAGACCGTAATTCGTCAGCAGGACCGCCGCCAACGCCGCCGTTTCCATCCGCAGGATCCGTTTCCCGAGCGTCGCAATACGCCACCCCGCCAACCGCGCCGCCGCGGCCTCCCCGGCGCCATACCCGCCCTCGGGACCGACCGCTAAATAAACGTCCGACGGCATCCCCGTTCGCCGAGTCTCTTCGAGCAGCGCCCGCAACGTCAACTCCTCCGCCTCTTCCCAGAACAGGACCTTCAGCGAACCGGAAGGCAGGGCCGGCAACGGATCGGACCCCGGGCTGAGCGAAGGATCAGCGGGTAAATCCTCCGTGCGGGCTGCGATCGCCGCCTCAAACGTCGTCGGCTCCATGAGCTCAGGAACGCGGTCCCGTCCGGATTGCTCCGCCGCTTCGAGAATGATCTTTTCCCAGCGCTCGCGCTTACCGGCTAAATCCGCGGCCGAGCGGATCAGGCTGCGTTCGGAAATCGTCGGAAGGAAGCGACCGACCCCCGCCTCAGTGCATTTCTGCAAAATCCATTCGAATTTTTCGCGCCGCGTTACCGGCGTCAGCAGCGTCATCCGGTATGGCGTTTCATGACCCGATTCGGCCTCGCCGACGATCCGTCCCTGAACCGCTCTATCGTCGACCGTCAGCTCCACGAGAAAGCCCCGCCCCTCCCGTTTCAGCGCGACAACGCGTTCGCCGTCCCGAAGCCGAAGGACGCGGCGGATCTGATTCGCCGTTTCAGGCGGAAACAGGACTGCATCCGAAGAAAAGCTGCCTGCAGGAAGGAAGAACCGATGCATGAGGCCGCTCCTTAATCGCCTTCGGTCGCATCGTCGGAATCGGTCAGGCCGTCCCCAATCGGTTCCCCACGCCCGCGCAGGCTCAGCTCCTTGTACCGGCGTTTCTTCTCCGCCCGTTCCGCCCGCGCCGGGTCGGCTTCCGCCGCCGCGCCGGCGATAACAACCGTATATTCGCCGCGCGGTTCGTTCTCACGGAAAACGGCCAGAAGCTCGCTGAGTTTTCCGCGGTCAACCCGCTCAAAAAGCTTCGTCAGGTCGTTCGCAACGGCGGCGTCCCGGTCGCCGAAGACATCGAGCGCGTCGCTCAGGAAACCGGTCAGACGACGCGGACTTTCGTAAAAGATGAGCGTATGCGGCGCGCGGCGGTCGACCTCAAAAAAGCGCTTGCGCTGACCGGGCTTCCGCGGCGGGAAACCGCGGAACGTGAACGAATGCACCGGGAGTCCCGAAAGCGTCAGCGCGGCGACAACCGCCGTCGGGCCGGGATTGACGCTGACCGCGATCCCCTCGCTCAGGCAGGCGCGCACGAGCGTAAACCCGGGATCGGAAACCGACGGCGAACCGGCGTCGGAAACGAGCGCGACGTTCAGCCCCTCGCGAAGCGCGTTCATCACGCGCGGAAGCGCTTTGGCTTCGTTATCCTCGCGGAAGGAAAGCTGCGGCTTCCGGATATCGAAATGATGAAGAAGCGTTCCCGTTTTACGCGTGTCCTCCGAGACGACTAAATCCGCCGCGCGGAGCGTCTCCAGCGCGCGCAGCGTAATATCGCCAAGATTTCCGATCGGCGTCGCAACCAGATTCAGCATTTCCCGTTCCGGCCCGCCGTTTCAGGCTCCGGCGCCTCGCCGGCGCCGATCGACCCGAACGGGCAGAATTCCGCGCCTGGGATCCGCTTGCGCATGATTTCAATCGCTTCAGGATTTTCGTCGACCAGGATGCAGTCGCGCCCTTCCTCGGCACAGACCGCCCCGGTCGTCCCACTCCCGGCGAAAAAATCAAGGACAAGGTCGCCGGAATTCGAAGACGCACGGACGATCCGGCGAAGGATCTCCGCCGGTTTCTGCGTCGGGTAGCCGGTTTTCTCTCTCCCGTTCGTCGGGACAATCGTATGCCACCAGGTATCCGTCGGAAATTTTCCAAGTTTGCGCTTTTTTTCGCTGACGAGACTCGGCGCCATGTATGGAATACGGTCGACCGCGTCGCGATTAAACGTATATCGTTCCGGGTCCTTAGCGTAATACAGGATATTATCGTGCTTCGCCGGCCATCTTTTCTTCGATCGTCCGCCGAAATCGTACGCCCAGATAATCTCGTTCAGGAACGAATCCCGTCCGAATATCTCGTCGATCAGGACCTTACAGTAATGCACCTCACGATAATCGATATGGAAATAAAAAGAACCGCTCCCTTTCAGCAGCCGGTGCGCTTCCTCGATCCGCGGCCGAAGAAAATTTAAATAATCGTCAAAGTTGTCGGAATAACGCCGCTCGCTCAGGATTTCGTCGCTATAGGTAACCCCATTAAAACCACGCCGCGTCCCCGCGTCCGAGCGCGTCATGCGGTAATGCGTTCGTATCTGCTCGTGCCCCGTATTAAACGGAGGATCGATATAAATCAGGTCGACCGTTCCCGATGAAAGCGTTTTCAGGTACGCGAGGTTCTCAGCAGCGACTACACGAATCATGCCAGTTCCATTTATCCCAGCAGCATGCGGTCGTTCGCCAGCGCGCTCTTCGAATTAACCTCGAATAATCCAATCAGGTCCTCGACGTCCATCCGCGCTTTTTCTTCGGCGCGAATATCCGCGATAATCCGTCCCTCGTGCATCATGATCGTCCGATTCCCAAACGAAAGCGCATCTTTCATGTTATGCGTCACCATCAGCGCGGTCAGCTTCTCCTCTTCGATCAGCTTCCGCGTCAGGCTCAGGACCTTCCGCCCGGTGCTTGGATCGAGCGCGGCGGTATGTTCGTCAAGAAGAAGGAGCTTTGGCTTCCGGATCGTCGCCATAAGGAGCGTCAACGCCTGACGCTGGCCGCCGGAAAGCTGGCCGACTTTCGTCTTCGGCCGGTCCTCGAGCCCAAGATCGAGCTGCCTGAGCTGCGAAAAGAAAAGCTCCTTTTCGCCCCGGCCAATCCCCCAGTTCAGCGTCCGGCTCTTTCCGCGGCGGATCGCAATCGACAGGTTCTCTTCGATCGTCATGTTCGAGGCGGTCCCCATCATCGGATCCTGAAAAACGCGCCCGATCCACTGCGCCCGCTTAAATTCCGGGAAATCGGTAATATCGACGCCGTCGATCGTGATCGTCCCGGCGTTCAGGTAAAACCGGCCGGCGATCGCGTTCAATAAGCTCGACTTCCCCGCGCCGTTCCCGCCGATAATCGTCACGAAATCCCCGTCCGCCATCGATAAATTCAATCCGTTCAGCGCCGTTTTCTCGCTGACCAGCCCGGGATCAAAGATCTTGGTAATCGAATTAATTTCCAGCATTCGCGGGACCCTCTTTCTTCGCCTCGTTTCGCGTCGTCAGCGCCTTCCGCGCCTGAATCCGCTTCGACAGGACCGGCAGCGACAGCGCTGCCGCGACCAGAATCGCCGTGAACAGCTTCAAATCGGTCGGCTCAACCGCAATATCGAACGACACCCCGAAAAGGCTGACGCTGAAATCGATTTCCAGAATCAGCGAAATAATAATCCGGTAAACGATCGAACCCAGAAACACGGAAATCATATGCCGCAAGACGGTATTCCGCCCAAAAAGGACCTCTCCGATAATCACCGACGCCAGCGCGATAACGATCGTCCCGGTCCCCATCCCGATATCCGCAAAGCTTTGTTTCTGCGCGATGAGCGAGCCGGCCAGCCCGATCAGCGCATTGCTGATCACCAGACCGATCATGAACATCGAATCCGTATCGACGCCCATCGCGCGGATCATGTGAACGTTGTTTCCGGTCGCGCGAAGCGAATAACCCAGCTCCGTATTAAAGAACCACCACAAAACCGCGATAATCAACGCGACGGCGATCAACCCGACGAAAAACGTCGCTACGTCGGCGCGCAGCCCGAACGCGTCCTGAAATTTCGAGTACAGCGTCGGAATCCGCAGCAGCGAAATATTCGCCTTTCCGAGGACGCGTAAATTAACCGAATACAGCCCCGTCATCGAAAGAATCCCGGCGAGCAGGATCGGGATCTTCAATCGGGTATGCATGATCCCGGTGACCGCGCCCGCGATCCCGCCGCCGGCGATCGACAGCAGACAGGCGACGATCGGATCGCCGTTTTCCGAAAGGACCCGAGCCGTAATCGCCGCCCCCAGCGGGAAAACCCCTTCGCAGGATAAATCCGCAATATCCAACATCCGGTAGGTTACGTATACGCCGATCGCTAAAACGGCCCAGAGAATCCCTAACGAAATCGCGTTCCCAATAATTTCAGCCACAACAGCTCCGATAAAAGGTTTAATCTTTCGAATTCTATCATGCCGCCCGGTAAAAAATCGCGCGCATGGACAAGTTGATTATCGCCGCCGGACCGCCGGAAGCTCCATTCCACGCAGACGAACCGGACGCCGACGATTATAACAGTTTATCGCCCTGAAGCGCTGAATCTAAAAGAGCGCCGGCGCGGCGTACCCGTCGTCCCATTCCGCCTCGCGCGGACCCTGAACTTTAACAGCGGACAAATCGACCGAATCCAGAATTTCCGTCGCCTTCTCGATCGAAAAAGCGTCCGTCTTCCTGAAAATCCAAACGGGCGGATGGTCGTAGACGCTGAACGCCTCCTCCGCCGCCAGAAGGCGCAGGTTATAAATCGGAAGTTCCGGCGCGGCGCCGATCCTGATCTCTCCGACGAGATCCGAAATATAAACGTCCCCCAACCGGAACGGGCGCGAAAACGAAGCGGCTTTCGTAAAACCAAGCGAACCGTCGAAAAGCGCCTCATAGTAGCGAAGCGTCATCGGATACGTCTTCGGGATCCGAACCGCCGACCAGATCGATCTCTGGCTCGGAAGAACGAGATAATCGGCGCGTTTCAATACGTCAAGGAGCATCTCCTTCTTGCTTTCCGAATCGCTCCAGCGAATCTCATTCGTAATCCCGGTATACAGCTGGCCAAACGGATCGAATCCGTCGAGCCGGAACGGAAGCCCCTCGTCCCAGCTCTCGTTCGCGATCACGTTCCGCCGAAGCCGGACCGTCGTGTCCGCCGAAAGGCGAAGCGTATAGAAGCCCGGCGAAAGCGGGAGCGCGTCGGTCAGCGGAAAAAGAATTTCAACCGGCGCGCCGGTTCCTGTCAGCGCTGCCATCTCCTCCATGAGCGTCGCGCCGCTTCCATCTAAAACGCGGACGCCGATACGGGAACGCGTCCCGGCGGGAATTTCGGCCTTTGCGAAGCGGAGCCTCCCGACCAGCGCCGCTTCCTCGACGCTGAACCCGATATCATGCCCGTTATCCGGCGAAATTTCGACGGAATCCGCCGCGAAGACCCGGACAATCTTCGTTTCCGCCGTGATTTCGCCGTCCGCGCCGCCGCTTTCAAACTGAATCGCGGCCGGAATCTCGCGGTACATCCAGCGAACCGCCTCGACCCGCGAATGCGGTTGCGCATAAATCGCCGCGGCGAACATCGCCGCCCACGTCCCCGTTCCCACGAGCGCCAGCGACAGCCAGATCCAGCCTGCGATCCGCGCGTCCTTCCGCGCCGACCGCGTCATCCGGATCAAACCCCACGCGGCGATCAGGCAGAGCATCGGATACACCGGCAGCATGTAGCGGATACTCTTGACAAAACGCGTCCCCATGAAGACGAAGAAAACGAACGCCCAGCCAAACGGGATCAGCAGCGCGCGCCAGTCCTCCTTCATCCGCACGATCCGGACGAAAGCCCATCCCATCAACGCCCACGCCGTCAACCCCAGCGGAAGCCCCATCCCATACCCGATCATGTTCACCAGCGGGAAGATGATCGGGAGCCGGTGGGCCCATTGCTCCGCGGGAGGCCCGCCGCCCAGACCGCTCGACTCGATCGCCGACACAGCCATTGAGTCCAGCCAATCCGGATTCGGACGCCAGGTAAAAAACGACGTATCGCCGCTCGCCGCGCGGAAACTCATCGGCTGAAAAATCCGGAAGGAAATCAGCGCGCAAATCGCCGCCAGACAGCATAACCCGAAAACCCTCCCGAAAACTTCGCGGAAATCGCCGCGGCGCGAGAGCCTGACATCGGCGATCGATAAGAACGCCGCCGGAAGAATCACGATCGCGGCGACGACCTGATTAATCTTGCAGGCGGTCGCCATTCCCAGAAAAATCCCGAACAGGATAAAGCGCCGGAACGCACCCGCCGGAACGCGATACACGCCCGTTTCAGCGCCGCGTTCAAGCGAAGGCTCGGACGCGATCCGGGCTCCGGCGAATATCGTCAGCATGACGAACAGGACCGCGAAATTATCCGAGGTCGCGAAATGCGACTGCTGAATCTGCATCACCGCCAAAGCGCTCAGCGCCGCCGCCAGCAGCGCGACCGTCCGGTCCCGGAAGAGACGAATCCCGATCGCAACGAGCAGCAGCAGCGACCCAACGTCCGCCAGCGCCGACAGGACGCGCCCGGTCATCCGCGCTTCGGAATAGCCCGTCGTCCGGAAAATCTCCGCCGTCAGCCGGATCAGCGTAATCGGAAGCTGGCCCCAGCGCATCCGGTTATCCGGCCCGTCCGCGGTCCTGACCCCGGCTTCGTCATACTTATTATATGGACTGAGCGGCGAGAGACGAGTATTAAAATAATCGCCGAGACTCGACGGGAACGAAAGCCGCGTCAGCGTATTCGCAAAGCCGTATTCGTCCGGATGCAGCAGCGCGCCGGAATCCCAATTCAGGTTATAAAAGCGAAAAAAGACCCCGATCAGAAGAAAAAATATCAAAACCCCTTGAAACAGCCGTTTCCGCGTCAACTCATTCATAAACTTCTTTCCATTAAATATGCGTCCCGGCCTTCGCCGTAATAATTCGAAAGCTCGCCGACCCGCCGGTAGCCATGTTTCCGATAAAGCGCGATCGCGGCATTATTAACCGTCGAAACGGTTAATTTCATCCGCCCTCCCGCGAACCGTTCGGAGCAGGCGCGTTCACACCCCCGCAGCATCAGCGACCCGAGCCCGCGCCGGCGCGCTTCCGCCGCGACCGCGATCGTCAGAAGGAAAGCGCTTTTCGCGCTGCGATTGAACTCCGCCGCCGCGAACGCGATCAACCGTCCGTCGCTTTCGGAGACCGCCTTGCAACGGAAAATATCCCCATTCAGCAGAACCGGGATCATGTCCAGCGCCGTCCAGGCGTCCTCTCCGAACGACTCCTTTTCCAGGCGCGCGATCGCCCAATAATCGCTGATTCCCGGATCCATGAGCTTTACATTCCTGATACGTCCGCCCTGATCGATTTCCATCCCCAAAATTATAAACGTTCTTGTCGCGATGAGGACCGCCGATGCATAAAACACACCGAAATCAAGACAGAAGCCCATGCTTTCCGCTTATAATTTTGAAACTTATGCAGCAGAATTATCAGTACCTCAGCGATGACCTGATCCTGACGCAGGCGCGCTTCCTTCCCAACCAGGACTGGCTCGTCAACGGCGCGATCCTGAAGGGCGAAAAAACGACCGTCGTCTGGGACACGCTTTCAAAACCGGACGATCTCCGCTTTATCGACGAGCTGATCCCGCTGGATCATCGCGTCATCGCGGTCTATTCTCATGCCGACTGGGATCACTGCTGGGGGACGGGCGCGTTTCCGTTCGACGCAATCATGGCGCATCAGGCCGCGACCGACCGTTTCGCGAACGAACTCCCTTCGCTTCTCCGACGGTATCAGAAACGCTACGGCGATTTTTTCGCCGACGTCACGCTTGAACCGCCCGACGTCATCTTCGACCAGCCGGTCTCGCTCGACCTGGGCGGGAAAACGCTCGATCTGATCCCCTGCCCGAGCCATACGATCGATTCGATTTTTGCCTTCTGCCCGGAGATTGGGGCGCTCCTCGTCGGCGACGCCGTTGAAACCGTCCCGGAAATTACCAACCCGCGCCTCGTTCCCGATTGGATCGCGGCGCTGCGGAACTGGGCGTCGGATCCGCGCGTCCGGCTCGTCGTTCCCGGGCATGGCGACGTCGGCGGAGCGGAGAGATTGACCGAGACCGCCGATTACCTGAGCGCGCTGATCGAAGGAAAAACGATCTCAATGACGAAACAGCCCGCGGCCGAACGGTCGGTTCACCGCGCCAACGTCAAAAAGATGAAAACACTCTGACGAAACGAATTCCGGGCCCGACGGCGTTTCGTCCGCCGGGGCAGCATGAAAACCTGACCCATAAAATCCGAATGAAACCGTGTCCTGATTCCCAGCCACCCGTCCTAAGAAAGCGCACCGCTGCGTCGCTGATCCTGTTGCTTGCCGCTTTGATCTGGGGAACGGGCTTCATACCGCAAAAAATCGCCGCTGAACGCATGTCGCCCTACGCGTTTAACGGCTGGAGGTACCTGGCCGCGTCGCTTTTTATCTTCGCGTTAGCGCGCTTCCGCTTCCCCAGGCGAAAGACAGAAATCTTCGGGATCCTCGTCAACGGCGTCCTGCTCTTCGGCGGGGCCACGCTTCAGCAGGCTGGGATCGCGCTGACGACCGTCGGCAACACCGGTTTTATCACCACGCTCTACGTCGTCCTCGTCCCGTTCCTGTCGGCGCTCTTTTTAAAAACGAAGCTGACGGCGAACGCGCTCCTCGCCGCCGCGCTGGCCGCGATCGGGTTATACCTGCTCACGACCGCCGGACTGGGGCTCGCCCGGATAACCCCCGGCGACGTTATCGTTTTCCTCGGCGCGGTCCTCTGGGCGGTCCAGATATTAACGATTAAGCTCGTCATCCATGAAATCGATCCGCTCGTTTTTTCTGCAAGCCAGTTTTTCGTCTGCGCCGTGATGAACCTCACGGTCTGGGGAGTCGCCGATCGGGGCGACCTCCGTCCGGTACTCGAAAGCCTGCCGATCGTCCTCTACGCCGGACTGATCGTCGCCGGCGGCGGATACACGCTTCAGGCGATCGGCATGCGAAACGCGAACCCGGCGCACGCCGCCAATATTCTCGGACTGGAATCCGTATTCGCGATGCTCTTCGGGATGATCCTCCTGTCCGAGCGTCCTCTCCCGATTCAATTCGTCGGCGGCGCGCTGATTTTTATCGCCGCCTGGCTGACGTCACGGGCGGAGATCGACGACCCCGGCCGTCCGCATGATACAGAAAGGAATTCTTTATGAAAACCCCGCTCGAAATTGTCGTTACCAATGACGACGGGATCACGGCGCCCTGGATCGCGCTCCTCGCCGAAACCGCTTCCGAATTCGGAAATGTAACCGTTATCGCGCCGGACCGGAACTGGTCCGCCACGGGTCATCAGAAAGCCCTCGGCCGCTCCATGCGTGTCGACCCGGCCGCGCCCGTCGGCAGAGCGCCCGCTTACGCCTGCGACCATAGCCCGTCCGACTGCAGCGCGCTCGCAGGGCTCGGCTTCCTGAATAAGAAAATCGACGTCGTCTTCTCAGGCGTCAATCCGACGAATAACGTCAGCCGCGATATTACTTACTCCGGAACGGTCACCGCCGCGCTCGAAGCGACGATCTGGGGGATGCGCGCCGCCGCGTTTTCGCTCGACGAACCCGGGAGTTACGCCGAAAACCGCGATATCGTCAAGCCGTACCTTCGCCGCGCGATCCGGACGTTTTCAGGGATCGCGCTCCCGCCGTTCACGATTTTGAATTTCAACTTCCCTGATCCGGAAACGCTGAAAAGAGGACAATCCGAATTCGTTATCACGGTCCAGGGCGAACGCGTCTACCGTGACGAACTGATCCGCCGGGTCGACCCGTTCGGACGGCCTTATTACTGGTTCGGCGGAGATAAACCCGAAGGCGATACCCATCCCGGGACCGACTGCGGCGAGATCGCGCGCGGAAATATCTCCGTCACCCCGCTTCACCTGGACCTGACGGCGCGGGAGGAACTCGCCGCGCTGCGCAAGGTGGTCTGGAATTAGGCGGTACGAATCCGCGCTCTTTATTTTTATTTTTGAAAGAAGAAAGATGAAATCCATGTCCTCCCGCCGATTCGCCCAGGCTGTTATCAGCCTGATCCTTCTGACCGTCGCCGCGTCCGCCGCCGGCTGCGCCCGGCTGGAGGCGCTCTTGAAGATCGAGCCAACGCCCGCCAAAACGGAAACGCCGGTCCCGACCGCGCCGCTCCCGACGCGCGACGCTTCAACGCTCACCCCAACCGGAACCCCGGTCCACTGCGCCGACAGCTTCTACTTCGTTCGGGACCTGACGATTCCCGACGGAACCGTCCTGACCCCCGGAACAGCGTTCACGAAGAAATGGGAGATCCGCAATAACAGCGGCTGTAAATGGAACCCGGAATATAAGCTGCGATTTATTTCGGGCGAAAATTTCGGCTCTCCCGCGAGCCTGCCGTTTCCGAACGCGAATTCGGGCGAAAACGTCGTCCTCGCGCTCGACCTC
The DNA here is from genome assembly GCA_001717545.1 of Anaerolineaceae bacterium oral taxon 439. Lineage (NCBI taxonomy): Bacteria > Bacillati > Chloroflexota > Anaerolineae > Anaerolineales > Anaerolineaceae > Anaerolineaceae bacterium oral taxon 439. The sequence continues at coordinate 964,876 of CP017039.1, read as the reverse complement.
ACCGCGCCGGAGGAAGCGGGAATGTACGAGGGGAATTGGAAAATCTTCTCGGATAATAACCTGTCGTTCGGGACCATCCTGACCGTGCAGATATACGTTTATTAGTCCCGCGCGAATTTGACGGATCCTGCTCTTCCGCGTATAATCTTATACTCAGGGTGCGGAAAGACCGTCCCTCAGCTTCATCCCGAACGTGAGGGGAGGTGAGAACAGATGACAAGCGTAGTTTTACGACAGAATGAATCGCAGGATCAATTGCTGAAACGTTTCCGCAAGAAGGTCGTCAAAAGCGGCATTTTGAGCACCGTGCGCCGCAAGCGATGGTACGTTTCCAAGAGCGAAACGAACCGCGTCGAACGCAGTAAAACGCTGCGACGCCTCAAGCGCCGCTCCGCCCCCGGTAAGGAATAATCCAAAGCTGGGCGAAGGAATCAACAGGAAACAGGAAGGTTATGGCGAAAGAAGAAGACAAGATTACCGTTGACGGTACAATAATCGAAGCGCTGCCCGGAACGCAGTTCCGCGTCCGTCTGGAGAATGGACATGAAGTATTGGCTTACCTGTCCGGCCGAATGCGCAAGTTTTACATTCGTATCCTCCTCGGAGATCAGGTCCGCGTCGAAATGTCGCCGTACGATTTAACCCGCGGTCGGATCGTCTTCCGTCAGCGTAAACAAAGCGAACCGACGCCGAGCGAATAGGCCGCCTTCCTGCCGATTTGCCGCTTCGACCCGTTCTTCCGAGCGGGTCTTTTTTTCCGCGCTCCGTCGTGTATAATTTCAGAAGCCTTACGATGGAAGCTTTTTGGGAGGATGGATGGAAATTACCTGGTATGGGCATTCTTGCTTTCGGATCACGGAAAGAGGAATGGGAACGGTCGTCTGCGACCCGTATGACGCGGCGGTCACGGGGTTCGAGCCGCTGAAACTCAAAGCGGATATCATTACCTCGTCCGCCAATTCGCCGAATCACCGTCATATCGCGGCGGTCCGCGGCGCGAAAGCCGACCCGTTCGTCATCACCGGCCCCGGCGAATATGAAGTCAATCAGATTTTTATCGACGGGTATCAGGATCACGCCCGTCAGCAGCATGGGAACACCGTTTTCGTGATCGAGATGAACGGGGTTTTCGTCGCCCATCTCGGCAAGCTGGATTATCTCCCGACCATGTCGGAAATCGAATCCTTCGGAACGGCGCATATCATGCTCGTTCCGATCGGCGGGAACGGATCGCTCAACGCGCAGCAGGCCGTCGAGCTGGTCAGCATGATCAAACCCAATATCGTTATCCCCATGGCGTACAGCGATCCGCTCTGCAAACTGGAGCTCGATCCGCTCGGAAAATTCCTGAAAGAAATGGGGATTTCGCAGACGGAAGACGTCATGAACAGCTTCAAAGCGACGAACCCCGCCAACCTCCCCGAGGAAACCAGGGTCATTATCCTGAATCATCCGCTTTCTTCAGCGAACGACGATGAATCGGACGATCCGGACGCGAATGAAAACGCCGCGGGAGCTTAGAAGATGAAACTGAAGCTGATCATGACCTGGAATATCCTCCCGAACCATGAGCAGGAATATTTCGATTTTCTGGTTCGGAAATTCGTCCCGAATATGAACCGGCTGGGATTCGAGCTGAACGACGCCTGGGCGACCGTCTACGGCGACAGGCCGCAGGTTATGGTCACGGCGCTCCTGCCCGGAGAGGCCGAAGCCGAAGAGCGGATGAATTCCAGAGAATGGCATGATCTCCTGGAAAAGCTTCAGGAGTACGTTCTCGACTTCGAGGATAAGCTCGTCCCCGCGCGGAACGAATTCCAGCTGTAGCTCATGGCGCTCGACACGGACCCGCTGAGCGCGAAACTTCTCGCGTGGTTCGGCCCGAATCGGCGCGGCCTTCCCTGGCGGGAGGAGCGGACGCCGTACCGCGTCTGGATCTCGGAGATCATGCTCCAGCAGACGCGCGTCGATACCGTTATCGCTTATTATCAAAAATGGCTCGAAGCTTTTCCGACGATCGCGGACCTGGCCGCCGCCGGGGAACAGGACGTTCTGAAACGCTGGGAAGGGCTCGGCTATTATTCGCGCGCCCGCTCGCTCCATCGCGCCGCGCGGATCGTCGTTCGCGACTATGGCGGCGAACTTCCGTCCGATCCGGACGCCCTGGCGAAGCTTCCCGGAATCGGGCCGTATACCGCCGGCTCGATCTCCTCGATCGCGTTCGGGAACCCGGTTCCGGCGATCGACGGGAACGTCCGCCGCGTCTATTCCCGCCTTTTTGATTTATCCGCGCCGCTGCGATCGAAAGCGTCGGAAGCTGAATTAAAACGAATCAGCGAACGCTTCCTGGCCGATCCGAAGGTCAGCGTGGCGCCGGGCGATTTCCTCGAAGCGCTGATGGATCTTGGCGCGACGATCTGCGCTCCGGCCGCGCCGCGCTGCCCGATCTGCCCGCTGCGGGACGACTGCCTGGCGGCCGCGCGCGGGACAGTCCGCGACCGTCCGGTCGTCGAAAAGAAAGCGCCAGCGCCGACGCTGACCGTGACCGCCGCCGTCATTGTGGACGGGGACGGACGACTCCTCCTGACGCGCCGCCCGAAAAACGGCCTCCTCGGCGGGCTTTGGGAATTTCCCGGCGGAAAAGTTGAAGCGGGCGAAAGTCTGGAGGATTGTATCCGGCGGGAGATTCGCGAAGAGCTCGGCGTCGATTTCAGTCCGCGACGCCCTTTCGGCGTGTACCGGCATGCCTTCACACATTTCAAAATCATCCTGCACGCGTTCGTCGGAACGATTCCCGCGAACGCCGAAGCGGAGCCGTTGAGCGCTGACGCGCTGACCTGGGCCGGGCCGTCGGAACTGAACGCATACCCGATGGGGAAGGTCGACCGCGCGATCGCGCGGAATTGGCTCGACGAAAAATCGCTGCCGCTGACCGGTCTTCCAAATCCAGCTGAATAACTGAAAAAAACCGGCGGATCGCCGGACGGAGAGGAGTCTACATGAACGATTATTCACACCTGAACCCAGCGCAATACGAAGCCGTCACCGCGCCGCCCGGACCCGTACTCGTCTTAGCCGGCCCGGGATCGGGAAAGACCCGCGTCCTGACGCAGCGGGTCGCTTACCTGATCCGCGACCTGAATATCCGGGCGTATCATATCCTCGCCGTCACCTTTACCAACAAAGCCGCCGACGAAATGCGCAGCCGTGTCGAAGATATCCTCGGCGAAACCGTCAGCGGCTCGCTCTGGATCGGAACGTTTCACTCAATCTGCGGACGGATCCTGCGCCGCGAAGCCGAATTTCTCCCGGTCAGCAGCAACTTCGTCATCATGGACGCCGACGATCAGCTCACGCTGATCAAGCGGATCCTGAAAGAATTAAATATCGACGATAAACTCTACAGGCCGCAGTCGGTCCATAACGAAATCTCCAACGCCAAGAATAACCTCCTCTTCGCGAAGGACATGCCGCGCGGCGATTACCGCAGCGAGATCGTCGCCCGCGTCTACGAAAAATATCAGGAAGCGCTCCGTCTCAGCAACGCCGTCGACTTCGACGACATGCTCCTGTATACGCACCGGCTCTTGCAGGATCATCCTGACGTCTGCGAACGGTACGGGAAACGCTTTGAGCAGATTCTCGTCGACGAATTTCAGGACACCAACGCCGCCCAGTACCAGCTCCTCCGCAAGCTCGCGTCGGTCAACCGCTCCCTCTTCGCCGTCGGCGACGAAGACCAGTCGATCTACCGCTGGCGCGGCGCCGATTACAGGAATATCCTGCAATTCGAGAAGGATTTCAACGGATGCAAAAAGATTCTCCTCGAACAGAACTACCGCTCGACCCAGAATATTCTCAACGCCGCCCGCGCCGTTATCGACAACAACGCCAACCGCACGCCAAAAGCGCTTTTCAGCGACCGCGGCGACGGCGATAAAATCCGTTTCTATGAGGCGGAGGACGACCGAATGGAGGCGCGGTACGTCGTCGATACGATTTCGGCCATGATCGCGAATCGGACCGCTTCGGGAAAAGACTTCGCCGTCCTTTACCGTGCGAATAATCAATCGCGGCTTCTTGAAGACGCCTTCCTGCATCGCGGCCTTCAATATCGGATCGTCGGCGCACAGCGGTTCTACGGACGCCGCGAAATCAAGGACCTGATCGCGTACCTGCGGCTCGTCTATAACCCGGACGACGAAATCAGCCTGACGCGCGTTATCAACGTACCGGCCCGCGGGATCGGAGGGAAAACGCTTCAGAACCTGCGCATGGCCGCGTTTGAAGCCGGCCAGAGCGTCGGAAAAGTCCTTCTCGACCTCGGGAAAAACGGCCCGGAATCGCCGTACTGGCCCGATATCGGCCGCGGAGCGCTGTCCGTCGCCGACTTCGGCGCGCTCCTGGTCCGCTGGACCGAAAGGCTCAGGGGCGATCCCTCGATCGTCGCCCTCCTGGATCAGGTCATCTTCGACGTCGGTTATCGAAGCTACCTGACCGAGGATCCGGACGAAACGGACCGATGGGAAAACGTCGAGGAACTTCGGCAGATGGCGTTCGAATACGAGGACCGCGGGATCTCGGAATTTCTTCAGAATTTAGCCCTCGTCGCCGATCAGGATACAATCGTCGATAACAGCGACCTGCCAACGCTGATGACGCTGCACGCGGTTAAAGGGCTCGAATTCAACCGGGTTTTCATCGTCGGACTGGACGACGGGACCCTTCCGCATGTCCGAAGCCTCGACGACCCGGAAGAAATGGCCGAGGAGCGCCGCCTCTTTTACGTCGGGATGACCCGAGCGCGGAACGAGCTGACGCTCGTGCGGTCGGAACGACGAATGAATTTCGGGTCGATCGAAACGACGCTTCCGTCGCGCTTCCTGAATTCGATCCCCGAAAACCTGATTCAGGTTATCGAAAACCCTTCCGCCGGATCGATCGGCGCAGGCTTTTCAGCCGGACGGCGGAGCGGCGAAAACCCGCGCTGGGAATCGAAACCGACCTGGGTCTCGAAGATCAGGATCAAGGATTCTCCGCGCTCCTGCGCGTCTTCCGGGAAATCGGCCGAATCGATTTTCGCGAGCTCGTCCGCGATTTCGACGGGCGGAAAAAAGCCTGCCGCCGCCGCGGGGCTCCCTGCGCAGAAGTTCAAAGCGAACGACCCGGTCGCGCATCCGCTCTGGGGAACGGGCCTCGTTCTTGAAAGCCTGATCGAAGATGGGGAAGAGGTCGTCCGCGTCCGATTCGAAAAAGGCGGCGACAAGAAATTAATCGTGTCGCTCTCGAAGCTGAAGAAACGCTGACGCGCTTTGACAGCGAACGGTTTTGACAGTGAGAAAAAAAACATTACAATTAACTATTAAGGTTCAGCCGTCATATGATCGTCACGTTTCTATTTGATGCATCCGTACAGACTGATATTCGAAAAAAATTGAAATAGACGGCCAGGCAGTGTGCATCATTGAAATTGTGGACTATCACTGAGAACAAGGGAGGCAGCAAGATGATTTTCAGTACGATCTGTATAGCGACGCCTCCGGACGCAACGCTCGAAGAACTCTTCGAAGACCATGGAATTTCGGAATTCGATTTCACCGAAACCCTCGGGATCACGTTCGACAAGATGCGGAACCTGATCGCCGGAACGCTGAGGATCGACGAAGATTCAGCGAACCGGCTCGAAAAGAATACCGGCCCTTCGGCGAGCTTCTGGCTGAAGACTGAAGCGGGGTACCGGGAAAAGCTCCGCCTGATCCAGGAGGAAAGGCTCGCTGAAAAACGAAAGGAAGCTCAGTCCGCCGTTCCGGCGCTGTAAAGCCGAATGAAAACCGTTTCCATCGTCGCCCCCGTCTATAACGAAGAACCGGTCCTGACCGTGTTTTATCAATCGCTCAGCGCCGTTCTTTCCCCGCTTCCGTACCAAACCGAAATCATTTTCGTCAACGACGGCTCAAGCGACGGGAGCGAAGAACGGCTGAACCGGATCGCCGAAAGCGACCGCCGCGTCCGCGCGCTTCATCTCAGCCGCAACTTCGGCCATCAGGCCGCGCTTTGCGCCGGGCTCAACGCCGCGTCCGGCGACTACGTCGTCACGCTCGACAGCGACGGACAGCACCCGCCCAGGCTCATTCCCGAAATGATCGCGCTGGCGGAATCCGGCTACGACGTCGTCCAGACCCAGCGCCTCGCCGACCCGTCTCTCAGCTATTTCAAGCGCAAAACCTCGGCGCTCTTCTACCAGGCGTTAAACCGGCTGGCCGACACGCCGTCGGTGCCCGGCGGCGCCGATTTCCGCCTCCTGTCGCGGCGGGCGCTCGACGCGCTCCGTTCGCTTCCCGAATTCCATCGTTACCTGCGCGGAATGGTCAGCTGGATCGGCTTCAGGAGCGTTATCCTCCCGTTCACGCCGGAAAAACGGATCGCCGGCGCGTCGAAATACTCGTTCCGGAAAATGCTCCGGCTCGGTTCGGACGCGATCTTTTCGTTTTCGCTCGTACCGCTGTATATCGGGTTATCCGCCGGCGGGCTTTTCCTGATCCTGGCGATCGCCGAAGTCGTTTACGTCCTCTCCATCTGGCTCAGCGGCAATACCGGTACGCTGGCGCCCGGCTGGAGCTCGCTGATGTTCATGCTCCTGATCGTCGCCGCCATTCTCATGTTCATTCTGGGCTTCATCGGCATCTACATCGGGTACATTTTCCAGGAAGTCAAGCACCGCCCGGTCTATATCGTCCGAGAAACCTTCGCAAAAGACAACGCATCCGCATCAACCTCAGGAAAGGAACCAACGCCATGAAATTTTTAGTTACCGGCGGCGCCGGCTATATCGGATCCACCGTCATTTCCGCACTCAGCGACGCGGGGCATACCGGGATTATCCTCGATTCGCTCGTCACCGGACGGCGCGAATTCACGGAAGGACGGATTTTCTATCAGGGCGATATTACGGACCGCGCCGTCCTGACGCGGATTTTCCGCGATCATCCCGATATTCACGCCGTGCTGCACTGCGCCGCGCTGATCGTCGTTCCCGATTCGGTCTCCAGCCCGTACGAGTATTACCGCGAAAACGTCGCCAAGTCGAACGAGATGTTCCATATTCTGCATGAACTCGGCTGCAAACGGATCGTCTTCAGCTCGTCGGCGTCGGTCTACGGCGACGTCAGGCTCAAACCCGGCGAAAAACCGGACTTCGTCGTCACGGAAAACAGCTACCTCAACCCGTCCTCTCCGTACGCGCGGACGAAATTCATCATGGAAATGGTCCTGAAGGATACCTGCGAAGCGTACGGAATGAAAGGGATCGCGCTCCGCTATTTCAATCCCATCGGCGCCGATCCGAAATACCGAAGCGGAATTCACGTCAAAGAACCGTCGCATGTCATCGGCAAGCTCGTCGATACCGCACTGGGAAAAATCGACCATTTCACCATCACCGGCGTCAACTGGCCAACGCGCGACGGCTCCGGCATCCGCGATTATATCTATATCTGGGACCTGGCTCAGGCGCACGTTAAGGCGCTGACCGAATTTGATCAGGCGTTCGAGCGCAACGGCGATCCGGACTGCCGCTATCTCGTCATCAATATTGGCGGTGGAAACGGGACGACGGTCAAAGAACTCGTCGACGCCTTCCAGCGCGTTTACGGAAAAAAGATCAAAATCGAGACCGCCGAGCCCCGGCCCGGCGACGTCGCCGGCGCATATGCGAACGCCGACCGCGCCGCGAAGCTCCTCGGCTGGAAAGCGCAGTACCCGATCGACGAAGGCATCCGCACTGCGATCGAATGGGGAGAAAAACGGCTGAAGCTCCTGAGCTGGGAGTAGCGAAAAAAAGGAAAGAGTAAGAGCGGCGGAATTTTTTATATCTCCACGACCCGCGCGCAGAGCCGTTCCGCCTCGCGCCGGTCATGCGTCGAAAAGATCAGCGTCCTTTCCCGCGTCTCGTCCGAAATCACGCCGCAAACCGTCCGCGCCGTCGCTTCGTCCAGCCCCTTTAACGGCTCGTCCATCAGGACAACGTCCGCCTCCGCCGCCAACGCGCGCGCGATCGCGACGCGCCGCTGCTGACCGCCCGAAAGCGCGTCGACCCGTTTCCGCGCCAGCTCCCGATCCAGCCCCATCCGCGCCAGCAGCGACCAGGACCGACGCGCCGCCTCAGCCCGCCCGTCCGTGACGAGCAGGACGTTATCCACCGCGCTCATCCCGCGCAGCAGCCGGTTTTCCTGAAAAACGGCGACAACCCGAACGCCGCCGATCCCCGCGATCGTCCCGGAATCCGGACGGATCAGCCCGAGGATCAGGCGGAAAATCGTCGTCTTCCCCGCGCCGCTCCGCCCCATCAGGCATGTCGTCTCGCCGAACGGGAATTCAGCCGAATAACGGTCCAGGACGAGCTCCGGACCGAACCGCTTCGTAACCTCACGAAACGTAATCCCGGCGCTCATCCGTCCTCCGAAATCGGGGACGCCTTCGTCAGCCATCGCTCCGCCCGCGCCAGCGCCGCCAGGCTGATCCGTTCGAACAGGTAGCTGAGCAGGATCACCACCGCCGTCCAGGCGAAAAGCTCGCCCGTACTCAGGTAAATCTTCGCCAGATACAGCTTCTCGCCAATACTGTTCGACGGGATCCCGATGACCTCCGCCGCCACCCCGCTCTTCCAGCAGAAGCCCAGCCCCGCGCTGACCGCGGCGCGGAAGTAGGGAAAAACCGTCGGGAGCAGGATATACCGCAGCCGTTTTCCAAACGGAAGCCGGAAAACCGTCGCCATCTCGCGCAGCTTCGGATCGAGCGACCGGATCCCGGCGAGCGTATTCAGATAAACGATCGGAACGACCGAAATAAACGAAACGATCACGGATAAATTCCGCGATCCGACCCAAAGCAGGATCAGGATCGTCACGCTCGCGATCGGCGTCGACCGGATCAGGTGAAGCGGGGGATCGAGAAGCGCCGCCAGCCAGCTCGACCGGCTGGCCAGAAAAGCGAAGAAGACGCCGAATACCAGCGCCCCAGCGAACCCAGTAACGATCCGCGCGGAACTGGACGCGATCGCCAGCCTGAAAGCCGGATCCATCGGCAACGCCGCCAGCGTCGCAGCCGTCCGGCTCGGCGACGCCAGAATCAACGAATTATCATACCAACGCGCGGCGAGCTCCCAGACGAGAATCCAGAAGCACGCCGCGCCAAAACGCACGAAAAAAGACTTATTTCGCGGCCGGGAGATAATAGAAATCCTCAGCCGGAAGCTTTCCGCCGACCGTCTTCGGGTCAAATTCGAACAAGAGCTCAAAATATGATTCCGCCAGCGTCTTCATCTTTTCTCCATCGATGAAGACAATGTTGCAGGCGGGGAGCGCCTTCTCGGCAATCGCGGCCTTCGGGACGATCGAATATTCTTCAATCAGCTTCGCCGCTTCCCCCGCGTTTTCCTGAACGAACTGAACCGAGGCGGCGTAATCGGCCATGAACGCCGCGACTTTCTCAGCTTTCTTTTTGACGACGTCCGCGCGAATCGCGACGCAGCCGGTAATCAGGTCTTTCCCGTCGCTGACCGCGTTCCATTCTTTCGTCATGTCGAGGGCGACGCGAATCTTATCGTTCTGCATCGCGGCGGCGGTCACGAACGGCTGGGGCAGCATCGCGATCGCCGCGTCTCCCGCGTTTTTCATCAGCGCCGCGACTTCGGTCGCTTCACTTTTGAATTCAATCGTGACGTCCTTGTCAGGGTCAATACCGTTTTTCGTCAGGACCGTCCGCAGGACAACTTCGGGCGTCGCGCCTTTCCCCGTCGCAAAAATCGTTTTGCCTTTCAGGTCGGCAACCGATTGGACGCTGTCGCCCGTTTCAACAACGTACAGGACGCCGAGCGTGTTGATCGCCGCCAGCCGGATTTTGCCTTCAGTTTTGTTATATAGAACCGATGCCAGGTTGCAGGGAATCGCGGTCGCGTCGAGCGACTGAGTCGAGAGTTCGGCGACGACTTCGTCCGGCGATCCGAAAATCTGGAACGTGTAATTCGCTTCGCCAGTCTCAGCTTTATGCATTAAATCGACCAGCCCCATTGCCGTCGGACCGTTCAACGCCCCCACGTTCAGCGCTTCTTTATCGCCGATCGCAAAGACGCCCGTCAGACTCGTCAAAACAAACGCCAGCGCCGCCGCAACGGCTAACGCTGATTTTCGAACAGGTAAATTATGTTTCATCATTCGCCTCTTTCATCATCAGATTTGAGATATCCCTTATTGTACCTGGATTGCAGTTTGAAGAATCTAATTCATGACGGCGTTCTGCGTTGAAATGATTTTACCCGATCCGCGCCCAGCGGACGTCGTTTTTCCAAACGGATACGCAAACCAGATCCAAAGCAGAGCAATTTTCGAATCAATATGCTCAAGGCAGCAATTGCTGCCAATGATTCTTGACCGACGACCTCAGGAATGTTAGAATTGCCTAACGATTAGGTTCGCCTAACGAATTCATCCTATCAAGTTAAAGAAGGAATTAAATGGAAATTTACAAGAAACTCCTCAAGTATGTTCCGGAAAAGAAATTCTTAGCGATTTTCGCCGTTTTTCTAACCACGATCGCGACCGTTTTCCAGTTTATTACGTTCTGGTATCTTTATCAATTTTTAAACGCGTTGATCGTCAACCGAAACACCACAGAAGGGAAACATGCGGCATACGTCATCGCGGGACTTTTATTAGCTTACGGGATAAGCTACTTCTTCAGTCTCATCGCGACGCATATCGTCGCGTTCCGCCTCGAAAGCAACCTGAAAAAGCGCGGGCTTGAAAACCTCTTAAAAGCCTCTTTCTCCTTTTTCGACCGTAATCAGTCCGGACGGATCCGTAAGCTGATCGACGACAACACGGAACAAACGCACACGATCGTCGCGCACCTGATTCCGGACTTGACGGTCGCCGCGCTCGCGCCGATCCTGATTACGCTGATCATGTTCAGCGTCGACTGGCGGCTCGGGATTTTGTTCGTGATTATGCTTATCGTCGGTACGCTGCTGATTTACCTGACAACCGGCAACCAGCAATTCATGCGGAAATACGCTCTGGCGTTAGAAAAAATGGGCGCGCAGGCGGTCGAATACGTCCGCGGAATGCCCGTCGTTAAAATTTTCGGCGGCGGCCTCGAATCGTTTACTTCTTTTTACAACGCCATCATCGAATACGGAGATACTGCCCATGCGTATACCTTGAGCTGCAGGATGCCGTTCGTATTGTTTCAGGTTATTCTGAACATCGGCGTCGCGTTTACGATCCCCCTCGCATTCGTTAAGTTCGGGGCAGGAGCGGAAACAAACGAAATCATCGTGAAAGTCATCTTTTATACCGTCTTTTCGGGACTGCTTTTCAACTGTTTCATGAAGGTCATGTACGTCGGCATGTACAAGCTTCAGGCGGGAGACGTCGTCGATAAAATCGAAAATCTCATTACCGAGATGAGCGAAGAAGAAGTCGTTTTCGGAAACGAAACCCGGTTCAGCAATTACGATATCGAATTTTCCGACGTTTCCTTCAAGTATGACGACGAATACGTTTTGAACGATCTGAGTTTCAAGCTCCCGGGCAAGCGGACATACGCGCTCGTCGGGAGTTCAGGAGGCGGAAAATCGACGATTGCGAAACTGATTTCCGGCTTCTATAAACTCAACGGCGGCGAAATCCGGATCGGCGGAAAACCGCTGACAACGTACTCGCAGGAAGCCGTTATGCAAAATATCGCGTTCGTCTTCCAGAATACGAAACTGTTCAAAACGACAATCTACGAAAACGTCCGGATCGGACGTCCGGACGCCACTCGGGAAGAAATCATGAAAGCCCTCTCGCTGGCGCAGTGCGACGAAATACTGGCGAAATTCCCGGAACGGGAAAATACGCTGATCGGAAGCCAGGGGATCCATTTATCCGGCGGAGAAATTCAGCGTATCGCGATCGCCCGAGCGATCCTGAAAAACGCCAACGTTATCATCCTGGACGAAGCCTCCGCCGCAGCCGACCCTGAAAACGAATACGAGATCCAACAGGCCTTCGCGAACCTGATGAAAGGAAAGACGGTGATCATGATCGCGCATCGTCTCAGCGCGATTCAGAACGTTGACGAGATTCTCGTCGTCGACGCCGGAAAAATCGTCGAACGCGGATCGCATGCCGAATTGGTAAAACTCAGCGGCGAATACAAGAAATTAGTCGATCTCTATCACCAGGCCAACGTCTGGGCCGTATCCTGAAAAGAAGGAAACCATGATCAATTACTTAAAAAACCGATTCCAACTCTCCGACAGCGGCGCTTCGGAAATTATCCGCGCGATTGTCAGCGGCGCGTTTCTCGCCATTTCGAATATGATTCCAATGATAATCATTATGGTTTTTACCAAGGGGCTGCTTGAAGGCGGGCTGCCCAGTCTGCAAACGTTCGTGATCCTGATCTGCGGCGGCGCGCTCGTCATGTTCGTCCTATATTACGTTAACTATAACGATACCTATACGGTCGTTTATTCGGAAGCGAAAACGTTGCGGATCAACCTCGCGGAAAAGTTAAAAGAGCTCCCGCTTTCGTTCTTCTCCAAGCACGATATGTCCGACTTGGCGCAGGCAATCATGAAAGACATCACCGATATAGAACACGCCCTCAGTCACGCCATTCCCAAGTTCTACAGCAATCTCATTGCTTTCGTGCTGATCTCGATACTGCTCCTGGTCTGGAACGTGCCGTTGGGACTGAGCATTATTATTCCAACGATTCTCAGCTTCGCGTTTCTCTATCTTTCGAAATCGATCCAAATCCGCGAGACAAATAAATATTTCGTCAAGCTTCGCGAAAACGCCGAAAAATTCCAGCAGGCGATCGAGCTTCAGCAAGAAATTAAAAGTTATCGGCTCGAGGAAGCGACTCGGAAAGACGTCGCCGCCTCAATCGAAGATTCGGAAAAAATCCATATCCGAGCCGAATTTGCGCAGGCAATCCCGGTTACGCTATCCGGGTTTATCGTCCGTTCGATGCTGGGCGTAACCATTTTCGTCGGATCGATCCTTTATGCCAACGACGGCGTAACGCTCCTTTATCTCCTCGGGTATATTCTTGCCTCGTCGCGGATCAGCGAAGCGATCCTCGATATCCAGATGAACTTCGCCGAGATGCTCTACATTGACAGCCGCGTCAAGAATATCCAATCGATTAACGAAACGGCGATTCAAAGCGGCGAATCCGCCGAAATCCGCGATACCGCGATCGAATTTAAAGATGTTACTTTCGCGTACGACGATAACCACGTTATCAACGGCGTCAGCTTCACCGCTCCCGCCGGAAAAGTCACGGCGCTCGTCGGGCCGTCCGGCGGCGGAAAGACGACGGCTCTGCGTCTGGCTTCGCGCCTGTACGACTATGACCAAGGCGAAATCCGGATCGACGGCCGCGACATGAAGAACATCGCGACGGAAGATCTCTTCAAGAAAATCTCGATCGTCTTTCAGGACGTCACTCTCTTTAACACCACCGTTCTCGAAAATATTCGGATCGGACGTCCCGACGCAAGCGACGAGGAGGTCAAGGAAGCGGCGCGTTTGGCAAATTGCGACGAGTTCGTTTTGAAGCTCCCGAACGGGTACGAGACGATGATCGGGGAGAACGGCGGAAAACTCTCCGGCGGCGAACGCCAGCGGCTTTCGATCGCGCGCGCGATCCTGAAAAATTCGCCGATTATTCTCTTAGACGAAATCAGCGCCGCGCTCGATATCGAGAACGAAAAGAGGATCCAGGATTCGTTGAACTCCCTGATCAAGGGAAGGACGGTTATCATCATTTCGCACCGCATGAAATCGATCGAAAACGCCGATACGATCGTCGTCCTGAAAGACGGGCTTGTCGAAGCCGCAGGGAATCATCAGGAGCTCCTCGACCGCTCTACAACCTATCGCGAAATGATCGATAAGTCGCGGCTGACCGACGCGTTTACGTATTAATCCACGTTTCGCCTGACAGAACGGACGCCAGCTGAACCGCTCGGCGTCCGTTCTCTTTCCAGCCCCAATCCACCGGCGAATCCGGCCATGCAAACGCAGGCGATTTTCCATCCCAACACGATTTTTATCGAAAAAAAAGGTAAAATAAACCCGATCATTAAAGAATTGTCATGTCGGAGGGCATATGATTCAAATCCGCAAAATCGATACCGGGAACCGTAAAGACGTCAGCGCGTTTATCCAATTCCAATTCGACCTGTATAAGAACGACCCGAACTGGGTCCCGCCGTTTCGAAACGACGTCGCGATGATGATGAACCGGAAGAAGCATCCGTTTTACGAATACGGCGAGGCGGATTTTTTCCTCGCTTACCGCGCGGGACGGATCGTCGGACGGATCGCCGCGCTGATCAATCCGCATTTCAACGACTACCAGAAGAAAAAAGTCCTGAGCTTCTGCCTCTTCGACGCGATTTACGATCCGGACGTTACCGCCGCGCTCTTTGACGCGGCGATCGGCTGGGGGCGGGAGCGCGGGATGAACGAGATGATCGGGCCGAAAGGGTTCTCGCTTTTCGACGGCTACGGCGTTCTCGTAGACGGCTTCAACCTGCGCCAGTCGATGAACATGTCCTCCTATAACTTCCCGTATTATCAGACGCTCCTTGAAGGCATCGGCCTCGCAAAGGTCACCGACTTTATCTCGGTCGAATTCAATACATCGACCGTCGTCGTCCCCGAAAAAGTCACGCGCGCCGTCGATCTCGTTCGACAACGCGGCGAAATCAAGGTTTTCACGTTCAAAAACCGGAAAGACATCCTCGCCCGCGCGAAAGAGATTGGCCAGCTGTACGAAAAGGCGTTTACGAATAACTGGGAGTATTTTCCGCTGACCGAACGCGACCTGAACTTTCTGATCGATAACGTGATCAACTTCGTCGATCCCAACCTCGTCAAGTTCATCGTCAACGACAAAGACGAGCTGATCGGGTTCATCCTCGGTTTCCCGGATATCTCCGCCGCCATGCAGCGGCATAACGGCAGCCTCCTGAACCCGCTCCTGATTCTTGATATTCTCCGGGAAATAAAAAAGACCGATCGAATTATCGTCAACGGGCTCGGGATCCTATCCGAATACCGGATCAAAGGCGGCGACGCGCTCCTCTTCGACGGGGTCCATGAAATTATCCGCGATAATCCGCGTTTCCTGACCGGCGAAGGGGCGCAGATGTCCGAGACCGCGAAAGAAGTCCAGCGCGAAATGAACGGGCTGGGAATGAAACGCTCCAAGGTTCATCGCGTCTACCGGAAAGCGATCTGACCGGGGCCGACCGGATAAACCTGACCCTGCCGATATGATTCTCGAACCGCCGAAACGGACCTACGGGCTTTCGCCCTCGGTCGTATCCGTCGTTATTCTTCTGACCATCGTTTTCGCCGCCGTGAACGTCTTCCTCGTCAGCAGGACCGATTACGGGGCGAGTTTTTACGCGAACTGGCTCGCAGGGCGCGTTCTCTTCGCGCAGGGCCAGAACCCCTACAGCGCCGGGATATTCGAAAATATCGTGCTGCGGCATACGCATGACGTCCGCGTATCGGGGTTCACGCTGCCGCTGTACGCGACGCTCCCGACGCTTCCGCTCTCGTTTATCGGGAATTATGATGCCGCGCTGGTAATCTGGATGACTGTCTGCGAAGCGGCGCTCGTCCTGATCGCGATTCGAACGATCGCCGCGCTCCGGCTTCGCTCAGGATGGCTTTCGCCCGCGGTCGTCGGCTCGTTCGTTCTCTTCACGTATTACGGCGCCTTCGCCGCCATGGACGGAGATATCGGGATCCTTTCCGTTCTGGCGCTCCTCGTCGCCGTCAACGCCGTCCGGGAAAACGAACTTGAATTTGCGGGGATCATGTTAGCGTTCGCAACGATGAAATACAGCCTGACGCTCCTCCCCATCCTCTGGATCCTGATCTGGACGCTCGCGAACCGGCGCGGCGCGGTTGCCGCCTGGTTTATGATGGTCCTCGGGTTGCTGATCCTGATTTCGTTCCTGTTCATGCCGAATTGGCCGACCGAGTTTTTGCGCGCGATTATCTACTACTATAAATACCTGAATCCAATGTACTTTGCGCTCTTTATTGAAGTCTGGCAGCCGGAAATCGGCGGACGGATCGCCTGGGCGGTTTCCGGCGTCATCGCGCTGCTGATGATCCTCGAATGGGCGCTGAACGCGAAACAGGACGAACGCGCTTTCGAATGGGTCCTGGCGATGACGCTCAGCGCCGGATTCCTCGTCGGGATCCCCAATATCGGAAAAAATCTTTACCTGCTCTGGATCCCGTTCCTGTACGCGATGGATAAAGCGATGCAGCGCTGGCAGCGGTTCGGGACCGCGATATCGCTGGCGCTGAGCGCCGCGTTTCTCCTGATCCCCTGGCTTGTCAGCCTTTTCTATACCGGGTTCGCCGAACCGGTCTCCGCGCTGAATCTGATCTTCCCGTTTGTCACGCTGATCCTGCTGTACTGGAACCGCTGGTGGACGATTCAGCGGATCATCGAACCTTATTAACGAAAATTTTCCCAATGAAACGCAGCGATACTCCGCCCCGTCGAATCAGCGTCATATCAGGCGGACGCGGCGCTGGTAAAACGACCTTCTGCCGCGGCGCGATCGAACGCTGGCGGGAAGACGGGTTCCGCTGCGCAGGGGTCCTTCAACCCGGACGATTTAACGAAAACGGCGTTAAAACCGGCTTCAGCCTTGTCGACGTCGTTTCCGGCGCGGAGAAATTCGCCGGAAGCGACGATCCCGGGATCGATCTCGGAACGCGATTGGGAAAATGGACAATTGACGACGGCGTTTTCCGCTGGGCAAACGAGTCGCTGGCCGCGGTTCGGGAAGCCGACCTGATCGTCGTCGACGAGCTCGGTCCGCTCGAATTCCGGCGCCACGAAGGATTGACCGCCGCGTTTGATCTCCTTCGCGAGGCGGACTATCGCCGCGCGCTCGTCGTTATCCGTCCGGATCATATCGCTGATTTCAGCGCGCTGGGGTTCCGCTTCGACCTCTTCACGCTGCCAGATCCGCCTGCGCGCTGAACCTCCTGAAAATCGAGGTACAATTTGAATATGGAACCAACTTCTCAGCTCTCCTCTCCGGCCTCAGGTGAGCGCGCGAGCTTCCGCGCGGCGCTGAAAATCGCGCTGCGCTTCCTGACGCGGATCCCGGTCCGCGTTTCCGCCGAAGAAGACACCTTCGCCAACCGGCGGCTCTCGACCGTCCTCTACCCGCTCGCCGGCGGGATCATCGGCGTTCTCCTGATCCTGACACGCCTGTTCTTTTCCGAAACCGTACAGTACGACAATAACGGCGTATTCGAGCTGATCGTCTGGGTTGCGCTGACCGGCGCGCTGCATTTAGACGGGCTCATGGACGTTTTCGACGGCTTCTTCTACGCCGGAACGGCGGAACGCCGCCTGGAAATCATGAAAGACGTTCATCACGGGACGTACGCGCTGGCCGGAACGATCCTCTTTTTCCTGATGAAAGCGCAATTGATCCCGATCTTCTTCACCCCGGTCCTCTTCTTCGCGCCGGTTTACGCGCGCTGGGCCGCGCTGAAGATCGTCCGGGACGAACCGGTCGTCAACCCGAACGGCATGGCGGCACAGCTGAAAAAAGAGCTGCATCCCAAAGCGGTCGCTTACGGCGCGATCCTGCCGTTGCTGACGCTCGCCGGGGTCGCGGTTTTGTCGCTGCGATACAATTCGATCATCATGTACCGCGGTTTCAATTTTCATCAGAAACGGAGCTCGCTGATCGGGTTGCTCGAAATTATCCTGATGATCTTTCGGCTGTTCGTTCTCTGGAAACTGCCCGGCTGGCTCGGGAAAATCGCACGAAAAACGATTGGCGGGATCAACGGCGACGTCTTAGGCGCGGCAATCGAGATTTCCGAACTGATCGTCCTCTTCTTATTCACGCTTCATCCGCCGGTCTTTCTCATGACGGATTCGTTCTCGTTCATTTATCATCTTTAGCCCATGAGCCTGAAAAATTTTCCGGCGCTGCCGTTTCGGCTGGGGACGACCTCCTACATCATTCCCGCCGATATCCTCCCCAACGTCCGTTACCTCGCCGACAAAGTCGACGATATCGAGCTCGTTCTCTTCGAAGCCGACGATTATTCGAACCTGCCTTCGGAGGCGCTCGTCAAGGAGCTCCGCCGGATCGCCGCGGACCATGCGCTTTCCTGGACGGTTCACCTGCCGCTGGACCTGAAATTCACCGCCGGCGGCGAACGCGCAGACATCTCGATTGAAAAAGCGCTGAAAGTGATCGGCTGTACTGAGAAGCTCGATCCAATCGCCTACGTCGCCCATCTCGATACGCACCAGATCGGCATGGCGGAGGAAAACGAACTCGCCGAAATGGAGCGGAACTGCCTGAATGCATTGGAACGGCTGACCGGCGCGCTTCCCGACCGGAGCCGGCTGGCGATCGAAAACCTCGAATCGTACCCCGCCGAACGGAACGACGGAATCGTCCGCCGGTTCGGCGCGTCTTACTGCGTGGATCTCGGCCATCTCTGGCTCCAGGGACGCGATCCGATTCCCTACCTGCGCCCACGGCTCGCCCGAACGAAAGTTATCCACCTGCATGGGATCGCCAAACGCGACCACAGCAGCTTAACGTCCTTCAGCGATAATCGGGTAGAATTAATTCTGAAAGAACTCGTCCTGAATTCCTACGCCGGCGTTGTAACGTTGGAAATATTCAACGAGAACGATTTCCGATCGTCTATGAAGTTGCTGAGGGAGATATTATGAGCGACCATGCATCCGAATTATTCGCAAATCTGCATTTCGTCTTCGGCGGCGCGCGCAGCGGAAAAAGCCATTACTCAGAAGAGCTCGTAAAATCCGCCGGCGAACGCGTTCTTTACGTCGCGACGGCGCAGGCCGCGGACGACGAGATGCGCCGGAGGATCGAGGCGCATCAGGCCCGCCGTCCCAGCAACTGGGACACGCTCGAAGCCTATTCCCGAACGTTCGATAAGCTCAGGCAGCGCCTTTCCAACGACGGACCATATCAGGGCGTCATTATCGACTGCGTTTCCGTCTGGGCGTCCAATATCGTGATCACGCTCCCGGAAATCGCTTCCGAAGAATACGCGTATTCCGTTCTCTCCCCAGAGCTGGATAAGCTCTTCGCGATCATCAGAGAAAACCCGAAAACGACCTTCGTCCTGGTATCGAACGAAGTCGGACTGGGGATTATCCCGGCGTACCCGTTGGGCCGTCTTTACCGCGATACCCTCGGCAGGATTAACCAGCGCATCGTCCGACATGCGGCCACCGCCTGCTTCATGCTCGCCGGCGTCCCGCTCCGGATCAAGGGCTGACGGGAAAAAACTATCCTGCGCGATAATACTTCTGATATTTGCTGTTCGGTTTTTCCGGAATCGTCATGCGCAGCCGCCCGCTCGCCAGAAGCGGTTTTAAAAAACGCCGCGTAAAATACGTCAGGTTCCTGTATCCAAGATGATCCGAGATTTCGCGCTTTGTCCTCGCCACGGAGCAGAAGTCAAGAATCGATTCGCCCAGATTGCCCACCGCGCGATCCTGGGCAGCGCTTTGATCATTCATGTGATCACGCTGTGACCAGGATGAATGATTGACATTTTTCAGCATCACGGAAAACGACGTATCCGAAGAGCGGAACCGCGGTTTCAGCGCATTGGTGTACCCCGGTAATTTCGCCGTCTCCAATAGAATTTTCCGGATTCCGCTGCCCCTGCGCTCCATGAACTTCATGCGGTGGAATAAATCGGCGATAACCGGGTTCCGACGAACCGATTCAATTTCCTCCAACCGGTATTTCTGGATCGGTTTTCCCCGGTACATCCCGCCGGGAGAGCTGATTTCCAATCGGTCGTCGTACATGTCAATATGAATTTCGCTTCCGGGGACAAGATAGTCGCGGTGAATCAACGCGTTAACCAACGCTTCGGTCACGGCCCGATCCGAATAGTCCGGCTTATCAACGCGGTAAAAGGCCTTCTTTTCGAAACGGACCTTCGAATTATTCCGAATAAACTCGCGCCCGCTTTGGAGAAGATAAATTAAGTTCCCCTCATACTCCTTATCGTCAAGCGCGTCGTCAAAAATCGAGCCCTTATCCAGTCCGTTCCAGCGCGTACAAAATATACGAGAGTTATAAACGAGACGCTGATCCGCGAGCAGCTTCCCCGCGTTGGTCAGGCAGCCGTTCCGATCCGCTAATCCAAACGAAACAAAATCCGCCGGCTCAAATTTCAGCCCGGTCCGTTCCAAATACGTCGCGGTTAACAAAGTAAAACTGTAATCCGCGATTCGCGAATCGGTCGCGAGCGAATCGAAAGATCGGTTCGTCCCTTTAAGAATGAGCTCGTTTACAACATAATCCGGCGCGGCGACGCTTTCATTTCCAATTCGGATAAACGCTTCCAAAATCCCGTCGGCCCTGTAATAATAAGGCGTTGAGCGACCGGCGGCGACTTCGACGGCTAAGACGCTCTTTCCCTCTTTCGCAATCGGCGTCAGAACAAAGCCCGGAACCGGCGTAATCCGCGCCTGAATTAAACGACTGATCGCCTCTGCGTCGGACTTCGGATCGGTAAGCCCGATCCAGTCGCGATCGTCCCCAATTCCAAAAAATATCGTCCCGCCGATCCCGTTCGCGAACGCACTGACGGTTTTCAGCCAGCTTTTTGGCTTTTTCGTTTCCAACGCGCTTTTGAATTCGGATTCGGCGGCTTCCGAGAGGGCCATTTCAAACGAACCTTTTCGCATGTCAACTGAATTCCTCAAATTTATATCATGCTGAATCGTCCGGAGCGGTTCCGGCGCTTCAGATGAATCAATTATAGCGGTGATTCAGCCCCGAATCAAAAGCGGCGAGCCCCGAGGGCGGTTACCCATATTCCAAGCCTGAAAAAATTTTGTTTCATTTTCATCGTCTCCTTAAGCCGTATTCTACGATGAAAGAGACGACCGTTTGGTTTAGAAACGGTATAACCGCGATATCCTGCGCTACTGACCGGCGCCAAGCATGCGTCGGAACTGTTCCCGCAGGAATTTCTCATGCGGGATCGCGAAATTCCCGCTGACCGTCTCGCCCGCTTTGACGGTTCCGGCGACGACCGCGCCTAAACTGATCCGCGCGCCGTCGCCGACCCTGACCTCCGACGAAATCGTCGCGTTCGGTCCGATCCAGACGCCGTCGCCAATCCGCGCCGAGCCGCCGATAACCGCCCCGGAAGCGATCAGCGCGCGCGATCCAATCGATACGCCATGCGCGACATGCGTCAGGCTCTCGATCTTCGTTTCCGAGCCGATGACCGTCTCGTGCCAGGGGAAAAGCGACCGCGACACGCTGCAATTGTACTGAATCTCAACGTCCGCGCCGATCGTCAGCCAGCCGCAGTGCGCCGCCGGCAGGATCCCGTCCGCGCCGATCCGAATAAACTCGAGTCCGGTACCGCCTAAAACGCTCCCGCTCCGAACGATCGTCCCCGCGCCGATCCGGGTATTTTCTTTAACCGAAACGAACGCCTCGATCCGGACGTTTTCCCCAATCTCGATATTCCGGGCGCCGACCTCCGCCAACGGCGAAATCGAAGCCGACGGCGCGATCCGCGTTTCGAACCCGGGACGCAGGTACGCGTCGGGGAAATCTGCTGCCAGGCGGTTATGCAGCTCGAAAAAGTCACGGCGCAACTCCGGAACGACCGCAACGCCCAGCGTCGTGTCCCGAAGCGCCGGCGCGCCGGCTAACGCAGCCGGAACCATGACCGCGGCAACATCCGCGTTCGCCAGCGCGATCCGTAAAAACTTTTCGTTCCCTGCGAACGTCAAAATCGGCAGTCCCGCCGCCGCGCCGCAAAGCCCCAACGACGAGAACGACCCGTCGCGAACGACCGTCCAACCGTCCCGCTTGATTTCCGTCAGCCGCATGCGTTTTCCTTTCCGTCCGGACCGCTAGGCTCACGCCCCGGAACCAGCTCCTCGATCAGCCCCCATTCGATCCCAAGCTCGCGCGCCTCCGCGAAAATCCGCTTCAGGAACGAAAACGCCCCGTCCCGAGCGGACGGATTGACGAACGCGGACAGACGCGCGAAGTCGCCATGAACCGGGCGCGAGGACCCGTACCGCTCCATCGTCTCCGTATTCAGGAACAGGTGAATCGGATGAAAATTAAAAACCTTTAACCCCGTCGGATCGAGGCGTAAATGCGCCTCCGGCGACGGCTTCGCCGCGTCGAAGCAATACGCGTCGTCTTCGTAAAAATAGGGGATCCGCGTCAGCCCGCTGTAATGCGCGAAGGGTTGGAGCGAAATTCCCGAGCTGAACGGAATAAACAGGTTCGAATCAGCTTTGCAGCGCTGCGCCGCGAACTCGTCCAGAATAATTCCCGCGTCGACGAGGCCATGCGAGCGGGCGATGATCGCCTCGGGAACGAGCCGTTTCAGCGCGGCGACCGTTTCATGATAATCGCCGCGGTCCGGCTTCGCGTTCAGGAGCGGGTAAAAATTCGGATGGATCCCCAGTCGGATCCGCGGATTCGCGCGCATCCGCGCCAGCAGCGGCGTATCATGCGTCACAAAGATCGTCGCCGGGACTGCGTTCGCCTCGAACCAATCCAGCGCAAACGCCAGGACCTCGTCCGACGCCCAGTCGGTATCCATCGTAAGATAAGCGCGCCGCTTCATTTTCATTCGCCCAGCCCCGAAAGCTCCTTCGCCGGAACGAAGACTTCGTCCAGCCCGCGCAGGATAACGCCTTCTTCGTACGGGAAGCCCGGCTCGATCGTCTCGCCGAGCAGGTGTTTCCGGATCATGACGTCCGGCTCGTTGTATCCGACGATCGCGCGGAACGACGACGTTCCCGAATAGCGCGGATTAATCTCAAAAATAACCGCCTTGCCGTCGACGAAACGCAGCTGAATATTGATCGCCGAACGCGCGCCTAAAGCCAGCGCGATCGCTTCGCACTGCGCCGTAACGTCAGGGTAGCGCCCGATCGCGCCCTGCGTAATCCCGCTGCTGATAACCAGCAGCTCGTCGCTGAAGCGGCTCTTTATCTTCATCCGGCAGCTCAGCGCCGACAGGATATTCTTTTTAACCGCGATCGAGTTGATCAGCGCCCCATCCATTCCGCAGAGGACGCCAACCGTATATTCGCAGCCCGCGTTCCCGACGTACCGCTGCACGATAAACTCGGGATACGCGCGCAGCATCCATTCGCCGAAAAGACGAAGCTCGTCGGGGCTCTGCGCGATGAACGTATTCGCCGATCCGCCGCCGCCGATCGACGGCTTCAGGACGACCGGGAACGCCCGGACCCGCGTCAGGTCCTCGACGCCGCGAACCGGTACCGTTTCCGGATACGAAAAGCCGTTTTCCGCCAGGAAAGCCATCGTCTTCGACTTATCCATACAGGTCTCGATCACAGATTGGGGATTCATCGGCAAAAAAACGCCCGCCGCCCGGATCTCGTCCTGAACCGCGGCGACCCGTTTCAGCTCCGGCTCCGAACCGGTAAACAGCGCGTCGATCCGTTTCTCCCGGCAGACGCGCATCAGCGCGTCCAGATATTCCGGCGCGGTCGCCGGCGGCAGGATCACGCGCTCGTCCGTCAGGAAAAGCCCCTTCGACAGCGGCGTGATATCCGCTCCGATAATCCGATAATTCGTCCGCGCCAGCCGGAGCGCTTTGACCAGCTGTTCCCCGTTTCCGCCGCCGCCGACCCCCGTCACCATCACGCGAATTTCGTCGCGATTCATTCCACCCCTCCGTCTCCGGTCCCTCGCCGGACACATGCCCAGACCGACGGATGAACCGCCGGCTTCTCCGGGAACGTCTCGACCAAATCCAGCTTCAGCCGCTCGATCGCCGCCGTCCGCGTTCGGGTATCGAGCGTCGCCCAACTCGGCGCATTCCCGATATCGCGCGGAAGGCCGGCCGAGCCGGCGTTGACGATCGTCGTATACATGCCGCGGCGAAGCCAGGGCCGATGCGTCTGGCCCATGAACAGGAAATCGATCCCCTTCCGGTCCCAGGCGTCGTCCGCCAAATCCTCGTACCCATATCCGCAGAGCGGATTCTCCGGCGTTCCATGCGTCATCATAACGGTCAGTCCGTCCAGCTCGACTGTCAGTTCCGGCTTCCTGGAGAGAAAAAGCGCGCGATCCTCTTCGCTCAGCGTCGCGCGGACCTCGCTCAGGCGGTAAACCTCGTCTTTCTTCGGATCGATCGGAAGGATCCCGACCGCCATCGCGTCATGATTCCCCAACAGGCAAACCGCCCCGAGCGCTTCAACCCCGCGCAGCGCCTCACGCCATGCCGGGAAATAGCCGACCGCGTCGCCGAGGAAAAAATAACCGTCGTACGCCCGCGACCGCCAGACTTCGGTCAACGCGTCCAGGTAAGCCGCGTTGCCATGCACATCCGAAAAAACGCACCACTTCATTTCACTAAGCTCTTCTCCGGAATCACCCGCTTTTATTCAGGCGCGGCGTCTTTCCGGCATCAGCCCGCAAGCGATTCAAGCGATTAAAGATACTTCCCGCGATACCAGTCGAGCGTTTCTTCCAATCCGCGCTCAAAGCCAACCGCCGGCTCAAACCCGATCAGCTCCTTCGCCAGCGCCGCCGACGCACAGAGGCGGGAAACGTCGGCCGGACGCGCCGGACGGTACTCGATTCCGCCGTCATAGCCAAAATACCCGGCGATCAGCTCGACGAGCCGTTTCATCGAAATTTCCTTTCCCGATCCTAAATTGATGATCCGTCCGCGCGTTGCCTCGCTTTCATACGCCATGACGAACGCCCGCGCCGTGTCCTTAACGAAAATAAAATCGCGCGTCTGCTCGCCCGTGCCTTCGAGAACCGGTTTCTCCCCGGTCAGGATCCGCCGCGCCGTCAGCGGAATAATCGCCGCCAGCGCCTGATCGTTCTGACGCGGGCCATAATTATTAAACGGACGGACGATCGCGACGTCCAGACCGTATACCTTATAGAACGCCTGGATCATCAGGTCCGCAGCCGCCTTCCCAGCCGCGTATGGCGTCGTCGGATCGAGCGGATGCGCCTCGTCCATCGGCGAATACCGCGCCGTCCCGTACGCCTCCGACGACGACGAATGAATCAGCGTCCGATACGCCCCATCCCTCAGCAGCCTGAGCAGCGTTTCAGCGATATCGACGTTGACCTGATACGCCGTATATGGATTAAAAAACGAATAATTCAGCGCGATCGTCGCCAGATTGAAAACGACATCGATTCCCTCCGTATCGATCACGGCGCGCATCGTCCCCAAATCGCGCGCGTCGTCGCGATACGCCTTGAAATTCGCGTAATTCGCCTGCGCCTGCGCGTTGTTCTCCGTCTTTCCAAGGAAGTAATTATCAACGATGACGACCTTCCCCGCCCCACGTTCGAGAAGCGCGTCCGCTAAATGCGACCCGATAAACCCCGCGCCTCCGGTAATCAGGATATTTTTCCCAGCAACGCTCGCCATTCTATAACGCCTCCTTCCCCGCCCGGATCAGTTCCTCAATCACGAAGTCCTGATCCGCCTCCGTCAGCTCGACATACAGCGGCAGCGCGATCGACAGCCGGTCGCATTCATACGCCCCGGGAAGATCCGGCGCGCCGGCGCCGCGGCGGTCGCGGTACACGCCCAGCGTATGCGTCGCGTGCGTCCCCTGACGCGTCGCGATACCGTTCGTCTCAAGAAATTCCATAACGCGGTTCCGGAACGCGTTCCCCGCCTCGACTGTCTTCATCTCCAAAGCCGCCAGATTCACGCGGCAGCAATACGTCTGGTACACGTGCGTATACCCATCCGGGACGAACGGCGGAATCAGCCATGGAACGCTCCCCGGGATCAGCCGGTCGTACCGGGCCGCGATCCGCCGCCGCGCTTCCGTAATCAAATCGATCTTTTCCATCTGCGCGATTCCGACCGCCGCCTGCAGGTCGGTCATTCGATAGTTATAACCAAGCTCGTTGAACTCCGGAAGGAGATACCCCTTCGCGAGATGCCGCTGCGTCTCCGAAAGAGAAGCCGCGTGCGAGCGGAGGCGGCGAAGCTTTCCGGCGAGCTCTTCCGAATCGGTCAGGATCATTCCGCCTTCGCCGGTGGTAATCGACTTGCGCGGATGAAAACTCAGCGCCGACGGGTTCCCGAACCCGCCCTCGTGCGTTCCCGAAATCATCGCGCCCAACGCGCAGGCGCTGTCCTCAACGACCTTCATCCCGTACCGCGCCGCGATCCGGTTCACCGCCGGAATATCGGCGCAGAGGCCGAACAGGTTAACCGGAACGATTCCCGCTAAACGGTTCCCGCTCCTCCGGTTCCGGAACCCGTCGTCCGCTTCCCGATAATTCGCGTCCAGGAACGATTCGAGCCATGGGACCGAAAGATTAAACGTCGCCGGATCGACGTCGACGAGAACGACTGCCGCGCCGGTATACGCAACTGAATTCGGCGTCGCGACGAAGGTAAACGACGGAACGAGAACGTCGTCGCCCGCCCCAAACCCCATCGCGACCATCAAAAGATGCAGCGCGGTCGTACAGCTCGTCGCCGCAATCCCATAAGCCACGCCTTCATGAGCCGCGACCTGTTTTTCAAACGCCGCGACGCGCGGCCCCTGCGCGACCCAGCCGCTTTCCAGCGTTTCAGCGACGAGCGCGGCCTCGCGCTCGGTAAAATATGGTTTCATGATCGGAATCTGCCGCATGATCTATCCTCTCTATGACGCCCGCGTCGCGTCCAGCTTCCGCCGCGCTTCGTCTAAAATCCTCGCGATTTTGACGCCCTGCGCCGCGTTCGCGATCGATTCGCGCCCCGCCCCGACGCACTCGGCAAAATGCTCGATACTGTTGCGGAGCGCGTCCTGCTGCGCGACGTAAGGGATCGTGATATCGCCGGTCCGCGCTTTGTACTCGTACGCGCCGTATTCCTCGCCGGTCTCGACGATCCCCTGATCGTAAATCGTCAGCTTATCGACCGTTTTCATGTCGTCAAATATGACCATCTTCTTTTCGCATCCAAAAATCGTCCGCCGCTCCTTGATCGGCGAAATCCAGCTCGATTTCACATGCGCCAGGAACGTCGGATATTTCAACGTCAGATAGGTCAGCGTCTCCTGCTTTCCATAATGCGTCTCGCCGATCGCTTCGACATGATACGGGATTTCGCCGCCGGAAATGAAATCGATCACTGCCAGGTCATGAACCGCCAGATCGAGCATCGCGTTCACGTCCTTCCGGATCGGCCCCAGGTTCATCCGTGAAACGTCGACATAAATCAGCTTCCCCAACTCGCCCGAATCGTAAAGGTCCTTAATCCGGCGAATAATCGGATGAAAGAGCATCAAATGATCGATATGCAGGACGCGTCCGGTTTTCAGCGCCAATTCGGCGAGAATCTCCGCTTTTTCGGCGTTTTCCGCAATCGGCTTCTCGATAAAAAGATGTTTTCCCGCGTTCAGGATCGCTTTCGCCATCTCGAACGACGGTTCCGTCTGAATCGCGAGCGAAACCGCCTCGACCGCCGGATCGTCTAAAACCGCGCGCGCGTCCGTTCCGATCCGAGGAACCGACGGATACGCCTTCCGCGCCGCTTCGACCCGCTCCGGCCGCGCGTCGACAATCGCGCAAAGCTCCGTTTTCCCCGACGCCGCCAGGTTGCGGACAACGTTCGTCCCCCAGTAGCCATACCCAACATGCGCTATTTTCAGCATTTTCCCTCTTCACGACATAAATCTTCTATAGAATCTATCAAATATGGCGGCCGTTTCCGCGAAGCGTCGAGCGTTCGCCAGAGATACTCGGCGATAATCCCGAGCGAAATATTCGTCAGCCCGAACCCGATCATCAGGATCGACAGCAGCGACGTCCAGCCGAGCGTGACCTCGGCGATGCCGCTGATTTTAACGATAACGACGTACAGCGCGATCAACCCGCCGATCAGCGCGAAAAGGAAGCCCAGAACCGAAACCATCCGAATCGGAAAGTACGAAAACGCGACGAACGAATCGATCATCAGCTTCAACTTCTTTCCAAACGACCATTTCGAAACGCCGCGCTTCCGTTCCAGATAATCGACGTTGAGAACCGCCTGCCGGTACCCCATGCTGAGGCACTGCAGCACGACGCTCGAATTCGATTCCGGGTTCAGCAGGAGCTGTTCCCTGACCTTTCGCCCGACAAAGATCGTATTGACGCCCTTCTCCGGATAACCCGCGATCGCGTACCGTCGGATCAGCTTCGAATACAGCCGCGAGAACGTTTCTTCAGACGCCGAAACCCGGACCGAACGCTTTTGAACGCAGACGAGGTCGAAGCCCTCGCGAATTTTTTCGTAACCGAGGCGGATAATTTCGAGCGGTTCCTGTAAATCCGCGCCAAGCCAGACGCAATTCGGCGCCTTCGCCACGCTGAATCCGGCGCGAACGGCCGGATGCGACCCGAAATTCCGCGACAGCCTGACCAGCTGCGCGCTGAAATTCCGAAATGAAATCGAGCTCAGGAGCTCGCCCGATCCGTCCGTCGACCCATCGTCGACGAAGACAACCTCGATCGGAACCGGGAGCGTCGGCGCGAACGCCTCGATCGCCGCGACCAGCTCTGGAATATTTTCAGCTTCATTGAGAAAAGGAATAATGACCGAAATTTCCGGATTCGTCATGCAGGGAATCTCTTTCTGATTCAGAAATTACGGATCTGAGACCCGTGATCCAACGTTATCTTATCCTCTGCATTTTATCATAAAAGCCGGTTCCGTTCGCGCGGAACCGGAGGAATCGGAAGTCGTGCTTACTCCGTAATCGCCGATTCAGGCAGCGCAGATTGATTCCTTCTCATGTAGATAACATCAATCACATATACTGTTTTGCCCTCTTCTTTTATTACGAAATAGATAAAATAGTTCTTCACGATCAATCGACGAAACCCTTTTTTTCCCCACTTTTCTTCATCGCCACTTTCAAAACGAGACGGCATAGTACGAAGATTTCGTATTTCATGACAAAACTCATTTGCTAAAACGATTGCAGCCTCAGGATTCATTAAATTATAAGTAATATAATCAGCGATCTGATCCATCGCTCTGGCCGCGCGCTTCGTAACCTTAACGGTATATTCATTCATGAATCGCAACGTTGATTCGCTGAATGAGTCGATCAAAATATTCATCCGCCGGCTCAGCCTGATCTGTCATTGTCTGACGGTAACCCTCCTCCATCCGGGCGTTGAACTCCTCATCGCTCATTTCATCACGAGAAAGCGGCCGTTGGACCGATACGCCCGGACGGAATGGGAGCCCACGCTGAAGAATGACCTGCCGGTAAAACATGTTGATCGCCGTTGAAGCGGGGATCCCGATCTGACTGAAAATCGCCTCCGCACGTTCCTTGATCTCCGGTTCAACCCGGGCGATGACGTTTGCGCTTTTTGTCGCCATACTGCACCTCTCTTTCTGCTGTCATTATACCATTTGTATAACGAACTGAGATACAAAAGAAACTATCTGCCGCAGAATCCCGGAGCGACAAGGGACGAATCTGACTGCGAATTTGCAATATAATTTGTCATCCAATTGAAGTCTTCCGCTCGTGTCGATCCTCTTCCAGCAATAAAAACGGCCTTTATACTTAATAAACTCCCCTTCATTGATTTCATAGTTGCTTAGCGCAGGGTTTTCGCTGAGAATATGGCTCAGACGCGACTTTTCAAGCAATCCTTTCCGTGTCACGCAAAAACCGCCTGTGCTTTTGCTGCCTGAAAGAAGAATAACCCTGCCCTCTTTAGCGATCGCGTATTCTTCAACCGCCTGCGCCGGCAGTAAAACCGCCCCGTCAGAATGGATCAGGGAAATCCCGAAAATAAATTTTCCGCCTTTGTTCATCTGCGGCATTTGCTGCCTCCATCTACGTCTGATACACAAAGGGCCAGCGCGTTAACCGATGAATCGGAAATTCACTGTTTCCCGTCTGATTCCACATTTTTCGCAGTCAACTCAGAATCCGATTGTCCAGTAAAAAATTAATCAACCCGACCCTGACGATTCCGGTCTCATCGATCCTCGGCTTCATGTAATCGCGGACGACGATGATCTTCTTAAAAGAATCGCCGATCCGGTTCAATGACGCTTTTTCCTGCGCCATTTTTTCAGAATCCGGAATCTCGTAAGCGGATTGGATATAGTACCGCTCGCTCCCCCGATTCACGACAAAATCGATCTCATGCGTTTTCCGAACCGTCAGCCCATCGACATTCTTTGAATAAGATTCGACCAACCCGACGTCAACGCTGAACCCACGGCATCGCAATTCATTAAAAATAATATTCTCCATCAGGCGGTTTTCTTCAACCTGACGGAAATTCAGCCGGGCGTTCCGTAATCCAACGTCTTCAAAATAAACTTTATATGGCGTTTCGATATAACGCTTTCCTTTTACGTCATACCGCAGCGCTTTCGAAACGATAAACGCGTCCTCCAGGCAGGAAATATAACGATCGATCGCGCTCCTCGAAAAAGCTGAATTCTTCACCGACCGAAACGTTTTCTCAAGCTTCGACGGATTGGTCAACGACCCGACCCCAGACGCAAGAACGTCCAACAATTCATCAAGATTCTCCGCGCCTCTTAATCGATTCCGATCGATCATGTCCCGCTTGTAAACCGTATCGAATAAGTCGACGAGATAGGCTTCCTTACTCTCTTTCGAACGGTAAGTCAGAACCTGCGGGAGTCCGCCATAGATAAAATAATCGTCCCATGCCTCCTGCCGATCCGCGTACGCCGTTGCGAATTCAGCGAAACGGAGCGGATGCAGCCGAACGACGTCGCCCCGCCCCCTGAATTCAGTGACGATATCCGAAGATAAAAATCTGGAATTACTTCCGGTTACGTAGACGTCGACATTCTGAAGCTGCAAAAAACCGTTCAGCACCTCGACAAAATCGGTCATCAGCTGAACTTCGTCGATAATAATATAGTGCGTTTGAGAATCTTTTATCCGTTCCGTCACGTAAGCGTAGCTGAACTCCGGATCGCGGTATCTCCGATTCGCAACGCCTTCGAGCGAAAGGCGAATGATATGCGCGTCGTCAACCCGCTCGGTTCGAAGATGCTCAATAAATAAATTATTCAAAAGGAACGACTTTCCGCAGCGCCTGATCCCGGTTACGATTTTAATCAGACCGTTGCCTTTCCTTTCGATCAATTTTTCCAGATAGAGATCGCGCCTGATGATCATTGAGGCTCCTTTTTCTGTGTGTCGCCACATTTTTAAGAATTATATCGCGCAAGCCGCACCGCCGGAGATCCTGACGGCGGCTAAATCAGAAAAACCGCATGACCACGGGCCTGACTTCGATCCAAAATTCGAAAATCCAGCGCGTCCGTGCGCTTCCCGACGGCCCATGCACCGTCGCTTCGGAACAGCCGTATAATTCAGGACTACTGCAACATGATCGTATCGTCGATTCAACGATCCCGGGGAAGTTATTCATGCGGCGGCCACGATCCTTTCAAGGCGGATCGCCGAAAAGCCTTCAACGCTTACGAATTGCCAGAAGCTTGCAATGGACGCACGGAAAACGGAGTAAGTCGAATGAACTCAAAAAATATCGCAGCGGACGAAACTTATAACCGGTTAACTGCATTGACCAAGGATAAAAATCATTGGAATGAAGCGATTCTCTTTGTCGGAGAACGGCTGACCGATTCCTCGGACAGGATCAAAGAAAAATCCATCTGGCTCATCGGAGAAATGGGGCTGAAATATCCGAAAAAAGCGGAGCCATATATCAGCATTTTAGCGAACTATTTAAAAAACGAGAACCCGAAAATTCGGGAACGGGCCGCGGGAGCCTTAGGACGGATCGGACGCGCGGACGATAAACTCGTAGAGCCTTATTTGAACGGCCTGTTCGCTTTAGCGCGGGACCCGGTCCCGACTGTCAGAATGAACTTTATCTGGGCCTGCGAAAATATTGCGACCAACGCTCCTCACCGATTCGAAAATAAAATGGGGATTTTCCTCGCTTTGCTTGAGGACGCTTCCGACAGGGTTCGGATCGAAGCGCCGGAAATTTTCCGGGTCATCGGAAAAAGGAAGCCGAACTACGTCAAGCCGTATCTTCCAAGGCTCGAACGGCTTGCGAACGAAGATCCTCATAAGGTTGTCCGGATTCATGCGGCGGGGGCGATCCGCGCAACCGTATTTCAGCCCGGCCAAACACTGGAATAAAAAGCCGCCAAATACTGGAACGAAAACCAGCCATTTACTGGAATAAAAAAGCGCCAAACACTGGAATTCCACTATAATTCAGCGTATCAGAGAAAGGCGGGCATCATGCCAAAAAATTACATACCGAGAATAATGGATAAAATCCTTGAGGAACGCCTGAGCTTCAAGAGCGCGGTTCTGATCGAAGGCCCAAAATGGTGCGGAAAGACGACAACGGCAAAACAGATCTCAAAAAGCGTTTTAGCGATGGATCAGCCGGATTTAGCCAGACAATACCGGGAAATGGCAGAGTTGAATCCAACGCTGCTATTGCAAGGCGAAGTCCCGCGGCTCATCGACGAATGGCAATTAGCGCCGAATCTCTGGAACGCCGTCAGGTACGAGGTCGACCAAAGAGATGAATTCGGGCAATTCATTTTAACCGGGTCCGCCATCCCGGCGGAATTAAATCCATCCACGCATACCGGAACCGGAAGAATCTCAAGATTGCACATGCGGCCCATGAGCCTGTTCGAATCCGGAGAATCCACAGGATCCGTCTCGCTGCGTGACCTCTTCGACGGAAAGATCATCTCCGCAACAGATCATCACACCTTAGAAGAAATCGCTTTTTCAATCTGCAGAGGCGGCTGGCCAAAATCGATCGGACTGCCAGAGAAAAGCGCCCTGTTTCAAGCGATCGACTATTTCGAGTCGATTCTATCGAACGACATCAGCAGAGCCGACAACATTCGAAAAGATAAAGAGAAAGCAAGACGGCTATTCAAATCCTATGCCAGGAATATTTCAACACAAGCCTCGCTCGAAACGATTCGACAGGACATGTTAGCGAATCAGATGGATACTTTCGACAGCGCAACTCTGTATTCTTATATTGACGCGCTGAAAAAGATATTCGTTATCGAAGACACACCTGCCTGGAACCCAAACCTGCGATCCAAAACGGCCATTCGAACAACCGACACACGATACTTTACCGACCCCTCGATCGCGGCGGCAGCGTCAGGAATCGGGCCGCAGGATTTATTAAACGATTTGAATACAATGGGATTATTTTTTGAAAATCTCTGTATCCGGGACCTGAGAATTTACGCGGAACCCTTAGACGGCTCAATTTATCATTACCGAGATAAAAACGATCTGGAGTGCGACGCTGTCCTTCATCTGCGGAACGGCTCGTATGCCTTAATTGAAATCAAATTAGGCGGCGACACGCTGATCAACGGAGGCGCAGACAATCTCAAAAAACTCGCATCCAAAATCAATACGGATCGAATGAAAGAACCGTCCTTCCTGATGGTGCTCTGCGCGAAAGCCCCTTTCGCTTACAGGAGAGAAGACGGCGTTTGGATTGTGCCGATTTGCTGCCTAAAGCCCTGAACACGGGGGGTACGAGAAGCGCCCAGCATCAACACTGATAGATCTGGGACAACGGAAATAAAAAGACACGCTTCTGTTCATAGAGCAGGTACAATTCTTTAAGTGGGCGACTCTTTACCCATCGCGCCCATAAGAAGGAAAACCGCATGACCACGATCCTGACCTCGATCCAAAATCCGAAAATCCAGCGCGTCCGCCGGCTGAGAGCACAGAAAAAAGCGCGCGACGAAGAAGGAAAATTCATGATTGAAGGCGTCCGCCTCGTCGAAGAAGCCCTTCGTCAGAACGCGCTTCTCGAAACGATCTTTTACGCCGAACCGGCGCCCGCGCGCGTCCGTACGCTCCTTGACGACGCGCGCGCCGTCGGAATCGAAACGATCGAAACCGCGCCGACGCTGATCGACGCGATTTCCGATACGCGAAACGCGCAGCCGCTCATCGCGATCGCGCAAAAACGCGATCTCCCGATCCCGAACGAACCAACGTTTATCCTGATCCTTGACGAGATCCATGATCCCGGGAATCTGGGGACAATCCTGCGGACCGCGGCGGCGGCCGGGGTTGACTGCGTGCTGCTCTCGCCGGGCTGCGCAGATCCGAGCGCGCCAAAAGTCGTCCGCTCCGCGATGGGGGCGCATTTTTCGATTCCGATTTACGAACTGAACTGGGACGAGATTCGAACCTTTTTCAGCAGCCGTCCCGAAATCGTAATCTGCGCCGCGGCGGTCGAAGACAGTGAAAATTTCTGGCTTTCAGACTATACGAAAGCGACCGCGCTGATCCTCGGCTCCGAGGCGCAGGGAATCGGCCCGGACGCCGCGGCGCTTGCCCGGCGGAGAATCCTGATTCCGATGACCGGACGGATCGAATCGATGAACGCCGCGATTGCCGCGGCGATCCTGATGTACGAGGTGCGCCGTCAGCGGTCGCTCTGACGATTCGCGATCGCTCCCTCTTTACGGAAAGGAAACGCATGACAAACCCGATACCGGCTCCAAAGCTTTCGAAAACCGACTGGATCGATCTGGCGCTGGCCGCCGAACTCACCCCTGACGGAGGGCTCGGCCCCTCTGCCCACGCCGCCTGGACCGTCGTCCGCGCTGCCGCCGGCCAATACCGGCTCCGCGCTCAGCTCGTCCTGATCGGGCCGACCGCGCCTGAATCCGCCGCGAAGCTGACCCGCCTCGGCGCCGATCGCCTTTTCATCTATGAACCGAAGGAAACGTTTTCGGCCGCCGACGCGCTGCGCGCGTTCTGCGAAGATTATAAGCCCGCCCTGTTGGCGTTCCCGAACGAGCTGCGAACGGAAGCTGAGACGGCTGCGGCGATGATGGAGATCGAGCTTGCTTCGGAATGGGAAGGAGGGATCGAATTGGACCGCGCGAAAGACCTGCGTAGAGACGCGGGGAAGCTGGAACGCGTCGCCGCCTTCCGGCCGCAGCTGGTCGTTTTCGCCGCCGGACAGCAGACAATTCCGCTGCCTGCCGAAGAAAAAGCGATCCAGGAAATCTTCTTCTGCTTCCCATGACCCACTCCTGAGGCTGCTGAGAATTAAGGCTGTGAGGCGACCTGATCCTTAATAGAACCCCTGTTTTCGTCCGGAGACGGCGCGCCGCAGGCCAGAAAAAGAACCGGGGTAAACTTATTGAGAATACGCTTGGGGAACCGAAATCATTCTCAATAAGAGCGAAGTCATGGAAATCAGACGCGACGCGTACCTGAAGAAACTGATCCGGCGGAAAAAGAACGGACTGATCAAGGTCGTGACCGGTGTGCGTCGCTGCGGAAAATTCCTGATTCATTCCGAAAATTCATCGTCGTTCAGGAAAATCGCCGTCCACGCCCTGACGACAACGGATTTATTACGATCGGGATACGCCAGTTCCTGACCGATCCCGATATCCTCCGCTGAGACCGACGGGGATCTTCACATGAAACGCTCTATTTTGCCCGTCGGCCGCAGGAATCGATCCGCATCAACATGTACAGCGCCAAACCGCCGCAGCAGAGCAAAACGAGACCGCTCCGGATCAGGCTGACCGTGCCGGATTCGCCGAACGCTCCGGAAAGATTAAGGACCGCCGTAATCGGAACCACGTCGTTCAGCCCCGCCAACCCGGCGAAGACCGCGACGAAAGAATATACTTCGGCGACCAGCAGCGCCAGCCAGTATTTCTTCCGGTCGCGCGCGACGGTAACGATGATCGGGGAGATCGCGAAAAATACCCCCGCCCCATCAATCAGGTACATTTTCAGAAAAGAAATCACTGTCGCCGCCGTTAAATCCTGAACGTGAAGAATGGCTTCCGCCGCCAGCATGAACAGGAACAGCAGCAGGTAAAGGATCAGGCTGAAGATCAACGCAACAACCATTTTCACCGCAGACAGTCTTTTTTCATCGACCGGTACAAGTCGAAGCGAAACGATCGTTCCGTCATGATCCTCGCGGCAGATCAGATAGCTCCCCACGAGCGCAACGATCGCCGGCAAAACATAAAACGTCGCCAACGACTGCGCCGTGGTCAGCAGCCAGCCCGGACGGCTCGCGAAAGTTTCACCATAATGAACGAATTGCCCCTGCGCGATCACGGTCGCCGAGGCGAGCGCAACCGCGAAGACGCTGATCCATATGATTTTCGAACGGCGCAGTTTTCGCCATTCCGCCCAAAGCAGCGTTTTCACCCGATTCATATCCATGACCCTTTCACCCGTATTCGCGCCGCAGCCGCCGACCCGGCGCACCAGATTCCGATACAAAAGAACGCGTCGGGAAGATTCGACGGGCGGGATAAAACTACGCCGGGAACGTCGCGAAAAACGATTTCCATCGCGCTCGATATCGGATGAAGAAACGGATTGACTCCCAGCAGGATAAACCCGAAAAACGTATAAACGATTGTCAGGCAGACCGGCAGAAGGTAACCGCGCTGCGTCCCAGCCGCGGCGAGGACCGGCGCCGTCGTAAAGGCCGTCAGGGATCCGATCTCAAGACACTTTCGAAAAAGGAAGACGACAGCGTCCCGATCCGGCGTAACGCAGCCGGAAAGCAGCCCTGAAATTAACGACGCGGACGCGGAAACGAGCATGAAGCAAAGCGCGTAGATCATGACCATCAGAAACTTACTGAGAAAGAAGCTGGACCGATGAACCGGGACGATCCAGAATTGATAAAGGATCCCGAGGCGATTTTCGTCGACCATGAGCATACTGGCAAAGATTCCAAGCACGATGGGTAAAACGATCCACGCCGTATAGCTGAACGACGCCCATTTAAAGAACCGGATCGGATCCAGTCCCAACCGGCAATCGTCGCCGAAATAGAAAACGCCGACAAGCGGCATCAGCCAGGCGGCCAGGAGCATCCAGAAAACCGTACGCCTGCGCCGCAGCCGGAGGAACTCCGTCTGAATCAGGTTAAGCAATTCCCTCTCCTCCCGTTATACTCTTGAAATAGTCCTCCAACGTATGGCTGCAAAACCGGGATTCGTAAACGGCGACGTCCTCCAGTACGAGCGCTCTGTGGACCGCGCCGATATCCTCAACCGCGTCAAAAAGATGAAGCGTGCAGTCGTCCTGAACGGAATAACCCTTCATTCCAAAATCCCGTTCCAGGATCAGAACGGTTTTCGGAACGTCCGAAACCCGGAGCTCGATATAACGCCGGTCCCTTTTTGTCAGTTCGCTCAACGGGGCTTCCTCCAATAATACGCCGCGGTCAATAATCCCGATATCGTCGGCGAGCAGCGTGATTTCAGACAGGATATGACTGGATATCAGGATCGTTTTTTCACGCTCAACGACCAGCTTTTTAAGATAATCCCTGATCCCGGCGATTCCGATCGGATCGAGTCCATTCGTGGGTTCGTCCAATATCAGAAGCTCCGGGTCATGAAAAACCGCGTTCGCGATACCGAGGCGCTGCTTCATGCCCAAAGAATACGCGCCGAACAGCTTTTTATCCCGAACCGGAAGCCCGACCAGCCTCAGCGCGTTTTCGACCGCGTTCGCCGTCGGAACGCCGCGCAGCTTCGCAAAAATTTCCAGATTTTCCGTCCCGGTCAGGTTCGGATAAAAGCCCGGCGTCTCGATCATCGCGCCGATCCGCGGATAAATCCGCTCCTTCCGTTCCTCGATCCGCTCGCCAAATACTTTAACCTCCCCGGAATCGATCGGGATCAGCCCCAAAACGGCTTTCATTATTGTCGTTTTCCCGACGCCGTTCCGCCCGAGAAGCCCGTAAATCCGCCCTTTCCGGACATGGAGATCGACGTCATGAATCGCGGTTTCATGCCCGTATTTCTTCGTCAGCTTTTTCGTCTCAATCACAAATTCGTTCATTCGGCAGAAATTACCATCCTTTCTTAAGGATCGCTTTATCAGGCTTTTTCGTTGTTCTTTCAGGCTCTTTATTTTTTATGCGCAGGATGAATATACAGGAAATACAGACGCAGAGGAACAGGCTGCAAAGACAGCTCAGCATGTTCCAATGGACTGCTGGATCATAACTGCGATAGCGGATCAGGCCCAGGCTTGCAGTAATTGGGTAAACGTTCGCCAGCGTCATATTCCCCGAAGCAAACATACCGCCATAGCCATAAACAAACGCTATGATCGTCCCGATCAGGTGCCCGTTTGGAATACGAACCGTTAGCGCAATCACTGGCGTCACCGCAATATACAGAAACAGACAGTTCAAAATCATCTGAATAAATGTCTGAATAACGACCGCGACAGAAAATCCCGGAAATTCCAGCAGCAAGCTCGCAGCTATCGTAAACACCGCGCTTGCCAGCCCTAAAAACAAAGAAAGCAATGCGCAAGCAACCAGTTTCCCTGACAATAGACAGGAATAAGAAACAGGAATTACCATAATATTTTTAAGCGCGTTATCTTTTTCTTCTCTTGCTATGATATATCCGGCAATCAAAACAATACACATCGGAAAAATCGTCGTAACGTTGTTCTTGACGACCTGCTCAGAAAAGAAAGGAAATGTCCAGATCGTCCCATCCATTGCCGTAGTAGAAAAAATAGTCAGCAGAACGGAAAGCAGCATGAGGAAAACCCCGGACCAGATAATTCGATACCTTTTTAATTTCCAGATTTCGGTCTGAATCATGCGAATCATGTTATTCATCTCTCCTCACTTTATACAGGTAATCGATCAGCATGACAGACAGGAATGCCATAACGCTTAAAATAGCAACGGTCTGAGCTGTAGACGGAAACAGACGCTCTAACGCTTCTATATTTTCGCGTACGCCATGTTGAATCATATTTCCCGCGCTCCAAAGCGTTGTCAGAGGAATTGGCATGAGCCAGCACAATAATTTGGGCAGCGCGCCGAAACTGGCTTCCGCCGTCAAACTCAAAACGCTGTAAAATACGCAGAGCAAAATAGAAAAGATATAGGTTTTACTGAAGAAAACGACAAGAACAACTAAGGGCAAAGTTCCGCCCGTAATAAAGGCCCCCATTTCTAACGCCAATACCAATTTATAGAATATCCCTGTGACCTCCGCGCCCGGTGTAAAACCCCCGCAAAGGAACGCGGCAACGGCTGAAGCTAAACTGAATAATATTCCGAAAAGGAATAAAACAATAATTTTTGCAAGGACCATCTGTGTGCTTGTGACCGGAATCACCCGCAAATTTTTAAAAGTATCATGATCGCGTTCCATAAAAAACAGGTTCGCGGCAGTAATGCCGATCACACAGGGCAGCAGTAGCTCTACGCCATATCCCATCACATAACTGAAATACTCATTGAAATTAGCCGCCTCGCTTTCAATCGGAAAGGGCAGCGTCATGAACGCTGTGAGCGGAACAGGAAACAGGAAAGCAGAAAGTATGATCAGTAAAACAATTTTTTTGCGTTTTAATTTTGTGAATTCACAAAGCACAAGATTAAGCAATGCCTTCTCCTCCCGTTACCCGTTTGAAATAGTCTTCCAGACTTTCTTCGCAGGTATGCGCTTCATTGACTTCCAGTCCATTTTCCACAAAAGCGGCAACGAGTTTCCCAACCGGTAAATCGAGACAGTCCACTCGCAAACGATAATCGTCCTGAACCGAAAACCGCGTTTCGTTAAAAACTCGCTCCAATATCCGCGCCGCCTGCGCCATGTCGGAAACAGAAAACTGTACGAAACGACTGTTTCTCCGTTCCAGTTCCGCAAGGCTGCCTTCTTCCAACAGCGCGCCATGATCGATAATCCCGATATCGTCCGCCAATAACGCGACCTCTGACAGGATATGACTGGATATCAGGACCGTCTTTCCGCGCTGATCACAGAGCTCGCGGATAAAAGCGCGGACTTCCGCGATTCCGATCGGATCGAGACCGTTGATCGGCTCGTCCAATATCAGCAGCTCCGGATCATGCATGACGGCAAGCGCGATCGCCAGGCGCTGCTTCATTCCTAATGAATATTGCGAAAACAGCTTTTTATCCCGATACGGAAGCCCGACCAGCCTCAGCGCGTTTTCGACCGCGTTCGCCGTCGGAACGCCGCGCAGCGTCGCGAAAATTCGCAGATTTTCCGTCCCGGTCAGATTCGGATAAAAACCCGGGCCCTCAACCATCGACCCGATCCGGGGCAGAACTTTTTTCTCGTTCCCCCGCAGCGGCTTTTCCCAGAGCAGCACCTCTCCGGCGGTCGGATCCGTCAGCCCAAGCAGCAGCTTCATTATTGTCGTTTTCCCGGCGCCGTTCCGCCCGAGAAGCCCGTAAATCCGCCCTTTCCGGACATGGAGATCGACGTCATGAATCGCGGTTTCATGCCCGTATTTCTTCGTCAGCTTTTTCGTCTCAATCACAAATTCGTCCATCATTCAACTTCCTTCTCTTTACTTTAGCAGCGCAACCTTGCGTTAACCTTGCGGGAACGTTGAATTAACCTTGCAATCGGCTGAACGCAAGGTTTTCGGCAGGACTTTCGCGGTCGTAGCTCATGCAAAAGAGATCAAATACAGATAAACATATACATATGGATGCCATGAGTGCCGCGGTTGGCACTCATCCGTGATACCCAACCTTCGCCGCAATGACGATCAACGCAGACCGTAAAACCATCGTTATCGCCATCATACGCAGCCCCGCGGCCGGCTTCATCACAAGCGTTCTGAATCCGCCTGAGGCCTGCAGCGAAACTTTCCATGTCCTCAGCGTCGTAAAGCCTCCGACCGAATCAGCGGAAAAGCAAGCGTGAAAGAAGTCCCTTCCCCGACGCGGCTTTCAGCGCTGATCCGCCCGCCCATTTTCCCGGCCAGCTGGCGCGCGATCGACAGCCCAAGCCCGCTTCCCCTCTCGCTATCGGCCAGATCGCGCGTGTAAAGCCGGTTAAAAACCTGATCCAGCGCTTCTTTCGCGATCCCGACGCCGTTATCCGACAGCGTAAATTCAAAACAATCGTCCCGCTTCGACAGGCGCGCTTCAACGCGATCCGCGCGGCTATGAGAGACCAGATTCTGAATCAGGTTATTCAGGATCCGCGTGTAACTCCCGCTGTCCAGCGCCGCCGGAACCGACTCTTCCGCGATATCGATCTCAACCGCGATCCCCTGACTTTCGAAAATCGGGATCCAATCGATCAGGATATTCCGCGTCAGCTCTCCCGCTTCGACCGGAACGATTTCCATGACAAATTCGTCGGAATTCAGCTTGAACCAGTCAAATAAAACGTCGATATACGCTTTCAGGTCGTAAGCCTTCCGGCGCGCCGTTTCAATATATTCCTCGCGCTCCTTCCCTGTTACGATACCTTTCTGAGCCGCGTCGAGGTACCCGATCAGCGTCGTCAGCGGCGTCCGAACGTCATGCGACAGGCTCGTCATCAGCCGCTTATTCGTTTCCGCCGTCTGCCGGAACTGCGCCAGCCGGTCCTCATAAGCGCGAACAATCTCGTTCATCTCATACGCAAGCGGCGCGATCGGCTCTGACGGTCCGGCCAGGAGCCGGCGGTTCCCGTTCCCGTCCCGAACGTCGCGGAGCGCGCCGGTCATTTCAGAAAGCCGTTTCTTTACGCGCCAGAGCCGAACGGCGGAACCGATCGCCGCCAGCGTCAGGAAAATCAGGAACGCGATCAGAATCTTCATCCGGCGAGCTCAAACGTCCTTATTGAACCGATAGCCGATCCCTTTCACGGTCTGAAGATACCTCGGGCTCCCGGGATCGGCTTCGAGCTTTTTCCGCAGCCGGCTGATCACTGCCATGATATTGCTGTCGTCATGAAGATACGCTTCCTTCCATACCTCCTCATAGATCCGTTTCTTCGTCAGGATCCTGCCCTGATTTTTCGCGGCGAACAGCAACAGGTCGAATTCCTTCGGAGGGAGTTCAAACGAACCGGCCGCGGTCGCAACCGTCCGCAGGTCGAGATCGATCGTCAGTCCGTCGTAGATCAGCATCCGGGGCCCGTCGTCGGCGGGATTGAAGCGCGTGTACCGCCGGATCAGCGACAAAATCCGCGCCATGAGCTCCTCCAGATCGAACGGTTTCGTCAGGTAATCGTCCGCCCCGCCGCGCAGCCCGCGGACCTTCGAAGCGCTGTCGTTTTTCGCGGTCAGCATCAGGACCGGAACGCCGCTTTCTTTACGGATCTCTGATAAAACTTCAAAACCATCCGCGCCAGACATCATCACGTCTAAAATAACCAGCTGGTACCCGGTTTCCCTTAATTTCGCTAACCCGGCCCGCCCGTCGCGGCATATATCCGCATCGATATGCTCCCGCGAAACGCAGCGCTGAATCAAAGCGCAAAGCTGCCAATCGTCGTCAATGATTAAAATCCGGTTCACCCCATCCATTCTCCATTTCGCTCCGCATCCGCACCGCGCATTGTCAGCTCGATCCCACCGCAAAATTCGCCAGGTAAAACAGCAGGAACGCATGCGCCGGATAAAAAACGTAAAAGAAATATTTCATGCCCCGGCCTTTTTCATGATTGTAGCTCATCATCAGCGGCAGCGCCGCAATCATCAGCCATTGCACCGGAAGACCCAACTCACCCGAAATCATCTCAGCGCTGAACTGGGCGATACAAAACAGGATATACGCCGCGCAAAACAGCTCCTTCCTGTCCTTAAGGAAGTACATCAGAACGCCGAGCGCAACGAATTCAAAACCGTATTCGTTCAGGTACAGATTCGGAACGATCCCGGTGATCGTGTCGCCGCTCAGCCCTGGCAGGGATGGAAAAACCGCGCGCAATATCCGCTCCGCATAGATATATAAAACCTGAACCGCGAAAATAACGCTGAACAGGACAATCCCCCGCTTCCGGTCTTTCTGGAAAATTTCGATCGTACTGATCAGCGCGCCAACAAGAAACAGGCTCAGGAAAATATTATGAAATCCGAAGCCGTTTTCGGTTGGGAAATAAGAATCGACAGCGTAACAGAAGACGGTCATGAAGATACTCAACAGGTACAACCGCAGCAGGTAAACCTTGCGGCTGCGCGTATAGTGATACCCCCAGACCATACAAAACAAAAACAACGGATACGCCATCCGTCCGATACAGGTCAGGATCAAAGGCGCGCCCAGCGACGGGGCGAAAAAGTACAAATAAACATGATCCAGCAGCATGAACGTCGCAGCCAACATTTTTAACCCAAACGTACTCATCCCGTTTCCTTCCAGATATCCGCTTTTGATTTTAAATACGACATCCCGCCCAAAACGTTTCATTGCAAAAATAATTATCTAATTATCAAAATAAAGAAACATGTCGACTTATTCTGGAAAAACGGCGAAACCCGCCGCGGGGCAGATCACGAAATCCGCGATCAGCGCGTCGCCGTCCCGCGTCCCGCCGACGAGGCAATCCGCCCGATGCGGGACCTGCCCCGAAAGCGCGCCGATCGGAATGACGACGTCCACGTTTTCCCGATTCAGGAGAACGAATCCAAGCCGGTCGAACGGACGCGGACGGTACGCCGCCCAGGGATTCGCGCTCGTCAGCCCATCGTCAGCGGCGAACCAGCGCGGGTACAGCAGCCGTCCAACGCGCAGCTCCGACGCCGACGCAATCCGCGTTTCTATCCGCTCCCCCGCCGTCATCCCCCGTTCAGCGAGCCACTCGACCGCGCTCTCCCGACCCCGGAGCGGAACGACGCGATCCGAACGGAGCCGCCCGCTCAGCGCCGGCGCAGCCCCGATCAACGCCATGACCCCAATCAGCGCGGCCGCCCGTACCACGGAAAACCGATTCCGTTTCCCGGACGCCTCGGAGACGCGGGAATCCGCCCCCAGTTCGTCGCTGAACCGAAACGCCAGCGATACCCATTCGCTAACCATCGCCGCGCCGATCGCGAAAAACAAACATATGAACCAATCCGCCGGTAGATTAAAGCGCCACCCCGAATAGCGGCCAATCGACGATGATAATAAATAAACCAGACAGACGCCCAGCGGGATCGCAGCCCCGCGCCTTCGCGCCGCCCAAAATCCGATCGCCGCGAAAACGGCCAGCCCATAAAACTCCCAGACACGGAGATTCGCGAGCCGGTTTTCCAGATCCTGATACGCGCCGTCGCCGCGGTCGTTCCAGGTCAGGCCGCCGTCCAGCCGCAGCGGTAAAACCATCGCGCTTTCGGCGATCGCTTTCGTCCAATGGTTCAAAACAAAAGAAGCGGTCTCGCCCGGCCGCGTCCGGATAAACGCCAACGCCTCGCGAGCCATCCGGTTCGAAAACGATTCGGCAGATTCGCCGGGAACGCGCGTCGGTTCATAAAGCGGGTCGCCCGAAAAACGCCGCGTCAGCTCATATCCATGGATCGAGGCGTCCTCCAGAAC
Organism: Anaerolineaceae bacterium oral taxon 439; assembly: GCA_001717545.1. NCBI lineage: Bacteria > Bacillati > Chloroflexota > Anaerolineae > Anaerolineales > Anaerolineaceae > Anaerolineaceae bacterium oral taxon 439. Next base: position 920,409 of record CP017039.1, on the reverse strand, counting down.
CAGGCTCCCGGTCAGCGCCGCGCTCCGGATCAGCGCGCCCATCAGGACAAGTCCCGCCGCGCAGACGAACCCCGCCAGCGCCGCCGCTTTTACCCGACGCGGAACGCCGCGCCGGAAAACGATCGCGCCGGCGAAGATCGGGGCGACGGCGGCGAACTGCGACCGGATCAGCAGCCCCAGCCCAAAGCAGCCGCCAACAGCCGCCCATTTCAGCCATGCGTCCCATTCCGAAGCGCGCCGGTACGCCCAGACCGCCGCGTTAACCGCCGCCAGCAGCGCCAGCAGCATCGGCAAATCCGACAGGAACATTTTCGAGCTCGAAACGCCGAAATACGGCGCCATATACAGCGTATTCAACTCGCGCAATATCGCGATCCCAGCCGCGATCGCGCCCGCCCCTTCGCCATGCAGCTGGGCTCCAAGCAGGAACAGCAGCGCCGGAATCAACGCCAGCGTTCCGGTCAGCAGGTCAATCGTCAGCAGCCAATGACCTCCCGCGACGCGAAACAAAAGCGACAGGAAACCGACGAAAAGCTGCCGCGAGACGACCGTTTCCTTCAGCCCCAGCCCCACCAGAATCGATTCAGCCCAGACCGCGAAATACGCCGCGTCCGACGCCGGATACGGGACGCCGTTCGGTTCCGCGATTTCCATGAAATAACTGTTCCGGAGGACTTCTTCGGTCGGGACGGAAATCCAAAGCCACGCCGTCAGCGCCCAGATCGCGAAAAAACCAGCGAAACGAACGACCCGTCGGCTTCGCTCAGGGGAGAATCGCTTCGAAAGCGCGCGCCGCGCCGCGGAGGAATGCTGAACGAACGCCGCCGCGCCGAGGAGCGCGGTCGCCAGCTGTCCCCAATGGATCGACATGCCGGGCGGCTGCCAATCGAAAGGATCCGGCGCGAAACCGAACCGGATCCGGACGAAACCGGGAACGCCGACGACTATCCCGATCGCGGTCACGGCTGCCACGGCGATCAGGACCCGCCGAAGCTCCCGTAAAGCGACGCGCGGTCCTTCCGGAACAATTGAGCAGAACCCTGCGCTCCAAAGCGAAACGAACGCCAGCCATAATCCGACCGGAACGAGACGCGCCATAATCGCCGGCGCGGCGTCCGGGAGCCAATAGAGAAAACAGATCAGCGCGCCCGACGCGAGCAGGAAGAGCGCGATCAGCCCCTGCGTCAGACCGCGGCGCGCGCGCAGAAAGAAACGCCAGAACCGGCAGCGGATTCGCTCCGACCGCGGCAGCGTCACGCCCGCCGCCAGCAGGATCCCGAGAACCGCCCCCAACGCGAAGAGAATCGCCAGCCGTGGCGCCGAGTAACCGAAGAGCAGCGCCGATCCGATTTCCGACCGCTCCGACGCGACCTGAAAAAACGCCGCGCCCGTCGCGAGCGTCAGCCCGAGCCAGCCGGCTCCGACACGAAACGCCGCCGGACGCGTTAAAGAAGCGGACGGATCCGCGCCGTTCCCGCTCACGCCCATCCGCATTTTTACCCTGTCCTCATCTTAAAAAAGTTCATCAATCAGCGCCTGTCTCCACAAATTCCAAATCAGTTTCCTATAGAATTATAAGCTATGCCTGCCCTGGTACGGGGCCTACCCTGGTACGGGCCCGACCGGGCCGGGACGAATGATATAATAGAACATATGGCAACAAAAGCAAAAAAACCGACGCCGGCAAGCGCCCCGAAAACCAGAAAAACCTCCGCCAGCCCCTCGTTCCGCGAGGATAAAAAGCCGGCGATTCGCGCCCGTCAGAAGCAGAAAAAAACCGGTCTCTCCTGGCTCAGGCCAAAATTCTCGCTCGCGTCGCTCCCAAAGCCGTCGGTTCTGGTCGAAATCGGGTTAACGGCCGCCGGAATCGCGCTGATTTTTTTTGCGCTGATCGCCTATGGACAGCTTCGCTTCGGCGAACAGACGATTTTCGGGAATGGGTTCGGAGATTTCGCAACGCGCTTTTTCGGTCGGACAGCTTCGTTCGGACTTGTCGTCGTCTTTTTCTGCGGCCTGTATCTCGCGGTCGTCCGCAGGATTAATTCCAAACCGTTTTCCTTCAACTGGAAGCTTTTCGCCGCTTTCCTCGGCGTTTACTTCTATATCAGCTGGGTCATCCAGCGCTTCAACGTCACCGGCCATCCGTTCCAATCGGTCGAATTCGGCGGCGGACTGGCCGCGGCAGCGGTCGACCGGTTTTCGGTCGCAGCGATCGGTACGATCGGAACGGCAACCCTGCTGATCTTTCTTGGAATGCTGATCGCGTTCCTGGTCTGGGACAAGTCGGTCCGGCTCCTGCCGGAAAACTGGGAAATGAAGCTGAATTTCACGCGGAAACTCGTCCGCCGTATCAAGGCGCTGCTGCTGATCCCGGACGACGAAAACGTCGCGCCGGAAACGGAGATGCAGCTCCAGCTCAGGCCGCTTTCCGAAGCCGCGAAGGAAGCCGAAGAAAAAGAACTGTCTTTCCAGTCAAAGCTCAAAGCCTTCCTCCAACAGCGCCAGACGAAAGAGACCGAAGCGCCTCCCCAAAACGAGGAGGACTGCCCAAAAGTAAACGCGGAAATAAACGAACCGGATCCAGACGCGGCCGAAGAAACGTTTTCGTCGACCGCGCGGCGAAAACGCGCGGCCGAATTCACGCCAACCAGGCCCGGCGACCCAGCGCTCCGCGACAAGGACGGAATTATCCATGTCCGGCCGTTCGCAACCCGGGCCGACCTCCCGCCGCTGCGAATCGAAGACGATCCGGACGAAGCGGACGCTCCGGTCAAGCCTGAAGCTGACGGATACCTCAGCGAGATCTCACCCGCCGAATCGAGCGGAAACAGCGACAGCGCGGGAGATCCGGCCGCCGAAGCGAAGCCGGCGAAGCCAAAGGCGCGCGTTTTCGTCGCCCCCAACCTTGAACGCCTCGTCGCCGACAGCCGCCGGCAGCCGGATGTCGCGCATTCCGGTTCCGAATGGACGCTGCCGGACGCCGAGGTCATTCTCGACCCCGTCCCGGAAAACAACGATAATCAGCAGGACCCGGAATTTATCCGCCGTTCAACCGAAATCATCGAAGAAGTTCTCCGATCGCAGAATGCCCCGGGGACTGTCGTTGACGTCCGCTGCGGCCCGACGTTTACCCAGTTCGGCGTTCAGCCCGGTTTCGTCGAAAAAGCCGGACGGCAGGTTCGCGTCCGCGTCAACAAAATCGAAAGCCTGATCAAGGATCTGGAGATGAACCTCGAGGTCCGGCAGCTCCGTATCGAAGCGCCAATTCCAGGGAAAACGTATATCGGAATGCAGGTCCAGAACCCGAAGCGGACGACCGTCCCGCTCCGCGATATCCTTGGAAAAGGCGACTTCCGAAAATATCGAAACGGGCTGCCGATGTCGCTGGGAATCGATATTAACGGTGACGTCCATTGTATCGACCTGACGCGCATGCCGCACCTGCTCATCGCCGGTGAAACCGGGTCCGGGAAATCGGTCTGCCTGAACGTCATTTTAGCGAACCTGCTGATGTACAACGCGCCCGACAAACTGAAGCTGATCCTGATCGACCCGAAACGCGTCGAGCTCTCCGCTTACGCCGGCGTACCGCACCTGCTCACGCCGGTCATCACGGACACCGATAAAAGCGCCGACACGCTTCAATACGCGCTGGCGGAAATGGAACGGCGGAACCTCTACTTCCGCGACATGAATTCGCGCAATATACAGGATTACAACCAGAAATACCCGGATCAGGCGCTTCCGTACATCGTGATCGTGATCGATGAATTGGCGAGCCTGATGATGACCAACGGTCCGGAAATCGAGCAAAGCGTTACCCGCCTGGCGCAGATGGCGCGCGCGATGGGGATCCACCTGATCGTCGCGACGCAGCGCCCTTCCCGCGAAGTCATCACCGGGACGATCAAGGGGAACCTTCCCTCGCGGATCGCGTTCCATGTCCCGTCCAACATCGACAGCCAGGTTATTCTCGACCGCCCCGGCGCGGAACATCTTTTCGGACAGGGCGACATGCTGCTGATGACGGTTGAAAATCCAAACCTGCAGCGGCTCCAGGGCGCGTTCGTTTCAAATAAGGAAATCCAGCGGCTGGTCGCCTACTGGAAAACGCAGAGCGCCCTGACCCCGACCAGCGCGCGCGAAGTCGCCGTCCTCAGCAACTTTACCGCGCTGCAGGCCATGCTCGCGGAAAGCAGGCCGGCGGCCGAACCCGCCGACGACGACGGGCTCGGGACGTTCAACCCGCTCAACCAGACCTACACGTTCAGGGAGAAAACGATCGAGAACGCCGATTCCGTGCTGGGGACCGCGATCCGGTCCGCGATCCGGAACCGGCGGATTTCAGCGACGTCGCTCGTCACTGAGCTTGAAATCGGCTACACCCGCGCCTCGAAAATCCTGTACCAGCTCGAAGAACTGGGGATCATCGTTCAACAGCCCGACAATCACGCCAGCCCCTGGCGCGTTGTCGAAAACGGAGATGAAGGCGAAGGCGCAGTCGCGGACGAGGAAGCCGCAGCCAAATGATCGATATCGATCTCGACCGCGGTTACTTTGAAATCGGCGTGTTTCACCCGCTGCATTGGGAAAATGTCGGGACGCTCTGGCGAAGCGCGTATCAGCTCGGCGCGGCCGGTATTTTCACGATCGGGAACAAACCGAGACGGCAGCCGACCAACCTCTGGCACGCGGATCATCGGATTCCGCTCCGCCGCTACGAAACCTTTGAAAACTTCTGCGCTAATCGCCCGATCGGCGCGCGACTGATCGGCGTTGAATTCGGCGGCGAACCGCTCGCCTCCTTTACGCATCCGCCCATGGCGGTTTATCTTCTCGGCTCGGAAGCGAACGGCCTCCCGGAACGGATCCTGAAAAAATGCGACGCGGTCGTCGAAATCGAATCTGTGAACGCGATGTCGTTCAACGTCGCCGCGTCCGGCACGCTCGTGATGTACACGCGCGAAATCCAGCTTCGCCGCCGCTGACCCGCCGCGGGGAACGCGGCGCCGCGGTTTATCCGAAAAATTTCTTCGCCGCTAACGCGGATGCCTCGGGCTTCCCCGATTCCGTTCCAAACAGCTCGCGCCAGAAAGCCTCGTCGTAGCGCCGCGAACGCACCGGCAGCGGCATCGGCACCCCGTAACCGACGAGCAACACTTCTTCCTTCGGCTGGAGCCGGGAGAGCATTCCGCGCAGCGTATCGCGCCCAGACAAACCAGACAGCACCGCCGCAATATCGCCGTCGTCGCCAAGCCACCCCGAAATCCGCGTCCCGAGCTGCGACATAACTTCGTCATAAATCTGCGACGGGCGCTGGTCGATGACCAGGAGCGTCACCGAATACTTACGCATCTCGCGCGCGATCGCCGCGAACGCCGTCTGCGACGCCATTTCCCGATTCAGCAGCTTATGCGCCTCCTCAAGCGCGATCACGAGCGGATAAGGATTTTTCAGCGGATCGTGGTACCCCTCGTTCGTCCGCCGTTCCCATTCGGCCCGGATCAGCCGCGTCAGAACGTTCGTCACCAGCAGGTAATCCAAATCCGACTCATAACCCCCGAACGACAGCACGACCGATTTTCCCGCCGACAGGACGTTAATCATATTGCCGACCGGATCGCCGGCAACGTTCGGGCGGATATACGGCTTACTGAAAACCTTTCCCAACTTCGTATACAGCGCCGACACCGCCCCTTCATGCAGCTTATTATCGCGCGCCCACTGCGCCAGTTCATCCTCGCCGCCGCTTCCCAGCTTCCGGAACGCCTCGAACCAGCCGGTCCCGAACGCCTGAAACAGCTGGTTCAGCGTCGTTCCGGTCGTATCGCGCAAATTCAGCTCTGCCGTCAGCATCTCGATATCGGACGGGTACAGGTCGGAGCTTTTCAGGACAAGCTCGATATCGACCCGGCGGGAACGGATTTTCGCGCCTGCGCCCAGTCCGGCGACCATGACCTTCGGTCCAAATTTATCCTTCAGCCCCGGGACCTCTTTCCCGGTATCCGGCGACCGGTCGCCATATGAATATTCGTTATGCATATCGAAAACCAGGACGGACGCTTCGCCGCTTTTCAGCAGCCCCGCCAGGATCAGTCGCGTCAGGTACGATTTCCCCGTTCCGGTCGCGCCGAAAATTCCCGACGATCGCTCGACCAGCTTTTTCAGGTTGATATGGACCGGATGGCCCTGTTCGCGCGTCGTCCCGATCACAAAGCTGGCGTCGCTTTTTCCGCCGGCCGAACGCAGGCTGAAAACCGCCGCGACGTCGAAACGGGAAGCAAGGTAGACGGGCGCATGGTGCGCCGGAACGGTCTTGATCGGCAGGACGCCCGGGTTCTCGATATCCTGCGGCCGGTAATCCGGATCGTCAATATCGCCGCCGACCTCCTGCATCAGGACCGGCATCACTTCCATTTCAGTATACAGCGCGTTTTCGTTCAGGATCGCCGCGTAAACCGGCTTAAACCGCAGCTCCGCGCGTTCCAGCGAGAAGCGCGGGTCGGCCGAACGCAGCGACAAATTCACCGACAACCCGTAATAACGAACGCCCAGGCTCTCGATAACGACGAATCCGCCCTCGCGAACCGTCGTCGCCGGAACCGTCAACCGGACGGTAATCCCTTCTTTCAGGCTCCCGCCGATAACGTATCCGATTAAATCGCGTTCCAACCCCATTTTTCGCGCCTACCTTTCCCCGCCGGCCGCCGCGTCCAGATCGCTCAACGCGCCCAGAACGTCGTTCAACCGGTCAAAATCGCCGTTCATCAGGTTCATGATCTCGCCCACCGCGCGCCTTTCCCAATCCTCTGCCGAACCGAAAACCGCCGCATGCGCGCGGATCGCTTCGCGGAAATGAGCCGCGACGAGTTCCTCGACCGGATAATCTCCGCCGCGGAGAAGATGCCGGAAGTAGCCGAACCGCCCCCCGCCGCAGAATTCAACGATCTCGGCGTCGCAGCAAACGTACAACTCATCGAGCGTCAGCGGCGGGCGCGGCGGAAGCAGGTGTGAAACGCGCCCATCGCTGCGCGATCCGACGAATAAAACCGTCAGCACGATCGGGACATTCCGGTTTTCCCGGGAATCGAGAATAATTTCGGGGTCGAGTTCAGCTCCGGAAGCTAACTGCCGAAGGAAGCCGTCCTCTTCCATCCGGATATCGGCAACCAGTCCAAAAATATCGCCGCCGCGATTTCCGATCGCAACGCGGACAAGCGATCCGAACGACGGGATTTCCTCCGCTCCGACGCGGAACGCCGCCGACGCGCCGCGTAAATGACTGGTTAAGATTCGCCCAAACGGGATTCCGACTGCCTCTGGCCCCATCGATCCATCTCCTTTTCACTCGATTGGCTCCACCCGATTCGATTCAATTAATCAGGTCTTTCGATCGCTGCTTTTCCGATTTATCCCGCGGCGAACCTCCCCGCCGAATCATTTCGTTCATCAGCTTCCGTTTAATCCGCTCTTTCTCACCGGCACGGATCAGCGCGATTTCATGCGCCCGCTGGAGCGCGTAGGGATACAGCATCCCATCGATCATTCCCGCCTGCGCGACCAGCGCCGCATGCAGCGTGTCGATCGACGCCGGCTCGCGCGCGACCCAATCCGGAACTTCGACGCGCGCAATCGTAGCCCGCTTCCGCGTCCGGAACCGCTGCGCCCCCTGAAGGTTCAGGTAAAAGAAATAGACCGCCAGAATTTCCTCGTCATCCATCCCCGAATTCACCGTCGCCAGCTGGAAGACCGCCGAACGCTCGGTCGGTCCCAGAACCGACGCGAAAAGCCCAGCGTCCGTCAGCGTTTTCGGGCCGGATTCCGACGTCTCCTGATTCAGCGCTGTCTGCGCCATGCGGACGACGAGATCGGAACCCGGACGGTCGATATAGCCGGCGTAAAGGACCCCGCGCCGCGCCATGACCTGATACGCGGTTTCAATCCTGCGCCGGTCCTCAGGCGAAAACGCCCCCGCCGCCCCGCTCACCGGCTTCCGTAGCTGAAAGATCGAGATCGGACCGTCGGTCAGCGCCAGGACCGGCTCCCGATCGGACGCCAGACCGGCGACAGCCTCCGCAATCAGGCAACGTTCAGAAAGATCGCGCAGGTACGAAACGCGGAATTCGTCGAGCCGCTCGCCGTCACTGAATTCGTCGAGAAGCTCGGTCGTGACCGTCTCGACCGGAACGATTCCCGAACCCGGCCGCGTCTCGAATAATCCGATATTGATCAACCCGAAACGGATTTCCTCGTGCCGATTGGGGATCACCTGCGACCCGTCGGCGGCCAAAATCGTCCCCGGACGCCGCGCGTTTTCCGGAAGCGGGAAGCCGCGGTCGATCGCCTCATCGGTCGGAAGCGCGATATGCGCTGCCTGTTTCCCGGATAAATTCGTGCGCACGAGCGCTTCGATATCCGTCCGCCCGGCTAACGCCGCGAACGACGTCCGGAGCGCGGAAAGGCTCGATTCCGCCTGCGACTGCCGCTCGACGGCGTGATCGCTGAAATCGCGGATCTGCGGAAGGAGGTTTAAGAAATCGACCGGCATAGTTCGATTATACCCGCCTTTATGAAACGAAAGAGAATGCCTCAAATCGAATTTTATTTCAATAAAATTCATCTACTTAATCGTCAGTGCATTGAATAACCCTCATTCGACCAAAGGTCTCCCCCTACGCGCTGTGCGCTGGAACAGGAGGGAGGCTCAATACACTGACTCTGGATAATTTTTTTGTGGAAACCGGGGAAAATCACCGGTTCCCACGCCATATACCCCTGTTTTCTATGCCATTCGCAAGGGCATGGCTATCCTCTAATCAGAAAAATACTTTGATAATATTCACCTAAACATTTCGAAGTCCCGGCTTTTGGGACAGCCGCCAAATCCAAGCTCCGTCTTCCGAAATTTTACTGATGAAGCGCGTCGCGAAGCTCGCGCGCCCGGCCGGAAATCGAATGATCGATCAGGATATTGCCGCTATGAACGACGACGCCGCCGAGAATTTTCGGGTCGATCTGGAAAACGACCTCGCCGTCGTCGCTCAGACGCGGCTTCAGCTCCTCAGTAACGAGCGCCCGTTCGTCGTCGGTCAGCGCGATCGCGGTCGTGACTTCGATCCGCGGCAGGTTCGACTGAAGCTCCTCAGGGACGGACAAGAACTTCCGGTCACGGATCCCGGTAAACAGCTCGATCAGCATTTGCCGCTGTTTATCCGGATCGATTTTCAGGTTCTCCTGAATCAACTTCTTCGCCCCCACAATCGACAGATCGATGATCTGGTCGCGTAAGTGCGTCAGCATCAGATCCCGCTCCTGATCCAGGTAGGCTTTCGTACTACGGAGCTGCTTAACGTTTTCGGCGTCAAGCTGCGCCTGGTAATCCTCGCGGAGCTTAATCGTCTGATCCGTGGCCGTCTTAATGATCTCGGTCGCCTTCGCCTCGGCGCTGCTGACAATCTCCGCGGCGCGCTGCTCCGCGTCGGCGATCATCTGCTTCGACTTGCGCGCGTTTTCCATTCCGGAATCGATAACCGCCTGCCGCTCGCTCGCGACCTTCTGAACCGGGCCGACGATAAACCGCGCGATGATCAGGTAGGCGATGATCAGGCAGATCGTACTGACGAACAGGTTCCCGGCGTTGATCCCCAAAGCGCTGAATGCTGCACCCATGATCTGACCCGCTTTCGAACTAACTGAACAGCATCAGGAACGCGATCACCAGCGCATAAATCGCGATCGATTCGGCGAACGCGATCGCCAGAATCATCGCCGACATGATATTTCCCTGCGCCTCCGGATTGCGCGCGATCCCGCTCAGCGCCGACGTTCCGATCATGCCGATCGATATGCCCGCGCCCGCCAGCGATAGCATCGCAATTCCCGTACCAATGTATTTTGCCGCTTGTGGATCCATTCTCAATTCCCCCCGGATTTTTCCGAATCTTTACTCTTTCTCATGCTGAACGGCCATGTTCATAAAAATCGCCGTCAGCATGCTGAAAACAAACGCCTGAATCAGCCCGAAAATCATCTCATAAAGCTGTAAAAACGATGTCAATACCACCGGGACCATGTACCCCAGGAACAGCAGGAGCACGCTGCCCGCAAACATATTTCCAAACAGTCGGAACGCGAACGATAAAACCTTCGCGGCTTCGGAAACCAGCTCCAGAACGCCGACGAACGTGTCGATAAAAAATCCGCCCGCCTTCTTCCGGAAACGCTCCGCCTCCGCCTTCAGCGCTTTCCCGTCAGCCTTCGCCAGGAGGTCCTCGCCGGATTTCGGCGGATCGCCGCCGCGGACAAGGAGAATCAGCTTCGCGATCCCCGCCTGCAGGCCCGCGCCGATCAGCCGTCCCAACATCGCGATATACCCCAGCGGGAGGAACTTCGTAAAATAGCGCCAGCCATTGGCCCGAACGCCGAACGCCTGGATCATCAGGACCGACCCGATCGCCAGGCTCAGCGTAAAATTCAGCGACGTCGACGCGCCGCGGAAGAAGCTGACGAGCTCATAGCCCTGCGCCCCCTCCCCGGCGATCCGGTTCGTAACCGCGTAAAGCCAGGGGGTCCAGCGCTCGGCTGCCAGCCCGCCGTCAGCGGGGACCGCGACACCGACCGTCTCAAAAAACGGGAGAACCTTCGTCAAATTCGCGAGCAGGACGTAAAAGAAGAACGTAAAGTAAAACGGCAGGATCCGCCCGCTCCATTTCGGATCGATCGACCCTTTGACCATTCCAGTCAGCATGTCCATCGTCGTTTCGAGGTACAGGATCAGTCCGGACGGTCGTCGTACCGCGCTCTTAACCCGGAAACGGACCGCGATCGACAATCCGATCAGGATCACGAAAACGAGGAACACCGCCATCAGCGTATTCGTCAGGTATACCGGTCCCACGCCCGGAATCGTAAACCAGGGCGCCGGTTCGCCGCCCGCCCCCACCAGCAATGACTCTGGGACGACCCGGATGACCGGCTTGACCGGCGGATAAACCCTGACGGCGACAATATTCAAAACCACCAGCGCCGCAAGGAGAACGAGCGTCAGCGCCGGAGAGCGCTTTTCTTTTTTCGCGCCGGTTCCCGACCCCGGTTCGATTCCGCCTCCCGGCGCAGCCGTTATTTCAGTCATCGTCAGAATCCCTTTCGCCGTCCGCCAATCGCGTTTCCGCCGGCGGATTTCCTTTCAATTTCATCGCGGCAATCGTCCTGAACGCAATTTTCACGTTCAGGTAAAGCGAAACGCCGATGCCGCACAGCCCCGCCAGAATTGTCAGCAAAGGAGCGGATCCGGCACGTCCGTCGAGCCATTGGCCAAGACGCACCGCGCCCAGGAAACATCCGAACGTCACGCCCGCGATCAACGCCGTCATCTTTCCGGCATGTCCCCAAAAAACGGGATCGATTTTCGACGCTTCAGACGCCCATTTCCGGCGATCCTCCATGCTGCCCCTCCCCGAACGACAGGGCCTTCCCCAAAACGGAAAAACCTCCGTCTCGGGAACGATCCCCGCCAAGCGATTTTCCGCTTATCCGATATTATACTCATTTTCATCCGGGAATTAAGGCGGAATATGAGCCTTCCGGCACCTTCCGCAACAAAAATAAGGACCGGGGCGTGCTCCTCCAATAGAAAACGGGCGCGAATCTCACGCCCGTTTTCTATTTCACTCAATCTCCGTTCCGCGTCGCGGGGGAAAGGCTCCCCATAGGGCCGGCTCTCCCCGCGCCGGGTTTCGTTACTCGACGTCGATCAGGACGCCGCGGACGAGACGGCGGTACTTGTACTTCTGCTCGCCTTCGTCATAGGCTTCGCAGGTCATCAGCGTGACCCAGCTGCCTTCTTTCGATACCATCATCTGGTCGACATCCGTTTCCAGCAGCTGCTCAGATTCACGGATTTCGTACGTGTACGTCTTCCCGTAAGCCGTGATCGTGAAGCGGTCGCCGTAGCGGAGGTTCTTCAGTCCGAAGAACGGACCCGGGTTGTTGTACGCGTCCCAGACATGCGCCGTCACGATCGAGTTCCCGTCCCAGGTCGGATACGCCGACCCTTCGAGGTAGCCCGCCTTCTTGCCCAGCCAGCTGACGTCCCAGGTTCCATCCTGTTTCGGGATCCCGGCGATTTCGAGCGTCTGGTTCAGCCCCGGAATATTCAGCGTCAGCTTCGAATCCTGATACAGCTTCGCCGCGGGCTGCTCCGGCAGGACCGTGACCCGGCCCGGCGTGAAGCCCGTGCGCGGGAGGGCGTCCGCCCAGTCGGTGAAGCCCGGTACCGGCGGATCGTAATGCTCGACCGTTTCGCCGTAGCGGCGGTTGACAAAGGTACAGATAATACTTTCACCTTCATCGAGCCCGACGTAAGCCGAGGCCGTACCGACGTCGCCGTGAGTCGGGGTGTTCCCGATCTCGCCGCGCTCGATACAATTGACTTCGACCAGATTCCAGAACTCAACGCCCTGTTCGGTAATCTGCCACTGCGTGCCTTCCGGCGTCATGTTCGCCTGGATCAGGTATTCGCCGTCGCCGATCGTACCGCTCAGCTTGCCCGCGAAGTAGAACTTGTTCGGGACGCCGGACGGGATCGTCTCCTTGCGAATCATGACCGTATTCTTCGGCGCGTTGACGAAGGTCACTGTCACCTGCTCCTTCGGTTGGACCGTAAAGGTCAGGACTGACTGCCAGCCTGTAAAGGTTTCGCTGCCCAGCGGCGCCGGAGGCGTCGCCACGCGCTCTTCGTTGAGACTGACCATCGGACGGCGGCCTTCGATCGAGCTCTTGACGACCACGTCGATCGTGACCCATCCGTCGATATTCAGCTGTTTGATCTGATACGTGCCCGGAGCGACTTCCTGCGCGTTCGGGATCGTATCGTTGGCAAGCAGGTTGAAATCCGTGTAACCGGCGCCGCTCACCAGGTACTGATACGTCGGGTAGACCGGCTGAGCCGGGTTCGGAAGCGTCTGGTTGTGGACCGTGATCTTCCCGCCGACGAGACTGCGGAGCTTGTATCCGCAGGCCAGCTGCGCCTGATCCGGGACGTTCGGAATCTTGAACACGCCCGTCATCTTGCCGGAGAAGTTAAATTCCGGATCGATCGTCAGCGGCGCCGGCGGCGTTGAACCGTCTAACGGCTGCGACGTACAGTTGATCGCCGTCACCTCCCAGGCGTCGAGATCGAGACCGTTGATCCTGACCGTATGCTCGACCGCCGGGATATCCGTGACGATCATCGTATCCGGGTACGTCGGGTCGGTCGGATTATTGTCGATCCGTTCCGTATGGCTGTCGCCGTTGACGTTCGACACCGCGATTTCAAACGATTCCGAGGTCGCCGGATCGGTTTCAACCGCCACCGTCAGGATACCCTTCTTCGTATTGATGACCGTCAGGTCGCGTTCGATCTTGACATAGCCCGGAACGACCCAGTCGGCGCCGGTCGCGTCGACTTCCCTGACCGTAAAGACGTACGGGACGCCGGTCGAATCGGTCAGCTCGACGCCGCTCCAGTCCGCCTGCAGCGTTCCGTCCGGGAGCTCGATAATCGCCGCGCCCGGAACTTCTTCGACCGGATTGGAGCCCAGCTGGCGGTACAGCTTGAACCAGATCGACGGATGCGGCGAGGTACCCGACTGCCAGACTTTATTCGCCGTGACCGTACCGCTCGACTGATACGTGTTCGTCACGTTCAGCCCGCTTTCAGCCTTCGTATAATTCGCCGGGACAAACGCCAGGTCCGTGCCGGTCGAATCGGTTTCATGGACCTCAAACTCAAGCGGGTTGCCGTCGATATCTTTCGACGCAACGCTGTTCCAGGTGACCGTCGTCGTCCCGTGCGGAAGCGTCATGACCGGCGCGCTCGCGACCGGGGCGAACGGATCGATCGTCCCCTGCTTTTTGCTGTACAGCACGAAGTAAACATCCGGACGCGTCAGCGTACCGCCGCCCACCCAGGTCTTCGTCGCCGTCACGCTCGTCGTTGGCTGCCGGTAGTTCAGCTTGATCTTGACCTCGCGGTCCGTCGTCAGCTGAACCGTTGGCGCCGGATCAAACGTAATGTCGTAGTCCACCAGGTCGGTCGCCGCGTTCAGGACCGAAATCGTGTAGTTGAAGAGCGTTCCGTCGATATGATTTTGCGGCAGCGACTCAGTATGTTCCCACATGGGAACTCCGGTCATCGTAAAGTCATTCGTCGTCGGCGGATTCGCGCCGGCAACACCCTGAACGCGAACGTTAACGTTCGGCCGCGGCAGCGGTCCGCCGTACCATTCGACCTTGACCGTCAGATTCCGCTGCTGCGGATTGCAGGTATTCGTAACCGTCAGGTTGACATGATCATAACCCGGAACACCACACTGCGGCATGCCGCTCGTATCTTCGCTCACCTCGTAGGTATAGTCAATCCCTTTCTCGTCCGTAACGGGCAGGCCCGGCACGACCTTCGCCCATTTCATCGGATCGCCAGGCACCTGATCAGCGTCTGTCAACTGAACAGGGGTTACGACCGGCGGATTGGAGCCAATAGAGCGCTCCAGATTAACCGTGACCGGATTCGCGCCGACTCCGCCGCTCCAGATTTTCGTAACCGTACGGTCGCGCTTCTCCGGCTCGAATGTATTGCGAATCGTGAAACCGGTCGCGACAGTGCCGGTGATATTACTTCCGTCCCCTGGGATCGGCCACAACGCGTTATTGATAGTCCCCGCCGCGTGCGCCTCCCTCACGCGGAACTGCAGCGGGCCCGCCGCATTCGCGCTCTTGACGCAGAATTTAACCGTCTCAAAAACGGTATTCGGACTGTTCGGCGCGGTAAGCAGCGTCGTGACCAGAGACGGATTGTTGGCGGCGCATCCGCCAACGCCAGGAGTCTCCAATGGAGCCGGCGACCAGGTGTTGCCGTCGTTCGACTGCTCCAGCGTGATATCGACCGGTTCGCGCTTGAGCTGGCCGTTCACCCATTCCTTCGTCACGTTAATCTCGATCGTCGAGATCCTGTACTCGTTCGTCACCGTATTCGGGCTCAATCCGCTGAGCGGTTGTTTCTCGAACGGACACCCCGCCGGGAGCGGACTTTCGTCAACATAGTAATAGGAACCCGCTGGGTAGGATGTTCCTACATCCTTCAGATTATTCCAGGTATGCTCCCAGTGATGAGTCCCCGCGTCGGCGGCCGCTAACGTAACCGGATTATCGGGCAGCGGGTTATTAGCCGCGTCCGTAGTCACTAAGCTGTTGGCGCCCCCGGCGATATGGACCATGAGCTTCAGCTCTACATCGCAGTACGGGCCAACCGATCCGATCCAGACCTTCTTACCGGAAAACGACCCTGCCGCCTGGATCAGCTCGTAGGTCACCTGCAGGTCTTTGTTCTCCGTAATCACCGGCTGAGGCGGCATCGCGGTCTCATCGATCTGCTGGAAGCCGACCGGAGGCGCGGCGTCATCGATGAAATAGCAGAATTTCTTGCCGGTCGTTTCCTCTTCGCCGAGGAGCCCGCTCCATTCATGCATCCAGTGATGCGTCGCAGCGTCCGCGCCGTTCAGTGTCACCGGAGCCTGGACCGCCGTTTTATTGCTATAATCGCAGCCGCCCGCTTCTACCTTTGCCCTGTACAGCTGCAGCGTGACGCTCGCGCTGTCGATCGCCGCGCCGCCGTTATTCCAGACGACCTTCCCAATGACCTTACCGTTTTCGTCCTGCGGCGTATTCGGATCGTCATATGGCGGGACCTTGTATTTGTTCGTAACTGAATACGGATTCGCGTCGGGGATCTCTTCGTAGATCGCGCCAGGCGCGAGCCCGACTTCCTCTACCGCATATTCGAAAGTCGTGGTATCCAATCCCATCCAGGTATACTGCCAGTTATGCGCGGGATGCCCAGTCACGTTATCTTCATCCAACTTAACCGGATTGGCGACCCCCGGCGCCAGTTCCCATGTCGCGCCGCCATTTCGCTTCCGCATGAGCTTCAGCGAGACGCCGATCCGGTTGTTATCGCGGCCGCCCTGCCAGACCTTGACGCCGGTCACCGTTCCCGGCTGCGGGGCTGCCAGGTTCGTCACCGTCAGCGTATCGTTGTCGGTAATCGGCGTCGGGTCGCTCTGGCTCTTAACCTTCGTATACCCGGCCGGCACGGCGCTTTCATCGATGAAATAACGATAACGCAGGCCCGTCGCCTGGTCCTTATCCTGCAAGCCCATCCACGTGTTCTTCCAGTGATGCGCCGCCGCGTTTGCCAGGGTCAGGGGTACCGGATTAACGATTCCGCCAACCGCCGGGACCTGTTCTTTGGTTCCCGGGCGATCCGTTCCGTCCGCGTTGAGAATCACGCGATAAAGAACCAGCTGCACGTCGGCGTACGTTCCGCCGATCCATTTTTTCTCGCCCGTAACCGTCTGATTATTCTGGACGATGAAGGTATTGGTAACGGTTTTCCCGTCAGGGCTGATCGTGCCCACCCAACCGGCCAGGAACACGTCCTCCTCGACCCGGTATTCATAATCGTCCCCATTCGCGTCCGTCTTAAGGACGCTCCATTTCACTGTCCAGTTCCCGCCCGCGTCGGGCGTAACCGTCGCCGGGTTATCGCCCGTATACGAAGCGTCCGGAGCGACGATTTCCGACGGATCGACCGCGACATAGCTCGCGCCGACCTTCCGTTTCAGCGTCAGCTGGATCGACGCAGGCTTCGTCGCTTCCGTCCCGCCCGACCAGACCTTCGTTCCCACGAAATCGATCCGCGGCGATTGATACGTATTGACGACCGTGAACTTTCGTCCGGTCCCATCGACCGAAACCGTCGGATTCGGATAATCCGTCAGCGCCGTCTCCTTGACACAGAATTTATACACCGCCGCGTCAGTGATCGCCTTCAGGTTGGTCTTCCATTTCACATCCGTCGTGCCGTTCGGAAGCGTCACGGGGTTGCTCGCGCTGTACCCCGGCGCGCCGTCCAGCTCCGCCGCCGGAACGTCCTCGTAGCCCGTACAGGCGCCATCGACAGGCTTCGTCAGGTCGGTCGTTCGCGTTAAAGTCAGCTCAACGCCCGGACGTGGCGCCTGCCCGCCGACCCAGACCTTCGTCGCTTCGACGTCGGCCATCGGCGGCACGTACTTATTCGTAATCTGCAGCTCCGACGTACCGTTCGGATCCTGAATGTAACCCGGAACCGGCTGTTCGATCACCATGAATTGATAGGGGGTTCCGCCCGGGGAGGTCTCCGTCGTCCGCCAATGAACCTCGACTTGTGCCTGTCCATTCGGGGTATTCACCTTATACGGCTGCGTCTTCGGACAGGCGCCGCCGCAGTCGTCTAATTCCGCGTTCGGCACGTTCTCCCAATTCGCGCCGCCATCCGCCGAACGCTGCAGCGTGAAGCGGACGACCGGTCGGGGATCCGAACCGCCGTTCCAGATCTTCTTCGTGGTCACATCCGTCATCGTCGCCCGATACCGATACGTCACGGTCAGGCCCTTGTGGGTCCCCGCCGGCAGAGGAACCAGCTCAAAGTTCGCCGGCGCGGCGCTTCCCTCGACAAAATAGAAATACCGGACCCCATCCACGTTCGTCGCCGGCAGGTCATCGTTGGGATTCGTCTTATCGTCAGTCCAGGTATGCTTCCAGTTATGCGTCGCCGCGTCGTTCGAATTCAGCGTCGCGTCCGTGATCGCCGGACTCGTCACCGAAACGACCTCTTCCGCGCCGCAGTTTCCCGCAACCGAGCAATCCACGTTTTCCCCAAGCCGCCACTGCCTTTTCAGCGTCAGCGTGACCACCGTGTTCGGCGGGATCGTAACGCCCGTCGGGAGCCACTTCACCTCGGCTGTAACCGACCCATTCCCGGTCATCGGATCCGGATTGATCGTCGGCGGCACGTACGTATTCGTGATTTCGGTCTTCCCGCCCGTATACGTCTTGACGTAATTCGTCGGAGCCGCCGCGCCCGTATTCAGGCCGGAAGGCCCGGCGGGAACGCCCGCCATCGGAGATGCATTCGTAAAGTCAGCGCCCAGATTCTCGTCGACATAGTAATCGATCGTCGTGACGCCGTCCTTTTGATACTTCGGGACGCACCAGTAAACGTCCTGGTCGTTGTTTACCGCGACCAGACCCACCGCCTCGTATGCGGCAGCAGGGCAGCCAGTCGCCGCGTCCATATAGATCGGCTGCGGGACGACCTCGTTCAGCAAAGCGTCTTCCGGGATGGTCAGATGCTCCGCCCCGCCGACGGTATGTTTCACGTATAAGCCGAGCGTGATCACCGGTCGCGGAAGCGCATTACCGTTGACCCACTTCTTCGTTCCCTTGATCGCAATGCGCTCGACGTTAAATCGGTTGACAATTTCGAGCGCGGAGCCGCCGGACGCGCCGTCCGTCTTGTTGTAGCCCGCCGGCGTCAGGTCGTTCCCGGATGCGTCGGTTTCAACGATGTAGTAACTGTAAGCGCATCCGTAATCGTTCATCTTCGGGATACCGGTGAGTGGGAAAACTTTCTCAGATTTAATGTCGCCGTGATCCGGCCCCGTCGTCCAACCACCCTCGCCGAGCTCGTTGATCTTGATACGGACCGGGTTCCCGCCAGAAACAACCTGTTCCGGCAAGCCCGGCACACAGGCTTCGCTATTTGAAATCGCCGTCCGCATCAACGTTAAATACGCCTCCGGCTTCGGCATCGGACCGTTATACCAGGTTACCTTTGCGTTCAAAGGCGGAACGCCCGGATCGCCGTAATTCTGCTTGTTCAGCACGTTCGACAACGCGCCCGCGCCCGCGCCCCCCGCAGGAGTAAACGCAGCCGAAGCGTAACCGACGATCTCGCCGCCCACGATCTCCGCCGTCGCGCCTTCCGCCTTCCATCTTTCAAACGGTTGGGAAGCGGGGAACTTCGCTTTTTCGTACAAACGGAATTCATATTTTCGATTCAGATCGTTTGAATCCGGCCCCTGCGGAACGCACCATTCAAACGATTCCGCGTTCGCGCTGCCCATCGGCTCAACCGGGTTCACCTGAGGACAGGGGACTGAGTTGATCTCCGCCCTCAGCATGGACGCGGGTACGTCTGTCCAGGGGGCGCCCGAACCTGCCTCGCGATACTGGAGGCTCATCAGGAACGTCCCGGCACGCCCCAGCGTAATATTCGGGTCCCAATTCTTCTGCCCGGTGATTCTTACCGATTCCGGCGATGGATAGCGAAAATCGAAGTAACAGTGATAATCGTAATTCTCATCGCCAGCGTTCTGATTCGCGCCAGTATTGAGCTCGCAGGTACCGGACAGTGCCGCAGGTCCATAGCCGCCAGCGCCGCCAGGCGTAACCGCGCCCGCCGTAATCGAATATGACAGCGGGATATTCAGATTCGACCGGGCCCCGTAAGCCGTCAGGTCTTTTGTTGCCGTGATGGATGACTCGGTATTTGGCTGCGACGAGCCGTTCAGCGGAACCGGATTGGTTTCGCCCGCAACGACCAGATCCGCCGGCGAACCGCTCAATTGCGCCGTCGTATCCGGATTAGCGGTCGTCATATTCGGTTTCGTCCAACGGGAAGTGATCTTGACCCGGAGCTTACTCGCTACAACTAACGGCGAACCCGTCGTCTTGCTGAAATTCGCCCCGGCGTCCTTCGAATACCAGACCTTATGTTCTGAGGTGTCATATCCACGCCCATTCGCCATCATCGTTACTTCAAACTTATCTGAAGCGCCGACAGGGATCGACTGGCCATTCTGGACCTTGATTCGATACGCCGTGACCTGCTTATAATCGGCCACCGTTGTCACCCAGTTATTATCGCAGGCAGCGTCTTTGACCCCTTGAACCGGATCATCGGCCGGCATCCCCGCCTTGGTACAATACTCGATCCGATAACGAGTCGGATTCGGGTTGGTAATCTGCGCGTTCAGCCTGGATCGCGAACCGGTCCCCGAATCCGGGAATGCCTCGTAAACGACGCCGCCGGAAACCGCGGCGCCGTAAGCCGCTAATTCTACCCGGTATGTATAGGTATCGCCGCGCGCGACGTTCGTCAGACGGCTGTACCCTGTCGAACCAAAATAAGAAATACCCTTCAGGTCGCTGGCAGGCTTCACGGCCTTTACTGTAATTTTATCGGTAAATATCTTTTCGCCGGTATTGCCGTTGTTGTTTCCATCGTCCGTGTCAACGCCAATATTGCCGATCGACGTACCGACGAGATTACCGCCCTTTTTAAGCTGGTACTGTCCGCTGGTCCCAACTTCCGTAAGCGTATCATAATTGCTCAGCGCCAGATAACCCTTCAGATTATCCGAATTCGCAGCCGCCATCGTCGGCACATAGTTGACCACCAGATTGAACTGGCCATATTGCGTCGGCGACACGATCACATGCTGGAACGTCTGGAACGTCATGGTAACTTTTTTCCGGCCGCCCGAGATATTCGTCACCACCGGCGCGCCGATCAGCTTCGCCTGAACTTCGCTGTTCGTCACGCGCGCGCTCGCGAATTCATATCCGGCCGGCAAAATCGCCGAAAATATCATATTCTGATATTCGCCCGACGAGACCATTTTCGTCGTCAGGAAGCTGAACGAAGCCGAACCGATATCGTTGACATTCGTCGAAATCTCAGATGAGCCGCTTTTGAACTGGAACGTCGGGGTCGGGACATTAAAAATACCGTTCGTGCTGGTCGACACGTTACCGCCGCTCCCGTAGAACTTGGCGTAGTTACAGACGATTTCCTTTTTCAAAGGTGTCTGATCACCCGGGTCCCCTGAACAGACGACCCCGCCGCTTCCGCCGATAAAATTCGATGGATCGACAAATGGGTTCAGAACGCGGAAATACAGATCGATCTTTCCGGCGGCGCCATTAAAATTCGAACCCTGCCCGCCGTCATCCTTAAACGTAAACCGGATCTGGTCGTAGGTCGCCGTGTTATTCGACGCCACCGGATTCCCGTTTGTATAATCCGAGATCTGCGCCGCTAATCTTCCGGCGGCGGCGCTGTCGACCGCGTTGGTCGCGGAACCCTGCTCCCCGAGCGGTATACTCGCGGGAGGCGTGCCGCCCGGAGCCGTCCACTTCGTCTCCCAGCCGCTGCCGTCTTTTTTATGGACCTCGATTTTCGCCATCTGCCTGGCGAAAGGACCGTTGACGACAATGCGCTGAATGAAGAGCCGTTCGTCGAACTTCGGATCCTCGATCTTATAAATCCGCTTATTCCCCGGCGAAATCGTATCCAACGTAAATTTAAACTCAAACGTCGGCAGCGTCAACGGGTCGACCGTCGCCGCGCCGCCGCGGACCATTTTCCGCATCCCGGTCGTATAGTTCGGGCTTGGATTAGAGCCCTGCCCCACCGCCGGCAGCGCCGTCCCGAAGATCGCGATAACCAAAAGCAAGGTCATAAACAAATACGGGAATCTCTTTGTTTTCGAACTCATAGCGTGTACCTCACTATCCTATATTAATTCAAAAATGAACCGGTCCGGCGGCGCGCCCAGAGTTTTGGGCGCGCCGCCGGCGCTTTGGCTCGTTACTTCGTTTCGATAAGGACCGCGCGGACCATGCGCCGGTAAGCGTATTTATCCGTCGTCTCGTTATACTGTTCGCAGGTCAGCAGCGTAATCCAGCTGCCGGTCTTCGGCGTCAAGACTCGATCGACCGCCGTCGCCAATACGCGTTCCGACTCGCGGACCTCGTACGTATACGTCATACCGTACGCTTCAATCGTGAAGCGGTCGCCGTAGACAAGGTCCTTCAACCCCGCGAACGGACCCGGGTTATTGTACGCGTCCCAGACGTGCGCCGTGATGACGCTGTTTCCATCCCAGGTCGGATACGCGCTTTCCTCAAGGTACCCGGCTTGATGCGGATCCAGCCAGGTCACGTCCCAGTTCTTGCCGCTCTTCGGAATCCCGACGATCGACAGCGTCTGGTTCATCTTCGGAATCCGCAGCGTCAATTCAGACGGCGCGTACAGCTTCGCGGCCGGCTGGTCCGGAAGGGCGGTTACAACGCCCGGCGTAAAGCCGGTTCGCGGCAGCCCGATGTCCGTGAATCCCGGG
Source organism: Anaerolineaceae bacterium oral taxon 439 (assembly GCA_001717545.1). Classification (NCBI taxonomy): domain Bacteria; kingdom Bacillati; phylum Chloroflexota; class Anaerolineae; order Anaerolineales; family Anaerolineaceae; species Anaerolineaceae bacterium oral taxon 439. Next base: position 898,363 of record CP017039.1, on the reverse strand, counting down.
ATATCCGGGTCCGGAATATCCGGATTATCGTCCGCGCCCCACTTGCGGTTAACGAAGGTACAGAGGATCGTTTCGCCCGGATCCAGCCCATAGTAGGCGGACATGGTATAGAATTCGGCGCGCGTCTCCGTTGGCCCGATGATCCCGCGCTCGACGCAGGTGACGCGGTGCTTCGACCATTCGTCATGCGGCATTTCGATCGCCTGGTGCTGCTTCCCGTCCGGAACGACGTCGGTCCGGATCAGGTATTCGCCGTGGCTGATTTCGCCCGACAGGATCCCTTCAAAGCGGAACTTATCGCCCGTGTTCGCCGGGATCGTCTCCTTCTTAAGCATGATCGTATTCGGCGGGACGTTGACGAACGTGAGCGTCACGACTTCGCTGTCGATCGCAGTGAATTCCGCCTTCGTCTCCGCGCCCGTGTCGTTCAGCGAGGTCAGCGGCCGCCGCCCGATGATCGAGCTCGTCGCAATGACGTCGATCGTCGTCCAGCCGGTGACGTTCGTCTGCGTGATCGAGAAGTCGCCCGGAGCGACCTCCTGAACGTTCGGTTCCGACGTCGTCGATAAATCGAACGGCCCGTAACCGACGCCCGTCACGTCGTAATGATACAGCGGGAACATCGGAATATCCGGATTCGGATACGTAACGTTCTTGACGACGATCTTCGACGCGCGCAAGTTGCGCAGCTGGATTATACAGCGGATGTCTTTCTCAACCGGCATCGGCTTGATTTCAAATTCGCCGGTCGCCCTTCCGAAGACATCGCGCTTGAGCTCGACCGACAGGTTCACGTCGTCGTTCGGATCGCTGCTGTCGTACGGGCGCATCAGGCAGCTCGCGCCTTCCACGCGCCAGCGTTCGAGATCGAGCATGTCGATCCGGACCTGATGCGGAATGACCGCCAGGTCTTCGCGGAAGAGCTCCTTCGGATACGTCGCGTCGCCGTCGTTGTTGTCAATCGACTGCCGGTCGCTGAGCCCTTCGCCGTTGGTAATCACGAGCGGGAAGACGTCATACGACAGCGGCGTCGTTGACACGCCGACGTAAATCCGGCTGAGCCGCTGGTTGGTAACCGTCGCCCCGTTTTCAATCTTATAGTAGCCCGGAGCGGTCCAGTCCGCGCCGTGCGCGTCGACTTCCCTGACCGAGAAGACGTAACTCTCGCCCCGGATCGTCGTCAGCTCGACGTTCTGCCAGGTGACCGTGCCGGTCCCGGACGGGACCTGCTTGATTTCGCCTTCCGGAAGCGGGACCTCTTCGGGAGGATTCTCACCGACCTGCCGGTACAGCTTCAGCCAGACCGTCGGGCGCGGGTCCGAACCGCGGCCCCAGAGCTTCCGTCCGTCGATATCGCCGCGCGGGATGACGTACTGGTTCGTCATGTTGGTCCCGGCTCCGATCTTATCGTAGTTGTCCGGTTTCCAGTCGTTCCCGGCGCTGTCGACCTCGAGGACGCGGAACTGATACGGCACCCCGTTGTTGTCGAACTCGTCAACGTTATCCCAGACGGCCTTGGTGTCCGGATGCGTCACGGCAACCGGCGCCGTTCCCGGGACCGCTTCCCAGGTATTTCCGTCTAACGACCGTTCGGGCTTGAGCCAGATTGTCGGGCGCACGCCGTTATTCGCGAGCTCGCCGTCAACCCAGGTCTTCTTCCCGATAACCGTCCGGTGCGGCGATTCGTATCGGTTCGTAATCGATAAGTTATTCGGACCGCCGGCCACGATCGGCTTTTCCGTCGTCCCCGGTGTCGGCTTTTCCACGTACGGCGCAGGCGCGCCGCCCGGCTGCTCGATCTTGCAGCGGACCGGATGACCGTCGTCGTCCGTGATCGGGACCTGGACCGTCGCCGTCGTGACCGGATGAACATAGGTTGTCGTTTCTTCCTTAACTACCACCCCGTTCGACGTACAGGTCAGCTTCGTCTGCGTCGTCGGTTTGGCCGGCGGACCGCCTTCCCAGATAATTTCAATATCGACCGGCGTCGTCGGGATCTTGAAGCGGTTCGTCACCGTCTTCACCTCGTCCTTCGAGTTGTCGATCGAGACCAGCTCGAACGCCGGGATCGACGCTTCATCTTCCTCGACGGTATAGATATATTTCTGCCCCTTGTGCGTCATGTCGGGAACGCCTTCAATCGTCTTTTCCCAGCGGTCCCCGTTATCCGCGGGCGGGGTCAGCGTCACCAGATTCGCGCCCGGCCCCGGGTACGGGATCCTGCTGCCGGGAACCCCTTCGATCTCCTGATAAACCCAGATGTTCAGCGAAACCGGACGCGCCGTCTTCCCGTTTTTCCAGATCTTCACGATCTTCATCTTACCGTCGTCCTGATTCGGATCAAGCTCCACCGGCGGGTTGGGCGGATTCGGCTCCTTGTCCGGCGGATTATCGTCCCAGTTGATCAGCGGCGGCCTGAAGCTGTTCGCTATCGTATACGCTTCCCCCAGCACGTTAGACGGATGCCAGAACCGTTTATCCAGCTGCGATTCATCTTCCTTAACCCAGTAGACATATTCTTCCCCGGCCTGATTCGTCTTCGGGACGCACCAGTGCTGCGTCAGGTTTTCAGTATCCGGATTCGAGATCGACAGCGGCAGCTGCGGGGTGAACGTCAGTGGATTCTCCCGCTTGCAGTCCGTGCCGGGCAGGCTTCCCGTAAGCGCGTTGGCAGGAACCTTTACTGCCGCGCTGTCGGGTTGGCTGAACCTCTTCCAGTACAGCGTAATCTGGACCGGGCTCCGCAGCAGCTGACCATCATTCCACCTCTTTGTAGCGTCAATATCGATCGTCGGCGGAACGTAGCGGTAATGGACATGCATCGGATCGACGTGGTCCGGACGCGGACCCGGCCCCTCGCTCTCGACCTTATAATCGATACCAGCAGCCGGAAGCGGAGCAGGCGTGTCATGCTTCAGGTAATACTGATACGCTTTTCCGTCCGGATCCGTTTCATTAACCTTGGGGCCATGATAAGGAGCCCAGGGGCCTAACGGATCATCGCTGTCCCAGTGGAAGTCCTGTTCGTCGACGCCATCCACCCACGGGATGCTATTTCCTACATCGCAATCCTCAGTCCCATCCGATTTCTTATGACAGAGCGCTACAGTAATATCCTGATGATGCGCGGCTGAATTTCCGTCGAGCCATTTGATCTTCCCATGGACCTCGATCAGCTTCGATCGATAGGTATTCTTCATTTCCACCGGATTCGCGGTGTTGTTGCCATCCCCGGCGGGAGACACATGCGTCCCCGGATAATTTTCGTGCGCCCAGTCGACCCAGGTATCCGGCGCCGCGCCGGGCATAACCTCGGCCACGCGGAATTCATACTCGCGCGGAGCAGCCTCGTTCGTCGTTTTTTCCAGATTGTAGAAGATCACCGGGTTCGAACCCTGAACCTTCTTGATCCGGGCGTTCGCCTCCGTGTTATCCGGCGGCGGAAGAACCGGAACGTCCTGCCAGGGATCACCAGTCCCCTTCACGTGACGCTGGATCTTGAACCAGACGTCCGGGCGGACGCCGCCGTTATAATACTTCCCGCCTTCCCAGACCTTCTTCGCCCGGAACGTCGTGCTCGGAGCGCGATAAGCCACGTCGACCACCAGGTCATAGTTGTAATCCTGATTCTCCGAGAATCCCGGCGGTGCGACCTTTTCGAAGTGATCCGAACCGCTGTCGCCGATGATCTGCGTAACGACCGCGCTCGCGCCGGTACCGGTGACGATATCGACATAATAAATGTATTCGACCCCATCAGGGTTATATTCCGGCAGGTTGCCGAAGGTGTGCGACCCGGTGTTGCCGGCCCCGCGCGTAACCTCAACCTCAGCAGGCTGAACAGCAGGCGGAATGACGACCTTTTCCGGATTGGCAGGCGCACCATTCGGACCAACCGGCCCGATCCCGCGGTACAGCATCAGCTTCGCCTTACTCAGAACCGGATCAGCGGCAAACGGATCGCCTCCATGCCATTCGACCTCCCCGGTAATCTGGACCACCGAATTATGCGAATCGAAGCGGTTGGTAACCGTCATGCGCTGCGCTGGCGTGAGGAGGCCAAGATCCCCGCGATCGACCTCCACGTAATCGGCCGGAGCGGCCGTTTCTTTGATCCAGTAAATATACGGGATACCGTTCGCGGCCTTATCCGGATACCCTTCCCAGGTCGCCATCAACGTCGGATGATGCAGGGTTTGCTCCTGCGGCGTCGTACCGTCAGCAATATTATTGCAGGAGGTAAAGTCCGGCGCCGAGCTCAACGTCCGGCAGAGCCGCAGCGTAACGTCCGGGCGGACGCCGCCGTTATAACTCGCGCCACCGACCCAGACCTTCGTTCCGATACGGCTCTGCGATGGCGCATGATAGTTGTTCTGAACCGTGACCGGATTGCCGTCGGTATCGCCAGCCTCCTGAGTGTACGGGGCGAGCTCCGCGGGGGTATTTTCTTCAACAATTCTGTAATAGTACTTGTACCCGTACTCAAAGTCGCGGTCCGCCAGCCCTGTCCACTTATTTTTCCATTGATGAGCCGCCTGCGTAGCTTTCAGCAGCGTCACACGCGGATTCACCGGCGCGCCGTCGCGCGTGACCGTGACCTCTTCCTCCGCGCCGCAGTCAGCCGGCGTCGCAGCGCAGTCCGTTCCGTCCGTCTTCTTCCAGCGCCGCTTCAGCAGCAGCTTGATATCAACGTGATCGCTGTCCGCCCCGCCGTTCCAGATCTTCACGCCGGTGACGTTCCCGTCAGCGCCGGGCGTTCCCGGTTCGGGATTCGGATTATCGCCCGGATCTCCCGGATCGTCCGGAACAAGCGGCGGGAGATACTTGTTCTTCACCTTCAGGTCGTCATCCCCAACGTCGACGACGCCGTCCTCATTATCGTCCTTAACTTCCACGAACTCGCCCAGCGTCGCCGGCGAAAGCGCGCCGACGCTGAGTTCATCGATCCAATAGGTAATATCCAGACCGGTCTTCTGGTCCGTCTTCGGCAGGTTCGCCCAGACATGCATCCATTTATGCGTCGCCGCATCGGCCTTCGCCAGCGTGACGTCCGAGGGGACCACAGCCCCGTTGACGTCCCGGATATCGGCACCAATCTCGCACTCATACACAGGCGTCGCGCCGCAGTCGCCGCTCAGGTTCTTCGGCCATTTCCGCCGCAGCCGGATCGTGACGTCGGCGTATCCCGTCGCCTTCCCGCCCAGCCAGTACTTCCGCCCGGCAACTTCGCCGGGGTCATCCGCGGGATTCGGGTGCGGATTCGGATCGTCCGGGTTTTCCGGATTCGTCGGCGGAATCAGCGGCGGCTTATACTCGTTGACGCACGTCAGATCCGCCGGCATACTCTGCCCGCTCAGACAATCGGACTTCCATTCAGGCGACGGATCGGCTTCCTCCTGAACGTGCCAGCTATACTCCTGCCCGGTCGCCACGTCGATCTTGTCAAGCCCGGTCCAGGTGAATTTCCAGGTCGTCTCATACGCCGCCGGGTTCTCCGTAACGGTAACGTCGGCAAGGTTGATCGTCCTCGGACCCACTTCTTTCGTCGCACAGCCCGCGCAAGTACCGACCAGTTTGACCTGGATCGCAGGCTTATCGAGATAAAAACCGCCCTTCCAGATTTTCGTAATTTCTTTATCGACCTGCGGCGACTTAAGCGTATTCACGACGTTGAATTCATACTCGGTCGCGCCCGGACTCACTACGGAATTCGCCGAACCGACCGGCGTTTCAACGACGTTATAGGTATATTTCTTTCCATCCGCGGTATGCGTCTCTAACCCGGTCCAGGTATACGTCCGCGTATCCGCCGGGTTGGTCCCAGCCGGAACGAGCGTCGGACTCGGCGAAACGAACGCCGGATCCTGCGTCCCGCCGACCGACCGCGTCAGCTTCAGTTCGACGTAAACGTGATCCGCCAGCGCACCGCCGACCCAGGTCTTCCTCGCAACGATATCCGTCACCGCCCGCTTCCATTGCGCGGTAAAGATATTCTTGTTGTTCGCGCCCGGGCCCTCGAGCGTCAGCTGAACCGCGTCGCCCGGCTGATATATCGTCCCGTTCGCCCCTTTCCAGCTCTCGAAAACGTAGCCGGTCTTCGGCGTATAATCCGCCTGGCCCGGGCCCGCCCCGATCCCGTACGCGTGATGCGTAATGTTGATCGGCTGATTCGGAAGGTTGATCTCCGCTCCGTTCCCCGCCCCCGGCTTGTAAGTCACCGTTGTCGTCGGGATCCCCGGGCACCACTGCGCGGTCAGGTTCTTATTGTTGTCAACCAGGAGCGTCTCGCCCGGCTGATAGACCCGTCCGCTTCCGTCGCCGTCGACTCGCCAGCCGCAGAACGACTGCCCGGTCGGCGGCGTCAACCCGCCTTTGTCCAGAACAACGGCGTTTGTACCGCTGGTATAGCGCTTGCTGTCGGTCGGCGCCACTCCTCCGGCGCCCAATCCTCCGCTGTACGTAACCCCATAGTCCTTCAGGTTGTAAATCGGATACAGCGTAATCGTATTCTCGCCGACATAATCGTTGGCCAGATCAAATTTAATATAGCTACCGCTGGAGCTCCGGAAATACCAGCCGTCAAAGTCCGCCTCAGTAGTCCCCGTAGGCGGTTCCTTATATGAATTGATCTGAGCCTGCTGCGGCGCATTCAGCTGGGTATTCTGCGGAACGGTCAGGTAGGAACATTGCGTGCTCCCAGCCGCCTTGCAATAGTTCACCCGCGTCGGTTTCAGGATCCATTTTGCGTACAGGATCAGGTCGTGAGCCGGCATTGTCTGCCCGGAAAACGAGTAGGGAGTCCCGACGAAAGCCGGATTATCGTACCAGCCTTCGAAAAGATACGTTTTCCCGCTCTCGACCTTCTCCGTCAGCTCCAGCGCCGCCGCGTGGTTCGCGATCGTATTGGAAATATCCTGCTGATACGGGATATCCGGAACGTTATAAACCGGAGCATGCGCATCAGTGATATTCCGGTGGAACGTAATCTTATAGCTGAGCCGCTGATAATAAATCGTCCCTTCGCAGTATTTTTGAGTGCCAACCGTATGGCAGTTATTTTGTATCTGGTGCCAATGGCAGACGATCCTGCCGTTACCGGAATTACAACCCGTATCGGGAAGTTGACCGCTATACAGCTGTTGAAGCAATGTCGCTTCCGAAGGGAGATGATAGAGGGTAAATCCGGGCGTCGGAATAACACCGTCGATAAATGTGTTGTAAACCATTCCGGCATGCGAATAAACATAACTTTCTTTAATCGCGTTGTAGATGGTCCCGGCGGGCGGCTGATTAGGGCCGTTGCCCTCCACCCCGGGCGCGGCTTCGCGATAATGTTGCGTAAAAATGGTCCCGCTGCTGTAAAGGCCCCAGGCCCACATATTCTCCGCCTTCTGAAGCGGCGCCTCGCTGTACATGTTGCTGCCGTTCTAATACAGCTTCCATATGTAATCTTTCAGCTTCGGATCGTGAAGACCCTTATCAAACGTCGGCGCAGTCGACTGACCATATTTGTACTGCGCGCTCGCGTAAAGATGATAGCTGCTATTTTCGCACTCGGGACCGGGTATCGTGACGCCCGGTGAGTTCGCCGCGCACATCCTGAACGCATAAGTCAGGCGTTTAAAATAAACGCGGAAAACGGTGCTGCCGTCTCCGGCGATCGTCGCCGGTTCGGAGTGATCGAAGACGTACCGCTTCCGTTCGACCGCTTCGTTCTCTTCGGGGAGAGGATCGGCGTCAATAAAATCCGTCGCGTCGTTATAAACCGCCGATCCCTCGGTCGGGCCTGACTTGTTCCGGCTTTCGACGAGAGTATAAAGATCGTCCTCCGCGTTTTCGAGATAGTAAAGGACCTTATAGTTCGCCGTCGCCGGGGTCCAGACCGCGTGCAGCGTCATCGAATTGTTGACCGGCGTCCCGAAGTTGTACGCGGGACCGCCCTCGGTCGCCGACCAATGGCTGAACGTATATCCGGCGCGGGTCGGATCTGGCGCCGGCTTAACGACCGGCTGACCGGCGTTCGGGTACTGCGGTTCGACGTAGGAGCCGCCGTGAGAATTAAACGTGACGATCGAGCCGGGTTTCGTGACGAGATAAAGCGTCGTGTTCTTTGTCGTCGGCGTGCCCACAAGATAAGGCGTCGATCCGCCCGGCGTTTCGGACCAGTGCGAGAAGACCTGAGTTCCGTCCTGGATCGTGTAAAAGACATCGCTGTCGTCCATATGGTTCGCCGGATCGGCCGGATCGTTCGGAACGATCTTCGTTTTGATAACGTTGCCGTTATAAATAAACGTGATCGAGTATGCCGGGACGATCCTGGCGTCGACATTGATCTCCTCCGACATGGGCGGTGGAGTGACGGTCTGGACGCCGAAGGCGATCGGATTTCCAGTTGCCCGATCAACCCAGCCGGTAAAGATCCAGCCCTCCGGGGTTGTCGGCGACTCCGGCGCAACTAAGGTGTCCCCGTTCTTGACGACCTGCGTCTGTTTCCAGTTCAGATCGACGTAAAAATTGTACGTCCGCGTCGGTTCCGGATCCGTCAGGTCCTTCGCCGGCGCGAGCGCGGAAGCGCCCGGCGCGAGCGAAAGCGCCAGCGCCAGGACAACAATGAACGATAACCACTTCTTCAATACAGGATGCAAACTTCTCATTGGACTCCCTCACCCATGTGGTAAATATGTCACGGAAAGCGCGAATACTGCCCGCGGCTTTCCCAATCAAAAATAGGTCTGTTCTGCCAAATACGCGAAAACCCTTTTTCGCGTATCTAAATATACCACACATTCGCCCAGACCGCAATCCGTTTCATGATTTTTCGTCGGGAATCGCCGCGTTTTCCCGCCCGATCCGCCCGCGGGCGGCGCCGGCTTAAAACGAACGAAAACCGGCCCGCACGCACGTCGATTTTTTCAGTATTCTTTCAATTTCATTACCGCTGTTTTTCGCTTTTCCCCGTCCTGATCGTCCCACGCCAGGGGCATAACGAAAAACGGGACCGCGCCTGGCCCCGCCTTCCCCATTTCACCATAAAATCGATCCGTCGATCGGCTTAATTCGTCCTGAACGTTCCGCGCCGGATCGCCGGAGGCTTCGCTCCGTCCGTTTCGCGCGCGTTCGCTTCATTCATATACTTTACCGCCGCCCACTGCCGGTCGCCGATCCGGACCCAGACCGATTCGCGCCGTTCGAGCTCGCCGATAACCTCCCCCTGACGGAGCTGGCCCACGACGGCGTACGCGAGGCTCGGCCCGGAACGAACGTTCAGCGCGTCGCAGCTCACCGCCCACTTTCGCTTCGCGCTCTCCTTCGGCGCGTCCGCTTCGAGAAACGGGAGCGGATCGACCGCCTTTCCTTTGATCCGCAGCTCGAAATGCAGATGCGGACCGGTCGAGAAGCCGCTGCTGCCGCTGAGGCCGAAAACCTGACCGCGTGCGACCGGGGTCCCTGGCGGAAGCGCTGCCGTGAGCAGGTGCGCGTACAGCGTGAGCGACTGGTCCGGATGCAGGATGGTCACATAGATTCCATAACCGCCCTCTTTCCAGTCGGTCGACTGGATAACGCCGTCGGCGGCGGCGAGAAGGGGCGTCCCTTTCGGGAGCGCGAAATCGACGCCAGTATGGCCTTTCGGATCGGTGATCCGTTCGCCGAAGCGCTGCGTAATCGGGTAAGAACCGTCGAATGGATAGGTTAATTTCATGAGAGCCTCCTTAATCTTGCGTGTTGTCATAATCGTCGAGCGGATCCGGCGCATGTCCATATTCGCCGGTGGGTTCTCCGCCGTGGTACTCGCGGTCGACGACGGTAATCATCGCCGCGCTCATCAATAAATCGTCATGCAGCCGCGCCCCGCTCCCCGCTTCGCGCGCCCCGTCGGGCACCGACCATTTCAGCCGCTTCTCCGGGCCGGGAGAAATCTCGCCGCGCGCCGCGCGCAGCTGCGCCAGGAAGGTATCGCGGAAGACGAGCTGATCCTCGTCGCCGGGGCCCGCCAACGCCCCCTCGCGCCAACGGCCCTGTTCTAAAAGCGCTGAAAAATCCCAGCCCAGCGCGCTTTTCGACGATGAGCTGAACATAAATGGACGGACGAGGCTCGGCCCGAACGCGTCGATCAGCGCGGAAACCGGCCCCGCGCCGACGCCGGTCGCGTCCGCGACGATCCGCCCAAGCTGCCAGCGCCTGCCAATTTCGATCAGCCCGGCGGTCTGGTCCGCGAGCGCCCGGTTCAGCCAGACAACGCGCCAGCGGACGAGCCAGACCGGCGCGATCGATTCGCTCTCTTCGTCGTCGATCAGGGACGCGCTGACGATCGTGACCGCCGTCCGGTCGCGCGCGTCCGCTTCGTCGTCCGTTCCCCGGTTCGACGTTTCGCTCGACCCGGCGAAATCCACGAGCATGACGCAGCGCGCTTCCGGATCCGGCTCTCCGGTGTAGCGATGCGTTCCGACGATCCGCGCTATGACCCGCTCGCTGAACAGGCCGATCTGACCGTCGATCGTCTCGCTGAAAAACTGGGTCCGGACGATCGGATGGTCCCGGCCGAGCCGGGCGAGCTGACCCGCGACAAACGCGCCGTACGCCGGAACCTCGGCGGCGACCTCGGGCGCGCTGAGGACGAATGCGCGCCGCTCTTCCTCTGTCTCGGCTGCCCGCGCGCCGGCGAGCTCGCGCGCTAAAAGCGTCTCCGCCGTCCAGGCTGTCCCCCAGAATACGACGACCGCGTTGCGCGCCGCCGCCATCGGGGCGATCTCGCGATCGAATTTCGCCGGTAAAACGTCCTGAGCCTCGTCGACCTCCAGCAGGAGCGAAGCCGTCGCCCCGACGATATTCGCGCCCGCGCTCCCGCTCAGGAACGTGATCGACGCCCGCCCGATCTCGATAATCGCCGCCCCGCGCCGCCGCCAGCGCCCGCGCGTCAGCGGGTGCTTCGTCAGGACCCGTTCCAACCGCCGGACGCTGTTGAGCGCCTGCGGGCGGAAAGTCGGGCTGACCTTAACGATTTCGCCGCCCTCCTGCGAAAATAACGTCAGGAGGTACGCCTCGATCTGCGCCTGAAGCTCGTTCTTTCCGCTTTGACGCGGAAAGAGAACGGCGAACCGTCCGCCGCGATCCGAAAGAACCGCGGACAGGACCGCCCGCGCCGGCGTGAGCTGATACTTCCTGAGCCGGGTCCCGCCCAGCGCCGAAAAAATCGCCGGGTCCGCGAGCGCCGTCCGGAGCGCGTCCCGATCGGGGCCGTCGGAAGAAAACGCCGCCCGCTTCACGCGAAATACGACCGGATCAGCGCCGCCAGCGACATCAGCGCCGAACCGCCGCTGCTCATCGTGGACCAGAAACGGAACTGCGTCACGCCCGTCGACGCGTCGCGGAGCCGCGTTTCATGATCCGCCAGCCGTTTTTCAATCTCGTCGAGCCGCCGCTCGGTCAGCTCGCGCTGGTGCGCCAGCTCGATCCGAAGCCCGGCTAAATCCGCGCGGATCAGGTCAAGAACATGTAAAACCCGGCCCGCCGTTACCGCCTCGCGCCCGTTCATCCGTCCTCCTTTATCCCGCTCCGCCGCCGCTTTTCCCGCTCCGGAGCTCGTCTAAAACCTGCTGTAAAACCTGATTCAGCCGGTCCGTCCCATTTCCGGCGGTTTTCTCCTGCTGCGCGATGAGCGCCGCCAGCCGGGAACAGGTCCGCCCGATCATGTCCAATACCCGGAGCCGGTCGCGAAGCGGAAGTTCCGCTTCTTCTTCTCCCCAGCTCCGCGCCGCGTCCATCTGATCCCCCAATAACCGGATCAGGTCGTCGATCGAATAAGGTTTTCGCGCCAAATTTCCGCTCCTTTCCCGCCGCGCCGGGTTCGCGATCCTTAGAATTTTATTTCTACGTTAAGATACCGCAATTCGCCCATTCGCGCTACTCTGAAAAGTCATAGGGGGGTATCCCGCCGAAACTGAAAGTTCCACGCCGCTTTTCGCCCGGGGCCGCGGTCTCAACGGCTATAATAGTTATTAAGACAGACCACAAAGCAATTCGCATTTTTTACAGCTGTTTTCGACACGAACGACCGTTAACCGATAAAAGATCAAAGGAGCATCCGCGTGAAACTGAATATCGACCAACTGCTGATAGACATGACGATCGAAGAAAAAGCGTCGCTCTGTTCCGGTTTAACCAACTGGCATACCAAACCGATCGAACGGCTGGGAATCCCGTCGATCATGCTCTCCGACGGGCCGCATGGACTGCGCAGGCAGGACCTTTCCAGGAGTGAATACCTCTCGATCCATGACAGCGAAGTCGCCGTCTGCTTCCCGACGGGAGCGGGACTGGCCTGCTCCTTCGACCGCGACCTCGTTTTCAGGATGGGAGCGGCGCTGGGGAACGAAGCCCAGGCCGAAAACGTCCAGATCCTCCTCGGCCCTGGGGCAAATATCAAGCGCTCGCCGCTCTGCGGCCGGAATTTCGAGTATTTTTCCGAAGATCCGGTCGTTTCCGGGGAAATCGCCGCCGCCTGGATCAACGGGATCCAGTCTCAAAACGTCGGCGCCTCGCTCAAGCATTTCGCCGCCAACAATCAGGAAACCCGCCGCATGGCGGTCGACGCCGTGATCGACGAACGGACGCTCCGCGAGATATACTGGGCGGATTTCGAACGCGCCGTAAAGAAGAGCCGCCCCTGGACCGTGATGACGGCCTATAATAAGACGAACGGCGTGTACGGTTCGGAAAACCCGGCCGCGCTGACCGGACGGCTGCGCGACGACTGGGGCTTCGACGGCTTCGTCATGACCGACTGGGGCGCGGTCAACGACCATGTCGCGGGAATCGCGGCGGGCTGCGAATTGGAGATGCCCGCCTCCGGAAGGCATACCGACGAGCTCGTCGTCGCCGCCGTCAGGTCCGGACGCCTTCCGATCGAAACGCTCGACCGCGCCGTGCGCCGGATCCTGACGATCGTCAACCGCGCGCTTTCCGGACGGAACGAAAAAGCCGTCTTTGACCGCGCCGCGGATCATGCGCTCGCACGAGAAATCGCCGCGCAGACGATCGTGCTGCTCAAAAATGAAAATCGGCTGCTGCCGCTCGATCCCGCGCGGAAAATCGCGCTGATCGGCGCGTATGCCGCCGAACCGCGCTATCAGGGCTCCGGCTCGTCGCATATCAACCCCTGGCGGATCGACGCCGCCGTCGAAGCCGCGAAATCGTTCGCCGCGGACGTCCGCTTCGCCAAAGGCTTTAACGATAATACGGACGAGATCGACCCGGCGCTGCGTTCGGAGGCCGTCGCAGCGGCGAAGGAAGCCGACGTCGCCGTCCTCTTCGTCGGGCTTCCGGACGATTTTGAATCCGAGGGGTACGACCGGACGCGGATGACCCTGCCGCGCTGTCAGGATGACCTGATCGAAGCCGTCCGCGCGGTCCAGCCGAATCTTGCCGTCGTGCTGCATAACGGCGCGCCGGTCGAGCTCCCCTGGGCCGACGGCGTACCGGCGATCCTCGAAGCCTATTTAGCCGGCGAAGCCGTCGGCGCCGCCGTCTGCGACGTGCTTTTCGGAAAGGTCAACCCCTGCGCCAAGTTAGCCGAAACCTTCCCGACCCACCTGGAACAGAACCCCTCCGCGCTTTTCTTCCCCGGCGAAGGCGACCGCGTCGAATACCGCGAAGGCGTTTTCGTCGGCTACCGCTATTACGATACGAAAAAGCTGAGCCCGCGCTTCCCGTTCGGTCACGGCCTGAGCTACACGACATTTGCCTATACGAAAGAGCGAATCGATTCCATCGGCGCCGGGCCGACCGTCCGCGTTTCCGTCGACATCGCCAATACCGGCAACCGCTTCGGGAAAGAAATTGTCCAGCTGTACGTCGCCCCGCTGAACCCCGGCCGCCCGCGCCCCGCTCAGGAGCTCCGCGATTTCGCGAAAATTGCGCTCGAACCCGGCGAAACCCAAACTGTCAGCTTTACGCTCGACCGCCGCGCGTTCGCCGTCTGGGAAACGCGGACCGGCGGCTGGTACGTTGACAGCGGGCAATACGAAATCCGCTTTTCCGCTTCGTCGCGCGATATCCGCGCCGCGCTGACCGTCGATCTCTCCGGCGACGCGCCGCTCCCGATCGACGTCACGCCGGATACGCTTCTCGGCGACATGCTCCGCTTCCCCGGCGCGGAAAAGATACTGCGCCCGCTGATCGAAGGCATCGCGCGGACCTTCCTCCCGCCGGACGCCGACCTGGACGCCGAGTTGACGAAGGCAGGCCCGATGGTCCTGAGCATGATGAGCTGGATGCCGCTGCATAGCATGCGGTCGTGGATGCAGGACCGCTACGATCCCGCCGTCATGGAGACCGTCCTTCAGGAATTCGACCGGCTGATGAAGAAAATAACGGAAGGGAATGAAAGGAATTAGCTGATGCCGAAAAAAATCTGTATCGTCGGCGGCGTCGCCGGCGGCGCGGGTACCGCCGCAAGACTGCGCAGGTTGGACGAGACCGCCGATATTATCATCTTCGAACGCGGCGAATACATTTCCTACGCGAACTGCGGTCTGCCGTACCATGTCGGCGGCATCATTGAAGACCGCGCCAGATTGCTGCTGAATTCGCCGGCGTCCATGAAAGAAAGGTTCAATGTCGACGTCCGTGTCCGTCACGAGGTAACCGCGATCGATCGGGAGACGAAGACGATCCGCGTCCTGAACCAGGAAAGCGGCGAGAGCTATGACGAAAACTACGATATCCTCGTCCTTTCGACCGGCTCGCGCCCGCTCGCGCCCCCGATCCCGGGGATCGACGGCGAGCGGATTTATACGCTTTGGACCATCCCGGATACCGACCGGATCATCGCCACGATCGAATCGGTTCAGGCGAAAACCGCCGTCGTCATCGGCGGCGGCTTTATCGGGCTGGAAATGGCCGAAAACCTGCGTCATCGCGGAATCGACGTCACGCTCATAGAAGCCCAGCCGCAGCTCTTCGCGCCGTTCGATCCCGAAATGGCGCTGGCGCTGAACGGCGAGCTGCGGCGGAACGGAGTGGAACTGATCCTCGGCGACGCGACGACCTCGTTCGAGTCTGACAGCGACGGCGTTACGCTGTCGCTGAAAAACGGAAGCACGCTGCGGACCGATCTCGTGATCCTTTCGATCGGCGTCCGCCCCAACAGCGAGTTGGCGCGCGGCGCCGGGCTGGAGCTCAACCCGCGCGGCGGCGTCATCGTTGACGAGCGCCTCCTGACGAGCGACCCGTCGATCTACGCGCTCGGCGACGTGATCGAGGTCCGCGACCGCGTGACCGGCAGTCCTGCGATGATCCCGCTCGCCGGCCCCGCCAATAAACAGGCGCGCATCGCCGCCGACCGGATCCATGGGATCGACTCGGTCTATCCCGGAACGTTTGGCGTCTCGATCGTGAAACTCTTCAGCCTGAGCGCCGCCGCCGTGGGGCAGAGCGAAAAAACGCTCGTACGCGCCGGAAAAGCCGAAGGCGTCGATTATCGGACCGTCCTGATCCGGCAGAGCGACCACGCCGGCTACTATCCCGACGCGACGCCGCTGTATATCAAGCTGATCTTCGCGCCGGACGGGAAGAAAATCTTCGGCGCTCAGGTCCTCGGGAAGAAGGGCGTTGATAAACGGATCGACGTCATCGCCGCCGCGATGCATTTCAACGCCTCAGTCTTCGACCTCAAGCAGCTTGAGCTGGCGTACGCGCCGCCGTTCTCGTCCGCGAAGGACCCGGTGAACATGCTCGGGTTCGTCGCTGAAAACGTCGTCAACGGGCTGGTCTCCTTCGCGAAATGGGATGTCGTCGAGACGCATGACCCCGCGAAGACGGCGATCCTGGACGTGCGCGAAGACTGGGAACGAAAAATCGCGACGATTCCCGGCGCGGTCGCGATTCCGCTCGGGAAGCTCCGCGAACGAATTTCGGAGCTCGACCCGGCGAAGGAGACCGTTGTCTTCTGCGCCGCCGGTGTCCGCGCGAATACCGCCGCGAGACTGCTGACGCAGCGCGGTTTCGCCGACGTTAAAATCTATCCCGGCGGGGAGTTCTTCTACCGGCTGACTCGGGAATAGAAAGCGAAAACCGGCGCGGCCTCCTCTCTTCCGCTTTTATTTAAGTAAGGAAGAAAGCTTCCGCGCCGGTTCGTTCTTTACCTTAATAATCAGCTGGCCGCTGCGCCCGGTTTCCGGCCTATTTTGATGCTTTCGACTTCGAAAGGATATCGAACGCAACCGCGAGAATCACGACGAGACCTTTGACGATCTGCTGAACGTCGATCGACACGCCCATGAGCGACATCCCGTTATTCAGTATCCCCATGATCAGCCCGCCGACAAGCGCGCCGGTAATCGTCCCGATCCCGCCCGACGCTGACGCCCCGCCCAGGTAGCAGGAGGCGATTGCGTCCATTTCGAAGCTCTGGCCCGCAAGCGGACTCGCCGAATTCAGCCGCGCCGAGAAGACGATCCCGGCGACCGCGCTCATGACCGCCATATTGATATAAATCCCATAC
The DNA here is from genome assembly GCA_001717545.1 of Anaerolineaceae bacterium oral taxon 439. Lineage (NCBI taxonomy): Bacteria > Bacillati > Chloroflexota > Anaerolineae > Anaerolineales > Anaerolineaceae > Anaerolineaceae bacterium oral taxon 439. Next base: position 881,862 of record CP017039.1, on the reverse strand, counting down.
TTAATATTGCGGATCTTGATCCCGGAGAGCTCGGCCGCTTTCGCGTTTCCGCCGAGCGCGTAAATATGCCGCCCGATCGTCGTATTATTCAAGATAAATGAATAGAAAATCGCCAGAGCCGCGACGATCACCAGGACGAAAGGGATCCCCCGGTACAGCGCCAACCGCCAGGCGACAAGCATCACCGCGGCCGAAATCAGAAGCACTTTAACCAGGATCGCCGCCACATTCGGGACCTTAAACCCATATTGAAGCTTCCGCCGCCGGTCGTCGAGCTGCCCGATCAGGATCAGCGCGCAGCAAAGCGCGGCGATCGTCAGCGTCGTCAGGTTCACCGCCGACTCGATCGAGAACAGCCGCGACAGCCAATCCGGAATATACCCGGAAGAAATCGCGACGAACGAGGACGGCAGCGGCGCGAGCGTCTTCCCCTGAAGAAAGACGAGCGTCATACCCCGGAAAATCAGCATGCCGCCCAGCGTGGCGATAAACGGCGGAAGGTTCACGATCGCGATCCAGAACCCCTGCCAGAGCCCGATGACGAAGCCGGACAGCAGGCAGACGATCAGCGTGAACCAGACCGGCTGTCCCCAGTTGTACATCATGACGCCGGCGATCGCGCCGACGACCGCAACGACCGAACCCACCGACAAGTCGATATTCCCGGTCAGGATCGGCAGCAGCATCCCGATCGCAAGGATCAGAACGTAACTGTTCTGCATGACGATGTTATACACGTTCATCGGACGTCCGAAACGCCCGCCGGTCACGAAATAAAAAAAGACGACCAGGACAACCAACGCGATAATCATCCCATACTGACGAATATTCGAACGCAGCGCTTTATTCTGCTGTTCCATGATTTGTCCTCTTTCTCGTATCGGTTAAAATTGAGTCCATGATTCTTTCCTGAGAAATCTCTTCTTTATCCAGCTCGTCAATAATCCGTCCCTCGTTAAGGACGTAAATCCGGTCGCACATGCCCAGCAGCTCGGGCATCTCGGAAGAAACGAAGATAACCGCCTTCCCGTCCGCGACCAGCTCGTTCATAAACCCGTAAATCTCGTATTTCGAACCGACGTCGATCCCGCGCGTCGGCTCGTCCAGGATTAAAATATCCGGATCGAGAAATAACCCGCGGCTGAGCATGACTTTCTGCTGGTTCCCGCCGGAAAGCGTCCCGGCCGCCTGCCAGATCCCAGTTGAACGGATATTCAGCTTATCGCGGTACTCGCCCGCGACCTTGATTTCCTCGTTCTGATTAATAACGCTGTAGCTGCTGATCGCCTGCAAATTGGCGATCGTAATATTATGGCGGATGTCGTCGATCGCGTTCAGCCCGGCGCCCTTCCGGTCCTCGGTCAGGTACATGATCCCCTGCCGGATCGCGTCGGAAATATTACGGACCTGAATTTCGGCGCCGTCTTTAAGGATCGTCCCGCTGATATTCTTTCCATACGCCCGCCCGAAAACGCTCATGACCAGTTCCGTACGTCCGGCCCCCATTAAACCGGCGAACCCGACGATCTCGCCCCGGCGAACGTTAAACGACGCGCTGTCGATAACCTTCTTTCCCTCGAATTGCGGATGATAAACGGTCCAGTCCCGCACCTCGAAACAGGTCTCGCCGATTTTCGGGACCCGCTTCGGATACCGATCCGTCATCTCGCGCCCGACCATGCCCTTAATAATCCGGGCCTGCGTAAACTCGTCGACCCCTTTATACAGCGTCTCGATCGTCGCCCCGTCGCGAAGGATCGTGATCGCGTCAGCGATCTGCTCAACTTCGTTCAACTTATGGGAAATGATGATGCAGGTGACGCCTTTTTCCTTCATCCCGCGAATCAGGTCGAGCAGGTGCTGACTGTCGCGGTCGTTGAGCGACGCCGTCGGCTCGTCTAAAATCAGGAGGCGGACGTTTTTGGCCATCGCCTTGGCGATCTCGACCATCTGTTGCTTGCCGACGCCGATATCTTTAACCAGCGTTTCCGGATTCTCGTTCAGTCCGACCCGCTTCAGCATCTCGTTCGCCCGATCATGGCATTCGTTCCAATCGATGACCTTCAGCGGTCCGATTCTCCGCGCCGTCTCGTTGCCGAGGAACATGTTCTCCGCAATCGACAGGTAAGGAACCAGCCCAAGCTCCTGATGGATGATGACGATCCCGACCTTTTCGCTGTCCTCCAGGCTACGGAACCTGCATTCCGCGCCGTCAAAAATAATCCTCCCCTCGTAAGTTCCATACCCATACCAACCGCTCAGCACGTTCATCAGCGTTGATTTTCCCGCGCCGTTTTCGCCGACGAGCGCGTGAACCTCGCCCTCCCGAACCTTGAACGTCACGTTATCGAGCGCCCGCACCCCAGGAAATTCTTTCAGGATAGATTGCATTTCGAGAAGAATTTTCTCCATGTATTTCCCCTTTGCCTCGCCAGAATAAAAAAGCCGGACAGCCCCGATCCGCTGAAACGTCCCATGCCGATCCCCACCTGTCCATAAAAACTTCGGCGGACCGTTCAATGATCGCCGTTTCCGGAAGGGGCGTCCGGGTTCCGCCCGAACGCCCCCTTCCGATTCGCTCGCTTACTCGGCTTTGATCTGATCTTCCGTGTAATATCCGGAATCGATCAGCAGCTCCTGATAGTTATCCCGATCCGCGAATACCGGATCGCAGAGATACGACGGGACGACCTTCACGCCGTTATCGTAATCTTCGTTATTGTTGACTTCGACTTCCTTTCCGGCAAGGATCTGATCGACCATGGTAACGGTCCGTTCCGCTAACGTCCGCGTATCCTTGAACACGGACATCGACTGCAGCCCCTTGACGATATTGATCACGTTCGGGATATCGCAGTCCTGCCCCGTCAAGACCGGCCATTTCTCTTTCGTGAACCCGGCGGCGACGAGCGAATTAACGATCCCGATCGCCAGCGAGTCGTTCGGCGACAGGACGACATCGAGCGCCGTACCGTCGGCATAGTAGCTGTTGATCAGGTTATCCATGCGCGCCTGCGCGTCGTCCGAGCCCCAGCCAAGGATCGCGACGGTCTCAAAATCGATCTGCCCGGATGGGTTGACGAGCTTGCCGCTGTCAATAAACGGCTGGAGAACGTCGATCGCGCCCTGATAGAAAAGGTGCGCGTTGTTATCGTCCGGAGAGCCCCCGAAATATTCAATATTGAACGGGCCGTCCGCGTTTTCGAGATCGAGCGCGTCGACGATATAGTTACCCTGGAACGCGCCGACGCGATAATTATCGAACGACGTGTAATAATCGACGAACTCGGTCCCGGTAATCAGGCGGTCATACGCAATGACCGGAACGTTGTTATCGTGCGCCGTGCGTAAAACCTCGCCCAGCGCGCCGCCGTCGATCGAGGCGATGACTAAAACCTGAACGTCCTTGAGGAGCATATTCTCGATCTGAGAAATCTGCGCCGCGACGTCGTTATTCGCATACTCCAGAATAACCTCATATCCGGCCGCTTCGAGCTGCGCCTTCATGTTCTGTCCGTCCTGATTCCAACGCTGCAAGCTGTTCGTCGGCATCGCGACGCCCACCAATTCACCCGCGGCAAGGACCGGAAGCGCGGTCATGAGGACCGCTAACGCCAACAATACAACTAATAACTTCTTCATCAATCGTCTCCTTCAATTTCTGATTTCCCGACGTCGGATGACGTTGGGATTACAATTCCGCCAGCTTCGCGAACGAGCCCTTCAGCTCGCCGTAAAGCTCACGATACAACGGATACGCCCGATCGTAAACGGACGCGTTCGCCGCGATCGGCTCCTGCGCCGGACCGCTTTGAACCAGCGCGGCGCATCCTTCTTCAACCGACGCGAATAACCCCGCGCCCACGCCGGCTAAGATCGCGACGCCCAGCGCCGGACCTTCCTTCGATTCGACCGTCTTCACGGGACAGCGGTAATTATCCGCCAGCATCTGCCGCCAGAGCCGGCTCCGTCCGCCGCCGCCCGTCGCCGCCATTTCGCTCGTTTCAATATTCATCTCACGCAGGATCTGGATACTGTCGCGAAGAGAATAGCTGACCCCTTCCATGACCGCGCGGATCAGGTGCGCGCGCGTATGGATCCCGGATAAGCCGAAAAAGACGCCGCGCGCGTTCGGGTCGAGATGCGGCGTGCGTTCGCCGTTCAGGTAGGGAAGATAAAACAGGCGGTCGGACCCGGCCGCGATTCGTTCCGCTTCTTCGCCCATGACGGCGTACGGATCGACCCCGCGCCGCGCCGCCGCCTCCGTTTCAGCCGTGCAGACGGTATCGCGGAGCCATTTCAGCGACAACCCGGCGGCCTGATGTACGCCCATCACGTGCCACGCGCCCGGAACGGCGCAGCAGAACGTATGCACCCGGCCCTTCGGATCGATCCTGATCGCGGAACTATGCGCGAAGACAACGCCGGACGACCCGATCGTCGTAAACGCCAGGCCGTCCCGGACGACGCCCGTCCCAACCGCCGCGGCCGCGTTATCGCCGGCCCCGCCGACGACCAGCGTCCCGACCTTCAGCCCGGTCGCTTCCGCCGCCTGCGAATGAATGACGCCGGTAACCTCCGGCGATTCGTATACCGTTCCGAGAAGGGCAGGATCGATCTCCAGCTTTTCGAGGACCTCGCCGGACCAGCGCCGCGCCGGAACGTCCAGCAGCTGCATCCCCGAAGCGTCGGAAACCTCCGTCGCAAACTCGCCCGTCAGCTTATATCGCAAATAATCCTTCGGAAGCAGGATCCGCGCGCATTTTTCGTAGATTTCCGGCTGATGATTCCTGACCCAGAGGATCTTCGACGCGGTGAACCCGGTCAGCGCCGGATTGGCGGTTATTTCGATAAGCCGCTCCGCGCCGACTTTCCGCGTCATCTCGGCGCATTCCTGCGCCGTGCGCTGGTCCAGCCACAGGATCGCGCGGCGCAGTACGTCCCCTCCGCGGTCCAGCATGACCAGTCCGTGCATCTGCCCGGAAATACCGACGCCTTTGACCTGCGCCGCGTCCGCGCCGCCGCGCGTCAGGACCGCGCGGATACTGTCCCGCGCGGCGTTCCACCAGTCCTCCGGCTCCTGCTCGCCCCAGCCGTTCCGTTCCTGATACAGCGGATATTCGACCGTCTCGGACGCTACGATCTCTCCCGTTTCCTTAAAAAGGACCGTTTTCGTTCCGCTTGTTCCTGAATCGATTCCAATCAGATAACTCATGCGCCCTGCCCGAACATCACCTGATTCAGAATACCCTCAAGATATTCCTGCCGACCGCTGGCGTTCGTCGAAACGTCGCCGATCTTGAGCGCGTGCGCTTCGAGCTCCTGAATCGTAACGGTCCCGTCGACGATCCTCTTCCCGATCCCATGATCGAAGCTGGCGTAGCGCTCCGCGACAAACCGGTCAAGGCGTCCGTCCTGAATAAGCCTGTCGGCGATCCTAAGCCCCAGCGCCATCGAATCCATTCCCATGATATGACTGATAAAGACGTCTTCGGGCTTAAACGAAGCGCGCCGCGCCTTCGAATCGAAGTTCAGCCCGCCAGTCGTAAACCCGCCCGCCTTCAGGACCTCATACATCGCCAGCGTCGCGTCATACACGTCGTTCGGGAACTGATCCGTGTCCCAGCCGAGGAGCAGGTCGCCGATATTCGCGTCGACCGACCCGAACATGCCTTCCGTCCTCGCCACGCGCAGCTCATGCTGGAACGTATGGCCCGCGAGCGTCCCATGGTTCGCCTCCAGGTTCAGCTTCATGTCCAGCCCATACTTGCGCAGGAACCCGATCACCGTCGCGGCGTCAAAATCGTACTGATGCTTCGTGGGCTCCTTCGGTTTCGGTTCAATATAATACGTTCCCTTGAACCCGATCGAACGGCCATACTCGGTCGTCAGCCTCAAAAACCGCGCCATGTTATCCAGCTCAAGCCCCATATTCGTATTCAGGAGCGTTTCGTAACCTTCCCGTCCGCCCCAGAACGTGTACCCGGCGGCGTTCAGCCGGACGGAAATTTCGAGCGCCTTCTTAACCTGAGCCGCCGCGAACGCGAACGCGTCAGCGTTGCAGGACGTCCCCGCCCCGTGCATGTAGCGCGGATTGCTGAACAGGTTCGCCGTCCCCCAGAGTAATTTCTTCCCCGTCTCTTTCATCAGCCCCTCGATCAGGTCGACGATCCGATCGAGCCGCTGATTGCTCTCGGTCAACGACGCCCCCTCCGGCGCGATATCGCGGTCATGAAACGCGAAATACTCCAATTGAAGCTTGTCCAGAATTTCAAAAAAAGCGCCGACCTTCGCTTCGGCCAACGCCATCGGATCGGTCCTGCCCCAGGTTTTATCCGCGGTCGGGACCCCGAACATGTCCGCGCCGGAAGCGCAGATCGTGTGCCAGTATGCAGCTGAGAATTTAAGCTGATCCTTCATCTTTTTCCCGGCGACAATCTCGTCGGGATTATAAAATTTGAACGCGAGAGGGTTTTCGCTCTTCGGGCCTTCGTATTTAACCTGCGGAATTTCGGGATAATATGCTGTCATCTGATTTCTCCTGTATGGATTTCCGCGGCAAAAAGCCGCTGCAATTATATTAATTCTATAAGCATTTGGGGCCGGCAAACATATACGAAAATCACATTTTCAAGGTGATTTTTTTCATATCAGTTCTTAATCGATGAATCGAATTGTAGAAATCAGGCGCGTCTCTCCGCCGTCGGGGCGCCTCGATTCAGGAACAGCGCGCCCAGATTCATCAGCCCGATCAGGATAACGCCATACTGAAAGCGCATATCCTGAGCCACGGAAATCATCATCATCAACCCGCACTGCAGCAGCGTTGGCGCGGCGATCAGCAGCAGCCGCCCGCGCCGAAAACGCAGCGCCGTCATCCCCGCGATCAGCAACGTCAGCCAGCTCAGCAGCGCCGGACGCCAGAAGATAGAATCCACCGTCCGATTCGCAACGCTCCGCGCGAAAACCTCGAAAAGCGGCTCAACCAGCCACGGCAGCCGGGAATCCTGAACGACGCCGGTACGATTCGGCGTCTCAACCCAGACAAACGATCCATCGCTCAGGCGCATGAACCCGATCCGATACAGGTAGCAGCTCCCTGGCTGAACCTGCCAGATCATCCGGCTCGACGCGAAAAAATGACGCAGCGTCACCCATGGTGCCCGCCTCGTCAGCGACAGCACTGTTTTAAGATTCCGTTCAGCGCTGACCGCCGCCAATTCCCAATCAAACCCGGGCTGCATGCGCATCTTGTTGACGACGCATGAATCGTAAACCCAGGCGTCCGCAGGCGCGATCTCCTCGATCCAGGCCCGATCTTCGTCGGTCGCCGGCGTTCCTGCCTCGAGATGCGCCGCGATTATCTGGACGTAAATCTGATTGACGCCGCCGAAGCCGTTCCGATCGACGTTCAGCGCCGTGTAAAGCGGACCGCGGATCGCCGTGAATAAAAGGATGAAAAGGACGGACGCCTTACCGACGTTCCGCCAGACGCGCCGATCCGCCGCCCACGTCAGGAAGAGCAGCCCAGCCGCGATCGGGAGTCCGTTATGACGATAAAGAGCGGTACCGACGGCGGCGATCCCCAGCCAGACCCAGCGCTTTCCCTGACGGATCGACGCCCCGCCCGTCAGCGCGATTTCCAGTCCGATCAGGTACATCCCGAAAAGCGAGATCGCGAACGGAATATCTTTCCAAATCGTAATCGGCAGGAACAGGTTCGCCGGCGCGAAGGCGAAAAGCAGCGCCAGCCCCCATCCGCCCCAGCGCGGCAGCCCGTACCGCCGCAGCAGCTCGATCCCATGAGCCGCCAGCAGCGCGATCAGGACCAACTGGGTCAGCGCAACCCACGCAGGAGACAGCTCCAGCGCGGCGAACGGCCGCATCGTCAGCGCATAAATCGCCGGATGCCAGTCGCTGAAACGCCCGCTGACCGCCTGGCCCCACTGCTCCAGCGAATCCGACGTCATGATCGCCGGATACAGCGTCAGCAGCGACAGACCCCAAACCAGCGCCATCGGTAGCGCATACATGAACCACGTTTTCGACCGGACGAGCGGTTCGGCCGCCGCCGGTTCCCGTGAAACGAAGATCAGGATAACGGTCCAGAAGAGCGCCGATAAGCCCACCCAGAAAGCGGCGAAGACCGCAAGCCGGTTCACGAACGGATCCGGATACGCTCGTTCGATAACCTGAAGCCCCGGCGACTCCGCGAACAGGTCGACGAGCTGAGGATCCTCCGCTTCCCCGTCCCAGATAATCCAAGCCGAACCGAACCCCGGCCCGGTCTCGAATTCAAGAAGAATCCGATGAAAAACCTTGCCCCGCCAGTCAAGCCCGTCGTCGGTCCGGAACCGGTTCAGGCTGTCCGTCGTCCCGGTATTAAATAACGTAAGACGGACCGGCGATCCGTCCGCCGAGCTGACAGTAACCGCGCCCTCCGGAAGCGTCAGGTAGCGGTCCGGAAGCGGAACCGCCCCGATCAGGAGGACCGCCCCCGCGCTCGCCATGCCGAGAAGAACGGTCAGCCGCCGGACGCCCAGCGATAAACGGTGCGCTTTCCTCTGAAGGATCGGATAGAACCGGGAAACCAGGATCAGGATCAGTAAGCCCAGCAGGCCTGCCGTCAGGAGGCCCGTTTTCGATATCAGCGGATACGGGATCCACTGAAAATAAACGGCCAGCGTAACAGCCGCGGACAGAACGGGAACCGCGGGCGATCCGATTCCACGAAAAATCCGGCATCCTGATTGCTTCACAATCCTCCTCAAAAAAATCCGTTAACACATAGTATAAAATAAAAAAGCCGGATAACCCGACTTTCACTGTGAGCGGTATAGGACTCGAACCTACGGCCTTCGCGATGTCAACGCGACGCTCTAACCAACTGAGCTAACCGCTCGAACAAAAAGAATTATATGCAAATCATGGATTTAATCAAGGGGCGGCGTAAAAAAAGGCTTTTTCCGACTCAGAGACACGCCTTCATTAATCAAATACAGACCCCATTTTCAGCGCCGGTCCGTTCCAGACGTTAAAATTTGATATGATAAAATGCATACGGGTTCACGTTTTTCTACAAGATCGTGAACCCTGAAAGGATTCATGACATGATCAGCGTCAACCGAAAAATTTGCATTTTCCTGATCCTCGGATTCGCGATCCTCGGATCCAGCGCATGCGCCAATATCCCGAAAGATCCGACCGCGACGCCGACGCTCAGCGACGAAGAAAAGCTCGAATTTTTTAAACAGACCGCCGCCGTTGAAGCCGCAATGACGCAGACGCAGGACGCATTCCTGAACCCGTCGCCGACGCCGCTTCCGACGGACACTCCGCCGCCGCCAATTCCGCCGACGGCGACGATCCCGCCGATCCCGCCGACCGCGACCGAACCGCCCCGCCCGTTCCTGAGCGTCGGGCATAAAAGCTGCTTCCTGAAACACCGCAGCAGCGGCGAAATTACGAGCAGCTTCGTCCCGTTCGATCCGGTCTATATTGAAATCTGTTTCACCAACGACGGATCGGGGACCTGGAACCAGAATTATTACGCGATGGTAACGCTTAACGACGAATCCAATACCAATCCGAGCACGGTCGCCCTCGGGAAAGAAGTCCCGCCCGGCGAAAAAGCCTGTTTCTCGTTCGAATCCAGCGCCGCCGGCTCAAAACTGGGGGAACATTGTTCCACCTTCGCGCTGACCACCGATCAGAACGTAACAATCGGCGAAGGGTTTATCACCTGCTGCTGGACGGTGCATTGATCGATTTTTCAGGAGCATCCCTCAAGGAAGGAACGCCATGAACTTCACACTGAAAAGAAAACATCTCATATGGATCGGATTCGCGATCGCGCTGATCGTTACAATCGCCGCCGCGGTCCAGCCGCAGCTGTCGATCGACGAACAGAACCTGATCGTCAACGCCGTGATACAGACGCTGAACCCTGCACAGATGGCGGCCGATATCGCCGCAACCGTTGAAGCGAACGTTCTCGCGAAATCAGGCGGAAGCGCCGCGCCCGTCACGGACACTGTTGAAAACGCCGGCGCGGCGGCCGAAACGTCGACGGATGTCGCCGCGAGCGGCCCCTTCCCGGGGCTCCACGCGAAATTCGTCAATTCCTACGCCTATACGACCGGCGAATCGGACGAAAACGGCGGCCGCGTTTTCTCGTCCGAATATATTCCGAACGCACTGTTTAACTTTGACGTCGTCTTCGAAAACGACGGAACGATCCCCTGGCCAGCGCAGATCGAAATGCGCAATACCGGATCGGTCAGCACGTACACCGGTCATCGTGAAAACGCTATCGTCGATACCAGCGCCGACCCCGTCCTGCCCGGCGAACGGCAGGGATTTACCATCGCTGCGCATGGGTCCGAAGAGCTCGGCTGGCATACGTTTTATTTCCAGCTGTACGACGCGATTTCGGGGAGCATCATCGCCGGCGGCAATGGGTCGTTCTCCTATTTAGCCAAATAATCAAGCTGCGGTCGATATGCTTCAGCCTGCCCCGTCAATATGTTCGCACACAATCATACGATAAAACGGTGCTCGACCCTAAGCAGTGTATTTTATGTGCCGGGTGTTATCATCGCTGCCCGGCACAGGCTACCATACATCCTTATATAGAAGTTGCGAGAAAAAGCCTCCGGACGGTTTTGCAGAGTTTGAAACACTACATGCTGCCATTTATCAACAGAACTGATATTCGCTGAATATAGAATGGAAAAGTTATATTATAGAAGAATTTGGCAGCATACCGATAACTTTAATTTTACGCGTTATAAAAGCCACCATTAATATATAAAATGAGGTATAATTATTATGATAAACAAAGCAAATATTTATGAACAGCTTACAGCGCTCCCTTATCTCTCAGCTTATCAGCAACTGATACAGGGCGCCATCGAATTAGATGTCTTTTCTGAGTTGGAAAATCCGATCACTGTAAAAGAACTGTCTGAAAAAATGAACTGGGATGAGGGCAACACCTTCAATCTTTTGAAAGGTTTGTATAGTCTTGGTTACCTCAAACGAAAGGGAGATACATTCTGCAATATACCTGAAACTGCAAAATATCTTGTCAAGGGTAAGCCTGCCTATATGGGAAGTGTGCTGGCATTTTTCTGCAACAATCAAGGAATGACGCTTGGCGATGTGGCGCAGCAGGTTAAGGAAGGTCCTAAACCGATGGAACAGACACAACAGTCGATGGATTTTGCATCTTATGGTGAGGCGATGCGTGATGCTCAATCAGGAATACGCCAATATGAACTGTTAGAAATTCTCCGATCCCTTCCCGAATATAAATCCATTCACAAAATATTAGATCTCGGCTGTGGTGCAGGTTGTCTCGGAATTGCAATCATACAGGATGTGCGTAACCGTACGGGAGTTCTTTTTGATAGGCCGGATATGCAGCCCCTTATTGAAGAAACCGTAAAACTTTCCAATATGCAAGAGAGCGTTTCCGTAAAAACCGGGGACTTTATAAAAGATGATATTGGCAGTGGGTATGATCTGATCCTCTGTTCATCCATTATGTTATTCGCCATTGCAGGCAGTGCGGATTTTTTTGCAAAATTGAAAAAAGCGCTGAATCCGGGAGGAGTAGTTGTGTGCCTGAATGAAGGAATTGAACCGGATTATTCAGGCCCGTGGGATATGATTTTAGGCTATATGGCTTTTAATTTACAGGGAATGCCGATAGGTGTAATCAAAGGTCAGGTTGCTGACACAGCAAAAGCCGGCGGGTTTCATTCCATAGAAAATCGTAGTGTGCTCCTTAGTACTGGAATGCACGATATCAATATTTTGAGAAATGAATAGCGGATTTAATTTATAATTTTTACAAGGAGATTTTAAAGAATCAAGGGCAACCTCCGTTTTTATCTATATGAATAAAGGAGCGGAAGTTCAAATTCAATCATAAAGTATGAAATCGCGGCGGTATCGGGGGGGATATCGCCGTATTTTTTCCGTCATTCCAATACCACACTAAAATCGGGATTTTTTGCGTCCGCAAAAGCTTTTTTCAAGAATATTCGCTTTTCTTTAGCAGTTTTCAATTCCACGGTATTGAGGGTTTGCGAACCTGGATTACATTTTTATTTTGTTTTTAATTTTACAGAAACAACTTTACACGACTAAAAAATCACTGCTTTTACGATTTCATATTTAATTGTGTTCCTTACAACATGTCTTATGGCATCCTTATAGCATCTGTGGTAAAATGTTCCTATTTGCAAGAGTTTATACAGCACATCAAGGCTCTTTCCTCAAAAGCAGTAAATTTGCAGTAAATCCAGCCAGTCCTCTTGCAAACATCCTTGCATTTCAAGGGGTTTAGGGGGTTAATTATTAAAAAAGGAACGGATAAACACATGAACAAAACTTTTCAGATCGCTTTATTCATCATGCTCGTATTCCTGGCTCTATCCGGGAACGTCTTCGCCCAAGACGCCGAATACGTTGAAACCGACGATGGCTTCGCCGACAGCATTACCAACTGCAGAATGGTCGGCAATATCTACCGGGAAGACATGGATCAGTTCAGCAACGGAGACTTCTCAATCAAAGGCGTCCGCTGGCAGGAGTTCGTTTACAATCTCCGCTACGATTCGACGTTGTACTGCGGATTCGCGACTTCAACGGTCGCGTCGGAAAAATACGCCGAGTATGAGAACGAGATCGCCGACGCGGCGTACAAATTCATGACAGCCTATGAATTGCGCCTGATCGCAATCGAGAATGAAAATAACGCCGGGATCCGGGCTTTAGCCGATAAAATCGCTGCCGAAGCGGAAACAGCGTATCAGAAATACTTTGTCGCCGTCAGCGATGTCGTCGAATTCAAATAAATCAGGAAGGATTGCCGGAAAATGACAAAGAGAATCCTCGTTTTATTCGCTGCCGTTGTCCTTTTCGTTTCGGCCGCCGCCTCGGCCCTGGCGCGGGATGAGGAACAGGATAAAAACTTCATCAAGCATATGCGCAACTGCGCAACCAGCATTACCCATTACGATAAGTTCCTGAAGCCATACGCAGCCGGAAAATCGAAGCCCGGCGACGCGGAATGGATCGATCTCGTCAAATCGCTCCGGTTCGACAATGGGATCTCCTGCGGCTATATTGCCTCGCGAAGTGTCCCTGAAGAATTAACCGATCAGGCGAGAGACATCTACGACGCCGCGTATTTCGTCGAAATGGGACTCGAACTGAATATCCTTGCGCTGGAGAATCCCGAAGTTTCCGAAATTCTTATGAAAAAATCGAAGGAAATGCTCTCGAAGGCGGATGAACTTTTTGGGACTGCCCTCGATATCGTCGGCTGGTAAACGAACGACTATTATAATTAAATTATTAAAATAGAAACCTTGGGTTCGCGGATAAGGACCGTCAGGCCTTCGCCGCGGACACAAGGTTTTTTTCAGGGAAACGAAAATAATTATGAAAGTATTAAAAAGATTACTGATACGCGCGGTCCTCGCTGCGATCGTACTGTTGCTGAGTTGGTTCTTCTATAAACGGGATGAACAGCAACAAAGCAGTCCGAGCGTACGGACATATGATGATTACGTCCAGATCTGCGCAAACGTACTGGACGATTACACGAGCCAGCTCAGCGCGTATCAGGAAGGAAAGAAGATGGTCGGCGGCACGGATTGGGACGAGCTGACCGCGAAAATCCGCCTTGAAGCCGGGATCAACTGCGGCTATGCAGCCTCGCGTCAGACCTCGGAGGACCTGACCGATCAGCGAACCAAGGTCTATGACTTCGCCTATTCGACAGCAATGGCGCTGGAAACGCGGATTCTGGCGCTGGAAAATCCGGAACTCGCTGAAATCCTGAACGCTGCCTCCGAAAAATTCGAAGACCAGGCGGAAACGAACTATGACTCTTTCTCAGATCAGGTAAAGAAGCGATAAGACGCTCAGCCGACGCCGAGAGGATTCCCGCTTCAGCGGAAAGGAATCCTTTCGGCGTCGTCCTCTTTCAACGACTTTCCTGCCCGCGCCGCAGCGTCCGAAGAATATATCCCGACCCGATGATCAGCACGATCAGCGTCATCACCACCGATCCCGCCGAGCTGTACCCGATCTTGAATGACCCGACCCCATAGTTATAGATATACTGCGTAATCGTCGCCGTCGTATTCGCCGGGCCCCCGCGCGTCAGGATATTCACTTTATCGAAAAGCCGGATCGAATCGATCGCGCGCAGCAGCACAACCAGGATCACCCCGCCCAGAATATTCGGCAGCGTGATAAAAAAGAACCGCGCGGCGGCGTCCGCCCCATCGATTTCCGCCGCCTCGTACTGCTGCTGTGGAACGCCCTGAAGCGTCGCGTAAATCAGCAGGAACGCAAACGGGGTATACTGCCAGACGTCGATGGCCAGGATGCACCAGAACGCTGTCTTCACGTCGCTCAGCCAATTCACCGGCGCCAGTCCCAACAGCGCCAGCAGCTTATTTACGATCCCATAATTATTCGACAGCATGATCCGCCAGATCAGGACCGCCGTAACCGGCGGGAGCACCATCGGCAGCAGCAGCAGCGTCCGGATCAGGTTCTTTTGCCAGGTCAGCTGATGCACAAAAACGGCCATCAGCAGCCCAAAAACGGTCTCGATCAGCACGGCGCAGACCATGAATTTCAACGTGTTCCCCAGCGCCTGATGAAAATACGGGTCGGAAAGGATCCGCGCGTAATTTCGAAACGAAACGAAAGCCATCTGATCCGGCTTAATCATGTTCAGATTCGTCAGGCTGAAAACCGCTGTAAAAATCAGCGGAAAAATCGTCAGCAGCGCTAACAGCAGCATCGTGGGCGCCGTATGAATGGTCGAAAAAAGTCGGTTCTTTTTCAATGAATTTTCCTCACGAAAGCCGCGGAACCGCCCGCATCAGCAGGCGGCCCCGCGGCCGGCACGCTCGATCCGGTTACTCCATGATCATCTCAATTTGCATCCGCGCCGTCGTCAGCGCGTCTTCCACGCTCTTCACCCCGGAAATCGCCGCCGACAGCTCCGCGCCCAGAGCCGTTTGGACCTCGCCCCAAAGCGGCGTCCGCGGGCGGGCGACCGATTCGTTCGTCGCTTCAAGCAGCGTCGGGAAATACGCGTATTTCGCCGTCAGCCCGGCGTCCGTCAGGACCGACGCGCGCGTCGGGACCCCGCCATGCAGCGCTTCGGTCTTCTGAGCCTCTGCGGAGGTCACGTACTTCAGGAATTCCAACGCCAGTTCTTTCTTCCCCGAATTCGCCGTCACGCCCATCAGCCAGTTCCCGATCATGCCCGCCGCGTTCTTCTCCGCTCCGCCGTCGACCTTTCCCGGAATCGGCGCGTACGCCGCGCTCGCCGTCTCGCCGGAAATATACCAGCTCGGCCAGCCCAGCGACATCGCCGCCTTGCCTTCCGAAACCGCCGCGACAATATCGTTCTTTTCATAGTTAACGCCATTCTCCAGCAGCGCCATATACAGCGTCAGCGCCGCCTTCGCTTCCTCTGAATCGATCGTCACGTTGAAATCTTCGTCGAAAACGTTCCCGCCGAACGCCCAAAGAACCGGAAGGAAATCGGCGACGATCGGATCGCCCTGCGTTCCGCGGATTACGTACCCGATCTCGCCACCCTCGCTGACCTTCTTCGCGATCTCCAGTACCGCCGCCCAGTCGCCCGGGACTTCCGTTACGTCGTACTTTTCAAACAGCGCCTTATTATAGAAAAACAGGATCACATTCCCGGAATAGGGAAGCGCGTAAATATCCCCGGTCGCGTAAGGAACCCGTCCAAGCGCCAGCGACTTTTCCGCGAAATCCGCGTCGGCTTCATACCCAAGCTCGCTCAGGTTCGCCAGGATCCCGTTCTCGCCAAACTCGGGCATCCACGGATCGTCGACCATGATCAGGTCCAGCTCGCCGACCTCGTTCACCGAATCAAGTCCGATTTTCTGTTTCAGGTCGGCGCTCTCAAGCCCTAAAATCTCAATTTTGACGTTATGCTCCGCCTCAAACGCGTCCTTCACCGCGTTCATCGCGTCCACATGCGACCCGCCCCGCGCAGCGACGACCAACGTCTCCTGCGCCGAGACGGCGGCGGTCAGCCCAACCAGAGCCAGAACCACGACCCATAAAACGACCCTACATTTTTTCATTTATCTTTCTCCTTATGCTCATGATTCGCCGCGAAAACCGCGGCGTTTTCCCACGCTGGAAGTCATCCGCTATTCCTTGACCGCGCCGCTCGACAACCCGCTGATCAGGTAGCTCTGCGCAAAGATGACAAAAATCAGCACCGGCAGCAGCGAAATGATCCCGCCGGCGGCGATCAGCCCATATTCGGCCAATTCCTGTTCCGAGTTCATCGTCGCTAAAACCAGCGGGATCGTAAAATTCGACGGCTTCTGAACGAAAATAACGCCGTAAAGATACTCGTTCCAGGACGTCATAAACGATAAAATTGAAACCGACGCGATCCCGGGAACAACAAGCGGAAGCGCGATCCGGATCAGGACCTGCCACTCCGTCGCCCCATCCAGCATCGCGCTCTCCTCCATCTCGATCGGCAATCCCTCGAAAAACGTAATCATCATCCATATAATAAACGTCAGATTAATCAGGACATGCGCGGAGATAATCGGGATCTTCGTCTGGATCAGCCGCGCCTGCGTCATCATCAGATACAACGGCACGGCGAACGCGATCGGCGGAAGCACGCGGACGAGAAATATCCAGAATTGCAGCGTCCCGGCCCAGCGCAGCCGCAGCCGCGCCCGCGATAATACATACGCGACCCCCAACCCCAGGATCAGCGAAATCGTCAGCGAAATCAGCGTTACCTGCAAGCTGTTCCGAATCGCGACGGCGAAATTCCGTTCCCGGAACAGGCGCGTAAAATGCGATAAGGTAAACGATTTTGGGAGAAGCGGGATCGAAGAACGCAGCTCATCCTGATCGCGAACCGACAGCGAAATCATCCAATAAATCGGAAACAGCGTCCAAACGAGTAAAACGACAACAATCACCAGGTTCAAAACCTTCAGCCTTTTTTTCATCAGCCCGCTCCACGAAAAAGAATCAAAACCGCCCTCTCTATTTTAGCAAAGCTTCTCAGGAAGAATGTAATGTTAAATCTGATAGATTGTAATGCTTTCGAAAAGCTGCGTCGCGATTCGTCTCGAACCGCAGCGCTTTCACGTTTATCCTTAATAAGGGGACTTCGCTCCCCTCGGCGCCTGTCCTCGCAAGGGCCTCTCACACTTACCCTGTAAAAACAAAAAACCGCACGTTGGCGGTATTTTGATATTAGCGGAGAAGGAGGGATTCGAACCCTCGAAAGACTTGCGTCTTTAACGGTTTTCGAGACCGCCCCGTTCAACCACTCCGGCACCTCTCCGAATCAAGCGTCGCTAATTATACAGCATTTTCAAAAGTTCCGCGAAAGTCCGGCGAAAAAAAGCGGAACCGCCGCCGTCTTCCGAGATTGGGAGGCCAAACGGTACGCTGAGAATCCCATACAACCGGTTAATACGCCGGCGGATCCGCCGTGACCTCCGCGTAATACCAGCTCTCGCCGCGCTTCCCGAAAAACGCGATCAGGTAATCCGAATAAAAAGGATTCAGCTCCGCATACGGGCGGATCTGACCGAAAAGAATTTCGTCAAATCCAAGCGCGTAATCCGTCCGGTTCAACGAGAATCCCAGCCCGTTCTCCCGCTCATAAAAATAAAACAGGGTCGAATTCAAAATAGACAGGCCGAACGTCCGGACATACCCGTAGGCACGGTCAAAATTCAGCTGGCTCATGATCGTCCGATCGCCGCTGACGATCTCGGAAACCGCCGGATCCGGATCAATATCGACCGTCAGCCGCAGCGGTAAGAACCAGTCCCCACCGTAATTTAAAATTCCCAGGACCTGCGGGAAGGGGGCGGCAGCGTACGGGAACCACATCGTGAAAAACTCATACGCGTTCGAATAAACGCTCAGCTGCGCCCGCGTCGGATACCCGGCCGCGCGGTTCATCGGATTCGTATACTCCGTACCGGTACTGTAAACCTCGCCGTACGCCCCATACGCGAACCGGCTCCGCTCCGAAAGCGACAATTTCAGCCGGCCCGCCAGCGTCTCAGGAACGTCGAGCTCGCCCGTTTTCGTTTCAAACGACAACGGGCTCAGTTCCGGCGCGCCCGCCAGCGCATATTCGGCATAGTGGAACCCGTACGGAAGCGCCAGCGCTTCCGGGTCGAACTGGACCGCGGCGGTCCGCTTCGGGTCGCGGACGACGATCAGGTCCGCGATAATAATCGCCGCGTCGTCCCCGTCCGTCGCGCCGAAAACGATCGTCTCGTCGCCCTGCTGAAGGCTCGAAAAACCCAGCTGCCGCTTCGCTCCGTCCGTCAGGAAACAGCCGTCGTCGCATTCCACCGTCACGTCCGCCCAGGTTTCGCTCAGCTCGAACGAATCGGGCAGGATCGTTCCGACCCGGCCCCGGAGCCTGACCGCAGCTCCCTTTTCCGCCGCATAATCGTCGCCGGCGTAATTCCGGAAAATATCCGGTTCGTTATCGTAAGCGATCGAACCTTCGCCGTTCGCCGGAGCCTCGCTGACTTCCGGCGTCGCCGTCGCTTCTGCCGCCAACCGCGGCAGCGTCGGCAGCGAAGCAATATTGATCAGCGGCGTCGCCGTCCGATCCGCCGCGGCCGGCGTAACGTCCAACGCAATCTCGACCAGCGAACAGGCCCCGCAAAGCAGCGGCAGCGCCGCCAAAAGAACCCAGCGCAGCCGTCTAATCAAGCTCGTCCTCCCGCGCCAGATCGTCCAGCCAGACCTGAACCGCCGCGTCCGAGGGCATCCGCCAATCGCCGCGCGGAGAAAGCCCGACCGATCCGACCTTCGGACCGTCCGGAAGGCAGGAACGCTTGAACTGATTCGTGAAAAACCGCTTCAGGAACGTCGTCAACGTCCCGCGCAGCCGCGCCCGATCCGCCCGACCGGCGAACGCGCGCTCCGCCAGGTACAGCGTCTTCCGCGGCGAGAACCCGCGCCGGACCGTCATGTACAGATAGAAGTCATGCAGCTCATACGATCCCAGGATCGACTCGGTCAGCTGCGTCGTCGTTCCGCCCGCGGACGGAAGCAGCTCCGGACTGACCGGCGTATCCAATACGTCGAACAGGACCGCTTTCAGCGCCCCATTCTCCGTTGTCGCCGCGGCATGGCGGACGAGGCAGCGGACCAGCGTCTTCGGGACCCCGCCGTTAACCCCGTACATGCTCATATGATCCCCGTTATACGTCGCCCAGCCCAGCGCCAGCTCCGAAAGGTCCCCCGTTCCAACGACCAGCCCGTCCACCTGATGGCAGACGTCCATCAGGATCTGCGTCCGCTCGCGCGCCTGCGCGTTTTCGTACAAAAGCGAATAATTGTTCGGATCATGCCCCAGGTCCTCAAAATGCCGCCGCACGGCAGGCCCAATCGGGATTTCCCGGACCGTCGCGCCGATCGCCTCGCACATCTTTACCGCGTTCGACTTTGTCCGCGCCGTCGTCCCAAACCCGGGCATCGTCACCGCCACGATCCGGCTCATCGGCCAGTCCAGCGCTTTCATCGCCCGGGCCGCAACCAGGAGCGCCAGCGTTGAATCCAGCCCGCCGGAAATTCCCAGAACCGCTGAATGAACGCGCGCCCGTTCCAACCGCGTCGCCAGCCCGGTCCGCTGAATCGCGAAAATCGTTTCACAGCGCGCCGCCAGCTCAGCATCGTCGTCCGGGACAAACGGCGTCGCGCTGAACCGCCGCGTCAGCGCCGTCCGCCGTTTCGTCAGCGAAAACGGGATCATCCGGAAATTGCGCTCCCCCGCCGCGTCGGGCCGCCGCGTCCGCCGCCGCTCATTCAGGATCAGCTCCAGATCGAGTTCGCTGACCGCGAATCCGGCGCCGAACGGTTCGCTCTCCGCGAGGATCTCGCCGTTTTCGGCGATAAGATCCTGGCCCGAGAAGACCGCGTCCGTCGTCGACTCTCCGAATCCCGCTTCCGCGGAGATATATCCGGCCTGAAGCCGCGCCGAGACCGCGCGAAGGAACGCACGCCGCGCCCCTGCCTTTCCAACGACCTCGGGACAGGCGGAGCTATTCGCAAGAACCGTCGCGCCCGCCGCCGCGGCCGCAATCGACGGCGGGACCGGAAGCTCCGCATCGTCGCCGATTTCGATCCCGATCGTCAGCGCCGGCAGCTCGACGCAACGGAACAGCAGGTCCGTCCCAAACGGGACCTCTTCGCCGAGAATCCTCGCCGTTCCGCCCAGTCCCTGCCCTGAAGCGAAAACGTCTCCGTTTCCGGAAATCCAGCTCTTCGGGACGACGCCTGAAATCCTGCCGTTCGCGACCGCCGCCGCGACGTTGTAAATCCGCCCCTCCCGCCGGAGCGGCAGCCCGACGACGACGAAGATTTCCGACCCCGCCGTCGCCGAAACGATCCGCGCGAGCGACGCCTCCGCCGCGTCCAACAGCGCACGCTGCCGCAGCAGATCGCCGCATCTATTCCCGGTCAGCGCCAATTCCGGAAAAACCGCGATCCGCGCGCCCGCCGTGACGGACTCCGCGATCCGGGCGATTACCGCCTCGGCGTTCGCGCCCGGGTCCGCCACGATCACCTCGGGCGAACAGGCCGCGGCCTTAATAAATCCATAGTCCATAAATTCCCGTCCTGTATCCCGCTGAACCTTCCCGCTTAAATCTTAACCGCATCATCCTCATCCCGCAATTCTCGACGGCAGAACCCCCGCTCTTTTAAAGAAGTATAATAGGCCCAAAACCTGACGTACCGAAAGAAAGGCAGTCCTCTATGACTCTATCGAAACCCTGGAACTGGGCGCTCTCCGAAAACCCCGCCTGGCTCGAGCCCTCCGACGAGGGTCGCGCGATCGCCGAACGCTGGAAAAACCACGGCGTTGAAAGCGTCCTCGATTTCGGCTGCGGCCTGGGGCGGCACGCTATCTTCTTCGCCCAGCGCGGCTTCCGCGTCAGCGCTTTCGACCTTTCCCAGGACGCCGTGGATCATCTCAACGCCTGGGCCAAACGCGAAAACCTGCCGATCAAAACCGAAACCGCCGACATGCTCAATCTTCCGTATAGCGATAACGCTTTCGACGCAATTTTCGCCTTTCACACCGTGTTCCACACCGATTCGGTCGGGATCCGGAAAATCATCAACGAAATAAAGCGCGTCCTGAAGCCGAAGGGCCAGCTATACCTGACCCTCGGCTCCAAAGAAACCTGGGCGTTCAGGGACGCGGGGTTCCCCAAAATCGACGCAAACACGATCGTCAAGATCGAGGACGGCCCGGAAAACGGGATTCCGCATGTTTTCGTTGATTTCGACGATATACCGCGCCTGTTCGCCGGGTTCAGCCTGATCAACGTCCGTCACGTAGATCATTGTCTCTTCAACGGAAAGCCGAGGAACAGCAAACATTATTTCATCGAAGCCAGCCTGAATTAAGATCAAAGACCGTGCGGCATCATCGCGCGGTCTTTCGTTTCCGCTGGTCCGCCGCTAAGCTAATTCCGCCTGACCGGTCGATAAGCGATAATAGCGCCCGCGCGAATCGATCAGGGCCTGATGGTCCCCGCGCTCAATAATTTCGCCATGTTCCAGGACAATAATCGCGTTCGAATTCCGGACCGTCGATAACCGGTGCGCGATGACGAAGACTGTCCGGTTTTCCATCAACCGATCCATCGCTCGCGAAATCAGCATTTCCGTCCGCGTATCGATCGAAGACGTCGCCTCGTCCAGGATCAGGATCGGCGGATCCGCGACCGCCGCCCGCGCGATCGCCAGCAGCTGGCGCTGGCCCTGGCTCAGGTTCATCCCATCGTTCACGATCATCGTCTGGTACCCGTCCGGAAGATGGCGGATGAACGAATCGGCGTTCGCCGCCTTCGCCGCCGCGATAACCTCGGCGTCCGTCGCCGCCAGCCGCCCGTAGCGGATATTTTCCATGACCGTCCCGGTAAACAGGTGCGTATCCTGAAGGACCATCCCGAGCGACGAACGCAGGCTGTCCTTTCGGATTTCACGGATATCGATCCCATCGATCGTAATCATTCCCGAATCGACGTCGTAGAACCGCGTAATCAGGTTGATCACCGTCGTTTTCCCCGCGCCCGTCGAACCGACGAACGCGATTTTCTGACCCGGCTTGGCGTAGAGGCTGACGTTCTTCAGGATCGGCTCGCCGGGAACGTAAGAAAACGTGACGTCATGAAAACGGACGTCCCCGCGGAACGGAATCAAAGCCGGCTTCCCGTCGCGAACCGTTCGCCAGGCCATTCCCCCGACCGCCTCGCTCATCGCCGGATCGTCCGCCGGCGCCTCGACCAGCTCGACTCCGCCATCGTCGATCTCAGGACGCTCGTCCAGCAGGCTGAAAATCCGTTCCGCCCCCGCGACCGCCGCGAAAATCGCGTTCAGCTGCTGCGAAATGTTATTGATCGGCATGGTGAAGTTCCGCGTATACTGAAGAAACGACCCGATCGTCCCGATATCCATCATCCCATGAATCGTCAGCACTGCCCCTGCCATCGCGGTTAACGCGTAATGAACGTATGACGCGTTCGCCAGGATCGGCATCACCATCAGCGAAAACGACTGCGATTCTGAACCTGAATCGAAAAGATCCCGGCTCAGGACGTCAAACTGCTTCTTGACCTCCGCCTCGTGCGAAAAGACCTTGACGACCTTCTGGCCCTCGATATATTCCTCGGCGTAACCGTTAACCGCGGCCAGATCTGTCTGCTGCGCGCGGTAATATTTCTGACCGCGGCCGCCGACGATCCGGACAACCAGGAAAATAAACCCCACCTGGATCAGGACCAGCAGGAAAAGCTTCCAGCTCAAGACGATCATCATCGCGACCACGCCGATAATCGAAATCAGGCTGTTGATCAGGTTCGGGAGCGAATTCCCAACCATCTCGCGCATCGTCTGCGCATCGTTGGTAAAATGGCTCATGATCTCGCCGTGCGTCCGGCTGTCAAAATAGCCGATCGGAAGCGACTCGACCTTGGAAAACATGTCGATCCGCAGCCGCAGCAGCATGCCGGAACTGACGTAAACCATAATCAGTCCGGAAAAATAACTCGTCGCGATCCCCATCAGGTAAATCGCTCCCATCCGCGTCAGGATCCGGATCAGCGGCGCGAAGTCCGGGGATTCGCTTCCAATCAGCGGGACAATCGCGTCGTTAATAACCGACCGGAGCAGGTACGTTCCCCCGACCGAAGCGACCGCCGTCACAACCGCCATCAGCAGCGCCAGGACCAGCTGCAGCCTGTAGTCCTTCAGGTAAACCAGGATCCGCAGCAGCGTCTTCCATACCGAGGCGTTCCGCAGCGCCTCTTTCTCAGCCGTCCCTTTCTCCTGGTTCATTCGCCCACAACCCCTTTCTGCTGTGATTCGTAGGTTTCCCGATAAATCGCGCAGCTTTCCATCAACTCTGCATGTTTCCCAAAAGCGACGATCTTCCCCTCGTCGATAACGAGGATCCGATCGGCGTTCATGACCGAACTGACCCGCTGCGCGATGATCAGGTTGGTCGTATCGGCGTAGTTTTCGCGGAACGCACGCCGGAATTTCGCTTCCGTCGCCACGTCGATCGCGCTCGTCGAATCGTCCAGAATGATGATCTTCGGCTTCTTGAGCAGCGTCCGCGCGATACTGATCCGCTGTTTCTGGCCGCCGGAGACATTAACCCCGCCCTGCCCCAGATCGGTCTGGTACCCCTCCGGGAAACTCAGGATAAAGTCATGCGCCTGCGCCGTCTTCGCCGCCAGCTCGATCTCCGACTGGGTCGCATCCGGATCGCCCCAACGCAGGTTTGATTCGATCGTCCCCGAAAAGAGGACGTTTTTCTGCAGCACGATCGCGACCGAATCGCGCAGCTCCCTGAACTTATACGAACGGACGTCATGCCCCCCGACAAGGACCTCGCCGGATAAAACGTCGTAAAGCCTCGGGATAAGCTGAACGAAGGTCGATTTTCCCGACCCGGTCCCTCCAATAATCCCGATCGTCTCGCCCGACTCGATCCGGACGTTGATATTCTTCAGCGTCAACTTCTCCGCGTCCGCGGCATAACTGAAATTAACGTTCCGGAACTCGATCGAACCGTCGGGAACCTTCAGATCCGGGTCTCCCGCCTCGTCGGTCATCGAAAGCGGTTCGTCGATTACGTCGAGGATCCGCCTGACCGACGCCTGCGAAATAACGTACATCGCGAAAACCATCGAAATCATCATCAACGCGATCATGATCTGCTGCGAATAGGTCAGGAAGCTGAAAAGCTCTCCGGGAAGCATCCCGCCGCCGACAATCAGCTTCCCGCCGAACCAGAGAATCGCTACGATCGACGCGTTCATCATGAACATCATCATCGGCATTCCCCAAATCACCACCTTTTCCGCTAAAACCTGAGCCGCGCGGACTTCCTTCGACGTAATTTCAAATTTCTCTTTCTCGTGCCGTTCGCGAACGAACGCCTTGACGACGCGGATCGCGATCAGGTTCTCCTGAACGTTCGCGTTCATGCTGTCCATCTTATCCAGGTACGAGATAAAGCGCGGATGCGCCTTGCGGATCATAAAAACGATCGCGAAGAGCAGGAGCGGAATAGATATGAAAAAGACGAACGACAACGTTCGATTGATCCGAACGGCCATAACCGTCGCGAACAACGCCATCGCCGGTGCGCGTACGAACAGCCGCGTCACCATCTGGTACATCTGCTGAACGAAGGAAATATCCGTCGTCAGCCGCGTTATCAGCGATGCCGTCCCAAACCTTTCAGTATTCCTGAACGCGAAATCCTCGATCTTCCCGAAAATCAGCCGCCGGATATTCATCGCGAAGCCGGACGATCCGACGACCGCCGTCCGCGCCGCGATCGTCCCGAAAATCATCGAAATAACCGCGAACAGGATCATCAGCAGCCCGATTCTAACGACGTAATCCACGTCGCCCCTGACGATCCCGACGTCGATCATCATCGCCATCAGGTACGGGATCAGAATATCAAAAAAACATTCGACCAATACCAGCAGCGGCGTCAGGATCGCGTACTTTCGGTATTCGCCCGAATACCCGAACATCCGGGCAATATGGAACCTTTTTCCCAAATTCATCGGCAACCCGCTTCCTTTCCCCTTTTACCGCAGATCCACCATCGTCTCACCGTCGGTCAGAACGTCGATCAGGACTGACAGGATTCGCGGCAGCGCCGCCCGATCCGCTTCATCGAGCCGCGAAAAGATTTCGGCGTTGACCTGTTCCATGTCCGCCTTCGCCGCGCTCAGCGCTTTCCGGCCATCCTCGGTCAGGTACAATTTGTTCCTGCGTAAGTTATTCATATCCGTCTCTTTCCGGATCAGCCCGGATTTTTCGAGCCGTTTCGCCGAAGCGGCGATCGACGGCGCGCTGACGCCCAGCCGTCCGGCGATATCGGCCTGAGTACAGCCCTCATTTTTCGCAATCGCATGGAGAATCGGCGCCTGGCCGAAAAAAAGCCCGTGCTGACGCGCGACGGCGTCCATCCGATACCGATACAGCTTCATCGCATGCTTCATCATCGGTTCCAAATCGGAACGACTTTCCGGGAAATGGGTCATTTTCCGTCCTCTCTCCCGCTCGCGAAACGCGTCGGGGTTTGCGCGAAGAAAATGATAATCGATTAATTATTTCAGCGCTTCGAAAAATTTTTAATCCGTGACAGCCGTAACCGGGTATTTCACATGGGATCCGTTCAGCGTTCCGCGCCCTCTTTCCGAACGATCAGCGTCAGGAAAAGCGCGCCGCCCAACCCCGCGGTCAGTACCCCGACCGGGATTTCAATCGGAAACGCGACCCGCGCGACCATGTCGCAGCCCGTCAGCATCCCTGCGCCGATCAGACCCGCCGCAGGAAAACTCCGTTCGACGTTCGCCCCGAAAAAGGCCCGCGCGAGATGCGCGGCGGCGAGGCCGACCCAGCCGATCGTCCCCGCGACCGACATGCAGAGCGCCGTGATGATGACCGTCCCGGCAAGGTACAGCGGACGTTCCAACCGCAGATTAACGCTCATCGACGCCGCCGTCTCGTCATCCAGCGACAGCAGGTTCAGCCGCCAGCGAAAAATCGACATCAGCGTCAGAACGATCAGGATCGGCGCGATCAGCGGCCCAATCTCCGCCCAGGTCACCCCCTTCAGCCCGCCTAAGATCCAATAATACAGCACTAACAGCCGATCGTCCGGATCCAGCGCATACTTCATCAGCCCCAAAGCGGACGAGAAGATCGCCGACGAAGCCATTCCGGCTAAGACCTGCCGCAGGATCCAGTGGAAGCCCGAAATCCGCGCCGCGAAAACCGTCGTCAAGGCGAACGCGGCGAAAGCGAAAGCGATCGCGGAAAGCTGGACCACGCGGACGCCGCCGGGCAGAGCGAAAATCGCGAACGCCGCCCCGAAAGTCGCGCCCTGCGAAATCCCCATGAACCCCGGCTCAACCATCGGGTTATTCATCAGCGTCTGCAGCGTCAGTCCGGAAACCCCAAGCGCCGCTCCAACGAGAAACGAAAAGAGAACACGCGGCGCGCGAACGTTAAAAAACACGATCCGTTCGATCTCGTCGCCAACCAGCGGGTTGCGCAGCCCTGCTTCCGGGTACCGCCCCAGGCAGAGCGACGCCAGGACCAGGGCCAAAACGATCAGCGCCAGGCTCACCATCCGCCAATGGCTCGTCCGTGTCAGGTCCATAAGACGACTTTTCGCTCTCCGACCGAAAAAATCCGGATCGGCGTCTCGTAAACCGACGTCAGGTTCGCTTCCGTAAAGACCTCGGACGCCGGGCCAGCCGCCTGAACCAGCCCGCCTTTCATCAGGACCATCCGATCGGCGACCGCCTCGGCGACCGCCGGCTCGTGCGTCGAGAGGAGAATCGTTTTTCCCCGCCGGGCGAGCGAACGGATAATATCAAGAAAACGCCGCTTGTTGGCTAAATCGAGCGCCGACGACGCCTCGTCGAGCAGCAGGACCTGCGTCGACTGAACCAGGACCCGCGCCAGAAGGACCAGCTGGACCTGCCCCCCGCTCAGCGTCCGGACCGACCGTCGGATCAGAGAAGTCAGCCCGACTTCCTCAATCGCCTCCGCGGCGATACCGGCGTCGGCACGGCCCGGCGCGGCTAACGGCGAAAGCCAGGGCGCGCGGCCCATCAGGACGTAATCCAGGATCGAATAATCGAACGCGATCCGTTCCGACTGCGGAACGAAGCCGATCGACCGGCCGACCTCCCGCCGCGTCAGCTCCGCAAGCGGCCGGCCGCCATAAAGGACCCGCCCCGACGCCGGAACCAGCCGGCGGTTCGCCAGCTTCATCATCGTCGTTTTTCCCGACCCGTTCGGCCCCAGCAGCGCCGTGACCTCGCCGGGGCTGAAACCGACGGTAAAATCGTTCAGCGCGAACGGCGTCCCCCAATCGTACGCGAACCGCACCCGTTCAAAAACCAGCTCTTTTCCCCTTTCGCCGGAACCCTTCAAAAGCGCCTCCTAAAAGCGAATTTTTCGCGTCAGAACCGCGGCACAGAAGATCAGGACGCACAGCAGCGACGTCATGATCCCGACCGGAATCTCCCGTGGGCTGAGAAGCCGGATCGCCGTATCGGAAGACAGCGTAATCAGCGCGCCGAGAAGAATCGACCCCGGAAGCGCGAAACGGCTGTCCGCGCCGAAAAGAATCCGCGCCAGATGTGGAACGATCAGGCCGACCCAGCCGATAATCCCGCTCAGCGACGTCACCGCCGATATCCCGACGACGGCCGCGCCGATCAGGAGCGTCCGTTCGAGAGCCAGCGCCGCGCCCAGCGACGACGAGCTCTCGTCCGGAAGCGAAAAAAGATTCGTTCGCCAGCGAAAAAGCCCGACTGAAATCAGCGACGCGAGCGCTAAGAGGACGACCGGGATAAAACCGTTCGCCGTCACGTAGCAGTATGCCCCCATCATCCAGAACTCGATCGCATGCAGCTGATTTCTCCCATCCGCCATCAGCTTTAAAACCGTCAGCGCTCCGGTAAAAAAAGCCGAAACCGTTATTCCCGCTAAGAGAAAACGCAGCGTCCACCCACCGTACCGGAGCCGCCGCGCGATCGCCAGCGATAAAATCAACCCCATACCGCCGCCGATAAACGCCGCGAGCTGCCGTACCGCCGCCGAACCGGGAAAGAAGATGATCGCCGTCGCCGCGCCGATCGCCGCGCCCTGCGAAACGCCGACGATATCCGGACCGGCTAACGGATTATTGAAGACAGTCTGACAGACCAGGCCGCCCGCGCTTAAAACCGCGCCAGACAGCAATGCAATCACGACCCGAGGGAACCGAAGCCGCCAGAACAGGTTCGCCGCGATCGGATCGTCCGCCAGATCGCGCCATCGCGTCCACCCCAATTTCGGGTAACGTCCCGACCAAAGCGCAGCAGCGGCGGTCCCGATCAGGATCAGGACAAGCAGGCACAACGCGCCGCGCTTTTTTTTCATTCCTATCAGATCTTCAGCCTTGAAAGGCATGCCGCCTTTCCTCGGAATCCAATTCCACCGTCCGCTCATCATGCACGATTGTAAAACCATATTTAATATTTGAATAGCCCCCCTCCCATAAATCGAGCGGGCCGGTTTTTCAACAAAATAAAGTAAAATAGTTTTTAAGCGGCTCTGTCGCCCGGCATGAAAAGAGGTATGGATGGATATCATCGAGTATAAATGCCCGTCCTGCGGCGGGTCAATTTCCTTCGACAGCGGAACCCAGCAGATGGTATGCCCTTACTGCGGCGTGAAGTCTGACGTCGAAGCGCTGAAATCGCTCGACGAGGCACTTTCGAAAACGACCGAAGATCGCATGGAATGGCGTCCGCCGGAAAATCATTGGCGCGAAGGCGAGCTGGATAACATGCGGATTTACGCCTGCGCGTCCTGCGGCGGCGAAATCATCGGCAATGAAACGACGGCGGCGACGAGCTGCCCCTACTGCGGAAGCCATGTCGTCATCGCAGGTCAGTTCTCCGGCGCGCTGCGTCCCAACCTCGTGATCCCGTTCAAGTTGGATAAGAACGCGGCGGTCGAAGCGCTCAAACGGCATTATAAAAGAAAGCCGCTCCTCCCCAGGGTATTCAAAGAAGATAACCATATTCAAGAAATCAAGGGGATGTACGTGCCGTTCTGGCTGTTTAACGCGGATTCCGACGTCGATATCCGCTGTCAGGCGACAAAAATCCGGAGCTGGAGCGATTCTGAATACAATTACACGGAAACATCCTATTTTCACGTGTCCCGTCAGGGCCATATCGGTTTTGAAAACGTTCCGGCAGACGGGGCCTCAAAGATGCCCGACGCGCTGATGGAGTCCATCGAACCGTACCATCTCCAGGATGCGGTCGATTTTCAGACCGCCTATCTTGCGGGGTACCTCGCGGACAAATATGACGTTGAGGCGGATCGCTGCGTCGAGCGCGCCAACGCGCGCATCAAAAAAAGCGCCGAAGACGCCTTTACCGCTACGGTAACCGGCTATCATACGGTAACGTTGCAAAGCAGCAGCGTTCAGCTGAAAAGCGGAGCCGTTCGCTACGCGCTTTTTCCTGTCTGGCTGCTGGGGACGAACTGGAAAGGGAAACGCTATATGTTCGCCATGAACGGACAGACCGGCGCGCTCGCAGGAGACGATCTTCCGATCAGCAGGGTCGCCTGGCTGATCGGGATGCTGATCTCCGCCGCCGTATTCATGCCGATCGTTTACTTCCTGATCCAGTATGTTCTCAACAGCTGACCAACGCGGAGCGCAAAGGACGATATAAAAATGAAAAAAAAGCTTGCGTGGTTCCTCCTGATCTGGCTGCTCG
Organism: Anaerolineaceae bacterium oral taxon 439; assembly: GCA_001717545.1. Lineage (NCBI taxonomy): Bacteria > Bacillati > Chloroflexota > Anaerolineae > Anaerolineales > Anaerolineaceae > Anaerolineaceae bacterium oral taxon 439. The sequence goes on along the minus strand of CP017039.1, from coordinate 851,929 downwards.
TTCCAGCGCTGGCGTTCCCCGCCTCGGCGGCGCAGATTATCTTCGAGACTGATTCAATCCCTGCCGAAAGGCAGAAGGAACGTCTGACCGACAGCGCCGAGTTGCTCAGCAGCGTCGAAAATGAAGAACTCCTGGGAAAGCTTGACGAAATCAGCGTCCGGCAGGCCTGCGACGTGGTCATCGTGACGACGAACGGGCTGGGAGGGAAAACCCCCACGGAATTCGCCGACGATTTTTTTGATTACAACGGCTTCGGGATCGGCCCGAACGCTGATGGGATCCTGCTGATGATCAGCATGGAGGACCGGGACTGGGCGATCTCGACGCACGGCTTCGGGATCACGGCGTTTACCGACGCGGGACAGGCCTACATCATGGAGCAGGTTCTCCCGAGCCTCGGCGAAGGCGACTTCTTCAAGGCGTTCAGCAAATTTTCCGACCTGACGGATCGATTCCTTGAACAGGCGAAAAACGACGCCCCCTACGTCGCGGAAACGCTGCCAAAGCCGGAAATATCCCCGAAAGAACGCGCCGTCCGGATCCTGATCAGCGCCGCGATCTCCGTCCTGCTGGCCTTGATTCCGCTGGCGCTCCTGGCGTCCGCCCATAAATCCATCCGCTCCCAAACCCATGCCGATACGTACGTCCGCGACGAGAGCTTTCAGGTCACCGGCGGGAACGATCTCTTCATGTATTCCCGCGAATCGAGAACAAAACGCGAAACCAGTTCGTCCAGCGGCGGCACGAGCGGGACGCATACCAGTTCATCCGGGCGCACCCATGGCGGAAGCAGCGGTAAATTCTGACCCGCCGGACGCGTAAGCGATAAAGCGCCGAAACGCGCGCGCTTCGAATCCAGCGTCGCCCGCGGAAAAGGTAAAGCCAAAAAGCGGTCAGCCGACGAGCGACTGATAAAAAACCTCGATTTCAGTCTGAACCCGGGAAGCCTCGGCGCGCTCCTGAACGATCCCGCGGTTCAACCGCGCCGCCCGCGACCGCATCCCTTCGTTATACATCGCGCTCAGAATCGCGTTCGCCAGCTCTTCCGGCGAATTCGGATCGACGAGGAGCCCGTTCACGCCCGGCGTAATCCACTCCCGAAGCGATTCAATATCGCCCGCCACCGGGAAGCATCCGATCGTCATCGCTTCCAAAAGCGAATTCGGCGTTCCGTCATGCTGACTGACCGTAATCGTCATCAGCGCATGATGGAAGAGCGCCCAGAGATCGGGCTGCGGGAGCGACGGGAGGAGCAGGACGTTCCGCTCGATTTTCAGCTCGCGGACCCAGTCCAGCGCCTCTGGCTGATCCGCCATCGCCGGACAGACAAACAGGATGTTCGGGAACTGCCGCGCGACGATCGGAACTGCGCCGAAAAACGTATCGGTCCGAACCGAACCGGGACGGAAGCCGCGCGGATTCAGGATGAATTCGCGATTCGGCGGGAGGCGCCGTAAAATCGGCGCGTCCGCCTCCGACGCAAGGACCAGGCTCGGGATGTCGATCCCGCCGTTTCCCGGAACGACCGCCGTCGCCTTTCCATCCGCCAGCCCCAACGCCCGCGCCAGCCGGATATCGCGGCGCGTGTCCGCGGCTAACCCGTTCGTACGGGCGAGCGTCCGCCGCGTCAGCTGCATCATACCGGCCGACCCATACGCATGCAGCGTCAGATCGTTTCCCCAGACCGAAACCGCCAGCGGATAACGCGCCGGCGCGTACGACGCCGTCATTCCCTCGAACGGGATCCGCAGCGCATGAATCAGGTCGGGACGAATCTTTTTCGCGATCGCCGCGAAACGCCGGCCGCTGAACGGGATCGAAAACGGCGCCGACTGGTACCGAAAGGTCAGGAAAAAATCGCGGAACCGCCGAACCGCGAGCGCGCTCGCGGTCATCCGGCTTCCCGGATCGAGCCCGCGAGACTCGTCCGTTCCGCCCGAAATCATTCCAACGCGCGTCCCGACGCTTTTTCCGGAAACGAAATTCGAAAAAGCGATCGGGAGCGTCGCGAAACTCGCGACCGGATCCGGAGCTTCGCAAGGATAACTCGAAACCAGATGAATCTCATGCCCCAACGCCGCCACGGCCGCGAGATAACGAACCGTCGTCGGGCTGCGCCCGTCGGCTAAAAAAAGAATCCTCATCGCGATTTCTCCGTAGCCGTGAAACGGATCGCCGCTTCAAACCGATCGGCCATCTTCTCTAAATTGATTTCGTCGCGGACGATCGCGAACGACCGCGCCCCCATCTCGCGGAGCCGCGCCGGATCGGTCAGCAGCTCGCGAATCGCCGCCGTCAGCGCCACGCCGTCGCCGCTTTGGATCGTCCGTCCGTTATCCGCGCGGACGAGGTCCGACTGCGTCCCGTCCGCCTCCGCCGCAATAACGGGAAGCCCGCTCGCCATTGCCTGCTGCAGCGCTAAACCGCCGGTACCCGGAAGGACGAAAAGATCCGCCGCGGCGAATTGCGCCGCGAGCTCGTCGCCGTAAAGCGCGCCGGGAAATTCCGTCCGCGGATAGCGTTCCGCCGCGAGCCGTTCGAATTCGCCGCGAGCCGGACCGTCGCCGACGATTCGGAGCCGCGGACTGAACTCGCTTTCCAGCGCGGCGCAGCTCTCGATCAGCAGATCAATCCGTTTCCGCGCCTGGAGCCTGCCGACGGAAAGAAGGAGCGGCCCCTCGCTGGAAAACCCAGACGGTCGCGCCGGCGGGTCGCGCCGCGGCCGCGGCGCGACCGCGTTCTTCGCGATAAAAATCCGTTCGCCGGGAAACCCCAGCTCCCGGTACGTTTCCGCCCCGCGCTCGCCGTACGTCAGCAGCGCGTCGAACGACCGGATAAACGCCCGCTTGAAAAGCCCTGTCGCGGACCCCGACCCCAGCCCCCAGCCGATAACCGGACGCCCCCGCCGGCGCATCCAGCCGATCGCGGCCAGCGTCGTCGGATACCGGAGATTCGCCTCGCAGATCAATACGTCAGGGTCCCCGCTCCCGAGCCATTCCAGAACGTTCAACTGGAAGCAAAAATACGCTCTCCCGTTCAGGACGCCCGGGAGCACGTACAGATTTTTCGCCGGATAGACCTTCGCGATTTCGGGAAGCCTTGACTCGTCGATCATCTCCTCCCGCCGCGCATGACCCGCGAAAAGCGTCAGCGAGCCTCCGAAGCGCGCCGCCAATTCGTCAAAAAACGGAACGCGGTAACCGGCGAGAACGCGCTGGAGCACCCCGATTTTCATGTCCGATCCTTTCAACGGCGTCCCGCTCACGGAATAACCTTCACGGAAGAACCGTTTTCGCCTTTGACGACCTCGATCCGCGATTGGAACGCGTCTTTAAGCTCTTCGAGATGCGTAATAACCAGGATTTTTTCATAATCGTCCTGAATCGCGTGAATCGCCTCGATCAGGCGCTGGCGCCCGTCGGCGTCCTGCGACCCGAATCCCTCGTCGATAACGAGAAGGCTGAGCCGCGACCCGGCGCGGCGTGTCAGCATCGCCGACAGCGCCAATCGGATCGCAAAGTTGACGCGGAACGCTTCCCCGCCGGAAAAAAGCTCATAGTCGCGCGTCCCGGTCTCATCCTGAATCAGGATATCCAGCGTCTCCCGTGCGTCGGTCCGACTCTTATCTTTATATTCGCCCTGCGTCGTAAGCTGAATCGACATCCGTTCCTCCGTCAGCCTGCCTAAAACGCGGTTAGCGTTTTCCTCGATTTCCGGGAGCGCTTCGTCGATCAGGAGCGCCGGGATCCCCTTCGGCGAAAAGGCGACGTTCAGCTTCTCGACCACGCCGAGCCGTTTCCGGAGCCCGGCCAATTCGGACTGAAGAGAATCCCGCTGACGCTTGAGTTCTTTAAGCGCTTCGAGCCGCTGCCGCGCCGCGCCCAGCTCCGTTTGCAGCTGCGCGCTGGCGCTGTGCGCGAGTTCATATTCGTTCTGAGCCTGCTGTAAATCCGGGAGTCCCTTGCGGATCTCGTTGAGCTCCGCCCGCTTTCCCGCTAACGCCTCAACGCGGCGATGATAATCGGCCCGGTCGGTCTCGAGCCGGTCGCCGCGCTCGCCGATCTCACGAACGAGCTGCGCGAACGACGCCGCCGCCCGTTCGACCGCTCGATAAGCGTCTTCCGCGCCGGCCAGTTCCTGACCGCGCGTCGAGGCGGCTTCATGCGCCGCGCGATCGTACCCCAGGGCGTCGATCTCGGATTGAAACCGGGCGATCGCTTCGCGTTCGTCCCGCCCGAACGATTTCCCGGCGAGAACGAGCGCGAGCCTGTCCCGCTCTTCCGCTTCGCGCCCGTCCCAGGACGCCTTCGCCGCCGCGTACCCTTCGCGGCGGGCGACAAGCGGGGCGCGTTCGCTTTCGAGCGCGATTTTCTCCCGTTCGGACGAACGAATCAGCGCAAGCTCCCGGTCCAGCGCGGCCTTTTCGGCGCTGAGCTGCTCGTTTTCCGCCTTGTTCGCGCGAAACGCGTCGCCGAGCTTCTTCCCCTCGGCGGACAGCTCAGCTTCATATTTTTTACAGTGATCCTCGTTCATCTCCCGTCCGCAGAACGGACAAACCGCGCCCGCCGCCTCCCGGACCTCGTTCAGATGCTTCTCGATCTGCTTCATCCTCTCGCGCAGCAGTTTATTGTCAACGCTGTTCCCGGTCATGCGTCCATTCAATTCGTCCAGCGCCTTTTCGTGCGCCGCTTTGGTTTGAATCCGAAGGTTCGCGGCTTCGAGATCCCGCTCGATTTCGACAAAGCGCTCGCGCTCCGCCTCAACCGCCGCCCCCAATTCGGCCAACTGCGCCAGCTGTTCCTCCAGCGCGTCCAGCCGGTTCGTCAGCCGCGTTTCTTCGAGCTGCAGCGCGTGTTCCGCGGTTTGAACCGCCTGCGTCAGCTCGTAAAACCGCCGCGAAGACGCCTGAAGCCCAGCCAGCCGCGCCCGGACCGCCTGAAGCTCCTGATAATCGGCGCGAACGGCGTCCGCGTTCGAAAGCGTCGCCCGCGTCCGTTCGAGCTCACCCGTCCGCTCGTCGAATATCCGCTGATCGGATTCGAGCTGACGGAAGCGGCGGTTATTCTCGCGCTCTTCCTCCTCGATCGCGGACTGCCGCCCGGTAAACATCGCCTCGGCGTCACGCGCGTTCTGAAGCCGCTGGATCGCAAGCTCGAAACGCTCCTGAGCGCGGTTCGCTTCCGCCTGAATCTCCTCGAACCGCGCGATCCGCGCGTCTTCTTCGGAAAGCTCGGCGTCGATCGACGCCGCCTGATCCACGAGCGAGCGCTGATCCGTTTTGAGCGCCGACTCGATCGCCTGAGCCTTTTTTTTATAAACGTCCCAAATCGATAAATTAAGGATATCGCTGAGGATGCGCTTCCGTTCGGTCGCGTTGGCGCGGGTGAAATTATCCGCCTTGCCCTGAAGAAAAAACGACGCGTTAACGAACGTATCGTACGAGAGATGGAGCATGCCGCAGATTTTTTTATCCGTTTCGCGCCGCGTCTTCTCGGTCAGGATCGTCCAGCTTGCATCCGCCGGATTATAACTATGAAACTCAACGCTCATCGCCGCGCCGGATTTCCCGATCACGTACCGCCGGATAACCCGGTACAGGACGCCTTCATATTTAAATTCAAACGCGACCTCGGCGGTTGGCTTATCGCCCGCGCCGCCGCTCCCGGCGGTCACGCTGTTCACGACCGAAGCGTCGTTCTTTCGCGCCTCGCCGAAGAGCGCCCAGGTCATCGCGTCCAGCAGCGACGATTTTCCCGCGCCGTTTTCACCGGTGATACAGGCGATCCGCAGCGGGCGCAGATCGATTTCGACCGCCTCGCGGTACGACAGGAAGCCCTGAATTTTCAGCCAAACAGGGATCATTCGTCTTCCTTTTCAGCGTCGGGCTGAACGCCGCCCTCGGTCGGCGCCGAATCCGGATCCTGAGCCGGGAGACGTTCGACGAGGACTTTATCGATCCGCCGCCCATCCATGTCGACCACTTCAAAACGGTAATCGCCCATTTCGATCGTGTCCCCCGCCTTCGGGATAAACCCGAAGCGCGAAAGAAGGAACCCGGCGACCGTCTGATAATCGACGCGTTCCTGATCTTCGAGCTGATCCACTCCCAGCATGTCTTTCATATCCTCGATATCGAGGCCTCCGTCGATCAGGAACGACCCGTCCTCCCGGGTTACGATCTCCGGCTCATACGTTTCGTCGTCCGCCGAAGGGATTTCTCCGACGAGCTCTTCGAGAATATCGACCGGCGTTACCAGCCCGGAAAACCCGCCATACTCGTCAATGATAATCGCCGCCTGCTTCCCGGACTCGCGGAGCGAATCCAGCGCGGAGAGCGCCGGGGTCGACTCCGGCAGGAAGAGCGGCGTATCGATAAGCTCTTCAAGACGGATTTCCTGACCGGAAATATACCGGTCAAGAATTTTCTTGACGCTGACGATTCCGAGGACGTTATCCGGATGGTCCCGGACGACGGGGAAATACGTCTCGTTCGACGCGCGGATTTCTTCCAGGATATCCTCGATCGGTTCGGCGATATTGACCCAGGTCACGTCGGTCCGCGGCGTCATCATCGCATGAACCGCGCGATCGCTCATCCGGAAAACCGATTCGACGATATCCTGTTCCGTTTCTTCGAATACGCCCGACTGCTTCCCCTGCTCGATCATCGCTTTCACCTCGTCCTCGGAAACCGGCGGCTCGCTGTTCTCCCTGACGCCCAAAAGACGGATCCCGATATCCGACGAAAAACTCAGGAAACGGACGAGCGGCTTGGCGACGTTGGCGATCCCGGTCATGAAACCGCCGACCTGAATCGCGATTTTTTCCGGATAAGCGATCGCGATCCGCTTGGGGACGAGCTCGCCGATAACCAGCGATAAATAAGTAACCAGGATCGAAACGATCAGGACCGAAAGCGTATCGGCGACCGGCGCTAAAAAACGGACCTTGCAAAGCTGCGCTTCGATCGGAGCCGAAAAGGCGATCGAACCGATCGCGCCGGAGACCACGCCCGCGAGCGTAATCGCAATCTGAATCATTGAAAAAAAATCGGACGGGTGCTCCGAAAGATCATGCGCTGCCTGAGCCTTCCGGTTCCCCTTAGCGATTTCACTTTGAAGCTTCGACTTTCGAAGCGACACGACCGCCATCTCTGTCATCGAAAAAAGCCCGTTGATAACGATCAGAACGAGCATCAATAGAATTTTCGCACCCATGTATCTTAACTCTCTGTTTGTCCGTTTCCCTGACGCAGCGCCAAATCAAATATCCATCCCGGCGAAGATTTCGGCGGCGCCGCGTTGAAGCGCCGCGATATCCGCGTCGGCCATACCCAACGTCTCGCAATATTTTCGCAGCAGGTCAGCCGGAGACAGGCTGCTGACCGGGGTATCCGAGCTGATCCGCTGCCGCATGGGACGCTCGGGGCGCTGAATAAGATGAAATTCGAGCGCACCCCGCATTCGCCGCCTCGCTTCGCGAGGATCGAACGCGGCTTCCCAATCCGCCGGATAACGGATCGTCAGCCGGACCATCGCGTCCTGAGCGAAGGCTTCGCTCGGTAGCGCCGCCAGGACCTCGTCCTGAAACGTCTCCTCGCTGGCGATCCGGATATCCCGGCTGAAGAACCTTCGCCCGGGAATCTCGCGGAACGTGTACGTCGCGCTACCGGGCTGAAGCTCGGCAATCACGAAACCCTTTGGGTCGCCCGCTTCGCCGAAATTCACGCGTTCAATCGAGCCGGGATAAACGACCGGCGGCTGCGCGCCGGGATTAAGGTCCTGAAAAAGATGAATATGTCCCAGCGCGGTATACGTAATCCGCGGATCGCGCGTCAGCGCGACCGGAAGCGTAATTTCTCCGCCCAGCGTGACCATCTGCTGATTCGGGTAACGCGCGCCCGCGACCGCATAGTGCGCCATGAGGACGGTCGGGAGCGCGGGATCGGTCTTGGCGAGAAGCGCCTCGATCCAGCCTTCAAACGCGTCGACGACCCGGTCCGTCAGCTCGTCCGCCGTCGTTTCCAGCTCCAGCGCGTTCAGGATCACGCGCGAACGAGTAATCCAGGGGACGGTAATCACCTGAACCGCCGCCCCGTCCAGCTCCGCCGGCGTCCAAAGCCGCGGCTCCCCGCTGGCCAGGTGCAGGTAAGGAATATCGAACGAGGCAAATTCCTGAAGCGCGTCAGCTTTCGTCGACGTCGGAGTCAGATCATGATTCCCGGGGATCATCAGCGTCGGGATCCGCGCCGCCGACAGCCGCATCATGCGCCGGTCCCATTCTCTCTGAAACGTCGGGCTCGGCGTTGCGTCGCGGTAAGCGTCGCCGGCGAATAAGACCAGATCGACGTTTTCGTCGATCGCCGTGTCAACGATCGTATCAAACGCTTTCAGGAAGTCCAGCGTCCGATAGGAGAACCCGGTCGCCGGATCGCGCTTTCCGCCGGAGACACAGTCGATATGCGCGTCCGCAAAATGAAGGATTCTTACCGGCATGTCGTTTTCATTTCCGTCTAAAACCCGTTATTCGCCTTCACCGTTTCGCAGGCGCCAAAGCCGGGATGGATATCGAGGCAGGTCGCGATATCGTTATTCGCGTCGGCGTACCGCCCAAGCGCCAGGTTCGCCATCGCCCGCCAATAATACGCCTCTTCGAGATAGGGCTCTTTCGTGCTCGCGATCGCCAGATTCGCCAGCTCGATAACGTCCTGATACCGTCCGCTGTAATAATACGCGAGGAAAGGCCCCGTCCGATACCAGATCATCCGGTACGGACGTCGTTTCACGCCAATCGAGTTATAGCAGGTAAACGCCTCATCGAACGACGCGGCCCCGCCGGCATAATCGTTCAGGTCGACAAGCGCGTCGCCGCGGTTGAAAAGCGCGTAGAACTTCTGCTCATCGGAAACGGCCTCTTCGACCTGCTTTTCGGCGAATTTATACGCGTTTTTATTCGCCCAATCGTTATTCGTGTACGGTCCGAGGAGCCGGTAAAGATCGCTCTCCAGCTCGGCGGGGTAAACGACCAGAAACGCGTTATTAAACGAAATCCATTCTTCCGCCAGCTGAGTATAATCGACGCGCCAATCGGCCTCGTAGTAGGAATCCTGGACGATCCACTGCCGCTTCAAATCGTCATACCCGCTCACGACATTGAAATGCCCCATCCAGCTCAGCGTCCCGTCGACTTCATGCATGAACGCGCCCTTCTCGATCAGGACCGGGAAATCGTTGACGATCAATTTTTTTATCAACTCGTCCGTTCCTGCGGTCCGCAGGATCGCGCGATAACCGGTTTCCGACTGCACGTACTCGATCATCTCGCTCGGCATCACATTCTTATCCTTATCGAACGGCTTGAGCGCTTTCCCGGTGACCGTCCGGTCTCCCTGCCAGCCCCAATACGTCAGCGCCATCGACAGATTTGTCGGCGCGCAGTAATTCCAGATACCATGCTGCGTTTCGTATTTTATCCCTTCGATCCGGTAGCTCGACGGGAGCGGATACGGCGTTTCGGTCGGCGCGGGCGTTGGCGAAGGGGTCGCGGTCGGGACCTCGGTATCCTCCGGACGCGGGGTTGACGTCGGCTGCGTCGGCGTCGGCGAAGGCGTCGGCGTATGCGTCGCGAGAGCCGTCAGCGGGATCAGCGCGTTCGCCGTAGCCGTCCGCGCCTCGACAGGAATAAAGACGCTTTCGCCCGGATGATTCGTCATGAAAAACAGCCGCGTCTTCAGCTCGTCGATCCTGGCCATCAGGATCAGACGCGCCGGCGTAACCGTCGCCACGCAGACGATAAAAATGACAATGAGGATAAAAAAGATGGGAGGTCCGTATTCTCGATCTGAATGCATAAAGGGAAAAGTGATCCTGAATCCGTCTTTCGGACGGGAACGAAACCGCGACGGAGGCCTTCGCTCACGCGGCGTTCGCCCTGATGATTAATCCTGCGTCTCGTCGTCTCCGTAACTGACTTCGAACTTAATCTGCTCCGGGCGAACGCGGAGCCAGAGCGTAATTTTCTGGCCTTCGTCCGTATCGAACGCCCGCGCCGCAATAATCGGCATCTCATGTTCCCCATATTCGTTCCGGTACTGGAGAACCATCGTATCCTGCTGGTTCCAGGTCTGATGGCAGCGTTCGATCAACCCGGTCCCGTTCATCGTGCGCAGGTGCGTCATCACAACGCCATACGCGCGCGTCCCGTTGATCACGGCGCTGGCCCAGTCGCCGGGAACAGGTTCGAACGTCGGCGGCGGTCCTTCTACGATTGATATCTTGTTATTCATGCCTGTCTTTCCTATTACACGTCTTTATCTTACCATAGGTTCCCGCCGGAGAATGCGAAATAGAGTCAAATTTGTCATGGATATGCGGGAGAAAAGGTGATCTTTAACCTGCCTGGATCCGTTCGATCCAGTCCATCAGACGATAGATCGCCCCGCCCTGAAGCGCGATATGCCCCCCGTCAACATACATCTTCACCATCCATGTCGAGGTAAACAGGATCAGCAGCAGCGCGAAGCTCAGCCGCGAATAACCGTCGTCCGGCTCGGCCGCGGCGCGGTCCGTCAGCCCGAACCGCTCGATCGTCACTGTCCCGATCGGGAACAGGTTCATTCCATACAGGTAGATCAGCCGCCCCCAGTCCGAGCTGAAAAACGAGATCGCCGCCGTACTCAGCGCGAAAGCGCCGGCCAGCCAGCCGAACGGCGGTTCGCCCTGAAGCCTGGCACGAACGGCCCGCGCGATCCCGAATCGCCGTTCGAGCAGCGCCATCGGGACCAGACTCAGCGCCGCCGCCGTCAGGTATGAGAAAAACGTCTGCGGAAAGGTCAGCTTATCGAAAACCGGCTGAAGCCCGTCCTTCAGCGGGATCCCCAGCCACCCCATCGCGCCGCTCTGCGCCGTCAGCTCATAATTCGGGATCAGCCCTTCCCAGGACGAAGCGATCCGGTCCAGATCGAAATACTGGTTCGACAGCCCGAAAAGCCAGACCAGATTCCCGATCAGGAAAACGATCCCGACGACGGCGATCAGCGCCCGGCTCCGCCGCGATCGCCCGCTCTCCGTCACGAGCAGCAGCGCTAAAACGAACGGAAAGTAAAAGAGCGCGTATTCATGGATCAGCGCGCCGATTTCATACAGGACCAGAATCAGCGGGAACGCGATCCGCAGCTTTACGCGCCGACGAATCAGCTCATACGCGAGAAGGAAGAGGACGACAAGATATACGTCCTTCCGCCCGTACGCGTCGAAATTATAGGCGGTAAATAAAAACCCCGTCGGCGACAACGCGAACAACAGCCATTCGCGGTCGGGGACCGACCGCGTTTGAACGAAGAACAGGATCAACTGGATCAGGTACCCCAGGATTACCGTCAGCGTCAGGAAGAAGACCGGCGATACAAACTGCGAAAAATAATAGGCGACGCGCCCGACCAGCCCGCGTCGGATGAACCCCGCCGCATAGTTGATCAGCAGCTCCGTCCAGGTATACGACTCCAGCGGCGCGCGATACAGCTTCAACCCATAGTAAATCATCAGCAATCCGATCGCGCCAAGGATCAGGATCCGCCGCTTCGTCCCGCTCACGCTTCGCCTCCGTCGCTCTCGCCGCCCCGCTCCCGGACCCGGTACAGGAATCGCCGCACCCCGGTCAGCAGCCGCAGCCCGGCCGCGTAAGCGCGGTACAGGAACGGGCGCAGCGGCAAGTCATACGCGCCGGGAGATAAAACCTCGTACCCGCCCAGCCCGCGCTTGAACTGGTACACGCCCCACATCCGATCCCCCTCGCCGAAAACGTCCGGCGCGCCCCAGAGATCATATACGCGCGCGCCCTCCGCCTTTGCGGTCCGGATCGCCTCCCATTGCAGCGCATAATTCGGCATTTTCTCGCGATGCGTCCCCGACGACATCCCGTAAACGTACCAGGCTTTCCCGGCGAACAGGAACAGCAGGACCACCGCGACGGTTTCGTTCCCGACCCCGGCGACCAGCGGGATCATCATCCCCGCCCTGTAAAACCGGGTCCACACGTCCAGGTAATACGCCTTTTCACGGATAATAAACCCGTCGCGCCGCGCCGTAACCCGGTACAGCTCGTAAAATTCTTCAAACTCCGATTCAGCGCCGCGCCGGACCGAAACGCCCTTTTTCAGCGCCAGCCGCGCTTTATACCGCGCCCGCTGCTTCATGTTCGCCAACAGCGTCTCCTCATCCGGCGTCAGGTCGATCCAGACTGAATTCGCGAACTGGACCTGCGCTTCGGAATAACGGAACCCGCGCCGCTTCAATAAACTCAGCCATGCGGCCCCATCCGCGTCCTCCCGGTACGTTTCGCTCCCGGGGACGCCGTACCCGATAGGGACGTCGCGGTCCGTTTTCAGGAAGATCGCCCCGCCCGCCCGCGCGTCCGCCGTCAGGTCCGTGAAAACCCGCTCGCAGAACGCCCAATCGGCAGCCTCGACCAGCGGACCGCGCGGAACGTAGCGAAATTCAAACGGTCCGGCGATCTTTTTTCGGAGAACGAGCGCCGCGGCGGCGGTCCGTCCGTCGGCCCCGATCCAGCGCAGCCAGCGCGGCCTCCAGCCATGCGCGCCCTTTAACGCGCCCCATTCCGCCGTTTGCAGGATCGACGCGCCGGGAAGACCGGAAATCGTCCCGTTCCAATCCGCCGGACAGGCGTCGTCAGCCCGGAACGTGATCGTCCCCCCGGTCACGACCGCCTCCGGCGGAACCGGTCGATCAGCGCCGCCAGCCGGTACGCGAGCGGCGCGTAAACCCGATCGAAACTCCCCAGCATGCGAACCGTTCGTCCGCCGTAACCGCGTTTGAACCGATACACACCCCAAAGTCCGTCGGAACGGTCGCGGAACTGCGCCTCTAAAACGGCCGGTTCCTCGTCCGGGATTCCCCAGAGATCGTAATCCGAGCAGCCGTACTCCGCGCAGATCCGCATCGCGTGGTACTGCAAAAAATGATTGGGCATGCGCTTTCGTTCCGCGTTCGCCGACGCCCCGTACAGGTAATATCCGCGCCGTCCCTGAATAAAGAGCATCAAAGCGGCGATCGGTTTCCCCTCCGCGGCTGCGACCAGGTTAAACCCCCTGTTCTCGCGGCGGAACGCGTCGTAGACCGCCTGATAATAAGACTGCGAATGCACCCCGAATTCATCGCGCGCGCCCGTTTCGGCGAACAGCGAATAAAACGTCCCGACGTCATCCGGCTTTTCCAGCGTCAGCCCCTGCTCCTCGCGCATCGAAAAATTCGTATTATAGCGCGTCTTCTGATTCATTCGCAACAGCCAGTCCGTCTCAGGCGTATTGACCGACAGCAGGATCGTCCGCGGCGGCTGAACCGTTGCGAACGCGTCCGTAAAGGCGCGCATCGACGCCATCAGCGCCGCGCCCTCCTCCGTATTTTCCTCAATCTCCGGCTCAACGCGTAAAAAAATCGCCCGCTCCCGGCGGCAGATCGCATCCACCTCACGCCAGAACAAGCCCAGCTCGTAAACGTTCTTCCGCCGCAGGATCGGTCCCCGCGGGATATACGCGATCGTCGCTCCCAGCGTCCAGCGCGGCAGCCTCCGGAACAGGATCACCGCCGCCGCCGCGTCGCAGATCACGTAACGCGCGCGCCAGCCGAACCGTTCCTTAACCCCGGCCCATTCAGCCGATTGAAGCACGGAACAATTCGGCTCCCCGTTCACGAACGACCGCCATCGCTCCGCCGTTGCTTCAGCCATGCGCCGCGTTCCCCGCTTTCCCGTTCAGTTTTCGATTCGATTTCCGCGCTGAAAAGAAGAGCGGCTTCCGCCCGTTCTTCGCGCCCGGCTTCCCTTTCCCGGCGGTCCCCGCCTCCTTCAAGGCGGGGACCGCCGGCGGCGCGTCCGCGCTGTCCGCCGCCTCGGCGGGGATATCCGGACGTTCAAGGCTCGCGTCCGGGATAACCTGATTCAGATATACCCGGATCCCATCGGAATCGTTCGCCTCAACCAGCTCCGCCAGCCGTCGGAGCGCCTCGTCGATCTCCTCCGGCGGGAGCAGGTCGTCGCGCTGAAGCTTGAAAATATCGGGATGAATCGTCGGGTCGAGCGTCTGACCCTCGTTCCAGAGGTCCTCGCGGAGCTTCTCCCCGGGGCGCATCCTGGTAAAAACGATCTCGATATCCTTTCCAACCTCCAGCCCGGACAGCTTGATCAGGTCCTCCGCGAGCGTGAAAACGCGGACCTGCATCCCCATATTCAATACGAACGTCTCGCGGCTCCGCGCCAGGCCCGCCGATTCGAGAACGAGGTAAACCGCCTCCGGGATCGTCATGAAATAGCGTTCGATTTCCGGATGGGTAACCGTGACCGGGCCGCCGTTCGCGATCTGACGTTTGAAAATCGTGACGACGCTCCCGCGCGACCCTAAAACGTTCCCGAAACGGACCGCGGTAAACGTCGCGTCCGAGAAACGCGATTCGTTCAGGACGATATTTTCGGCGATCCGCTTCGACGCCCCCATGATATTCGCCGGCCGGACCGCTTTATCCGTCGAAATCATGACGAATCGCCTGACCCCGTGCGCCGACGCGGTTCGGACGACGTTCCGCGTCCCGAAAATATTATTCGTGACCGCCTCGACGATATTCTGTTCCATCAACGGAACGTGCTTATGCGCCGCGGCGTGAAATACGACGTCGGGCTTCAGCTCCGAAAAAATCGCGTCGAGCCGCCCCGCGTCACGGATGTCCGCGATCTTCCCGACGACGTTGAGCTGCGGATAGCGATCGTGAAGATCGTTAACCGCTTCGAAAATACTGTTTTCGCCATGCCCCAGCAGGACCAGCGCCTTCGGCCGATACGCCGCGACCTGGAAACAGAGCTCGCGCCCGATCGACCCCCCGCCCCCGGTCACCAGAACGACCTGATCCACGATTACCGACCGGATATTCCGCTCGTCGAGCTTGACCGGGTCGCGCCGGAGCAGGTCGGTAATATCGATCTCGCGGATCTTCGAAACCGCGACCGTCCCGTTCAGGATATTATAAATCCCGGGCATGATCATAAACGACACCTTCCGCTCATGGCAGACATCCGCAACGGCGCGGACAATACTCGCGGGAGCGCTCGGGATCGCGAAAATACAGTCGGTTATCCGGTTTTTCTCGATAATCCGCGGAAGGTCGACGATCGTCCCTTCGACGCGGATCGACCGGATCATCAGCTTCCGCTTTTTCGCGTCGTCGTCAACGAAACAGACCGGCGTAATCCCCAGCTGCGGATTGCGGAGAATCTCGTTCAGGACCATGACCCCGGCGTCGCCGGCGCCAATGATAACGCCTTTACGGTGGAACTTTCGATTAACGAAGTCGCGCTGCTGTTCGTTGTCATGCGCCACGCGGATCAGGTAGCGGATCCCGCCGACCGCGATCAGCGATAACAGCGCGTCGATCGCGATCACCGAGCGCGGGAACCCGACCAGAAAGTTCATCCAGTTCATCAGAATCATGATAATTCCGACGACTCCCGAAGCGACGAAAACCGCGATCGCGACCAGGAGCCCTTCCTGAATCCCGGCGTGCGACCAGAGACGGCTGTACAGTCCGAAGCTCCAATAAATTATCGGTTTGATAACGAACGACACGGCCATCATGCGCCGCATCACCGGGATAAATTTGTAATAGAGATACGATTGCTCGAAACGGGTCAGAAAAGCAAGATTGACAACAATCAGGATCAGGACGAGATCGACCGCCATGACATGCCGATTCCGGAAAGATTTAATAAACCGAAAAAACATACCGCTCTCCTACCTGCCCTTCAGCCCGAAAACCGATTTGACCGTTTTGAACAGGATCGAAATATCGAGCGGAAGACTTCGCCGCTTAATATAGTACAGGTCGTATTCGAGTTTGACGGCGTTCTGTTCCGCGCCGGAAGCGTAGCCGTAGTTGATCTGCGCCCAGCCGGTAATTCCCGGACGGACGAGGAGCCGGCCGCGGTAAAACGGGATCGTTTTCTGAAGCTGCTCGACGATTTCTTTCCGCTCGGCTCGCGGTCCGACGAGCGAAACGTCGCCGCGGAGCACATTAATAAACTGCGGGAGCTCGTCGAGATGGCTCCTGCGTAAAAAGTTTCCCGTCCGCGTAATCCGCGAATCCGATTCAGACGCCGGACGCGCGACCCCGTCCGCTTCCGCGTCGGTAAACATCGTCCTGAACTTCAGGATCTTAAACGGCTCTCCGCGCAGCCCCAACCGCTCCTGCGTATAAAAAACCGGCCGGCCGGAGTCGATCAGGATCGCCAGCGCGATAAACGGGAAAAAGATCCCGGTCAGGATCATCCCGATCCCCGCGCCCGTCAGGTCGAAAACCCGCTTCACGACGTCCTGAAGGACGCTGGAATGCGCCTGGTCGTAAAAATCCCGAACCATCCAGTCCGTCCCCAGCAGGTAGACCGGGACCCGCTTCAATAAATCCTCATACACGCGCGGCATCGTCACGACCGTCAGCCCCGTTTCCTCCGCGATCGTCAGCGACTCGAACAGGTCCTTATTCATACGGTTGCTGATCGCCATGATCACGTGGCTGACGTTATACGTCGCGATCATTTTATAAAACGAATAGGAATCGCCCAGAACCGGGATCCCTTCGATCGTCTTCCCGATCTTTTCGGGATCGTCGTCAATAAAACCGACGAGGTCGTAAGGCGAATCCTTCGCGTCGCGGATAATTTGCGCAATGCGCGAGCCAGCCTTCCCCGCGCCGACGACCAGCGTCCGCGCTTTCAGGTTCGCCCCGGTCAGGAACCGGATATAAAGGATCCGCCAGACCGAGGTAAACAGCGAACAGGTCAGGATAAAGACCGCGACGCCCCGGCGAGGAAGTGCTTTCGGCGGCGCGACGAAAAAGATAATCAGGTACGTCAGGAATCCAATCGTGGTAACGAGCGAAACCGCCGTCATCGAAAACCGGACCGACGCGGCGCGCTTCACGTCGTACAGCGGGACCATCAGCAGCAGCCACAAAATCGGCAGCAGGTAAAACCAGTTTTCCGGACGTTCCGCGAAAAACTCAGGAGAGAACCCGAACCAATCATCCCCGCGCGCCCAGGTAATCAACGCGATCAGAAGCGCCATGCTCGTCGCCGTCAAGTCGCCCAGGAAAAGAACCGTCCGGCGTTCCGACGCCGTTAACCGCGACCTCAAGGATCGCCTGAAAGCATTATTCGCCATACCCTCGCTCACACCGAATCCGTGTCGCCGATCCCGCCGAAACGAAACGCCGGGGAACCCTCCGCCCTGTCCGGGCCACCGGGCGGGACGGGATCGTCCCGGTTATCCCGCGTTTTCCGCCTTTCCGCCGCGCGGCCGACGAAAAAGCCGCCGGGCAGCATGAAAAAGGAAACCGCCTCCCCAACAAAAGTGCATAATCGATACCGCGATCGGCATTCCCACGATTAACCCGAGATCGTCCTTTTTCCCAGCGCTGCGGATCGAGACGAAAAGCAGCGCGCCCAGATAAAAAATCCCCGTCAGGAGCAGCAGCGCCCGCGCCTCCGCCCAGAACAGCGACATCAGCGCAAGCAGCAATACGCCCAGAACGAAAAGCGGCGGAAGAAGCTGCCGCCAGCGCAGGCTTTTCGGCGCCTTCTCCAGCATCGCGACCTTCCAGTAACCGTACCGGAAATACTGCTTCCCCAGCGAGGAAAAAGAACGGCGCGCGAAATAAACGGATCGGATCGCCGGATCGAAAAAAACCTTTCCTCCGGCGGAACGGATCCGCGCGTTCAGGTCGTAATCCTCGTTGCTGAGGAGCGATTCGTCGTATCCGCCGAACCGGTCGAGCGTTTCGCGCCGGAACGCGCCGAACGGAACGGTATCGACGAACCCTGCCGCCTCGGAATACCGGTATTTTGCGTCGCCCGCCCCGATCGGAGAAGCCGCCGCCGCCGCGATCGAACGCGCCTGCCAGCCGTTTCCGTCAGCCCGGATATCCCATCTTCCTCCGACGTTCTCCGCCGTTCCCGCGTCCAACGTCGCGGCGCAGCGTTCAATATAATCCGGATTCGGGACGCAATGCGCATCCAGTCGGATAACAATCGAACCGGACGAAGCTTCAATCGCGCGGTTCAGCGCCGCCGGGATATTCCGTTCCGGATTATCGACGACGGCAACGCGCGGGAACGCGCGCGCCTCCGCCCAGCGGCGAATCACGTCGCGCGTCCGATCGGTCGACCTTCCGTCAGAGATCAGGACTTCAGTCGCCTCGGCAGGGAACGTCTGACCCGCCAGCGCGTCTAAAAGCAAGCCGATCGTCCGCTCTTCGTTGAAGCAGGGGACGATCACCGAAACAGTTTCCCGGATCATACAATCAATCAAAGACAATTACGGAATCGCGGCGATGACTTCAATTTCGACCGCCAACCCTTTCGGAAGTTTAGCGACCTGAACGGCGGAGCGCGCCGGGCAGTCCGTCTTGAAAAATTCCGAATAAACCGCGTTCATGGCGGCGAAATCGTTCATATCGCATAAAAAGACGGTCGTTTTTAACACGTTTTCCAGGTTCGTCCCCGCGTCTTCCAAAATTCCGGCGATGTTCGTCAGCGCCTGCCGCGTCTGCGCTTCGACGCTGTCGCCGGCAACCTCATTCGTCGCCGGATCGATACCTAACTGCCCCGATACGAAGACCAGCTTCTCAAAAGCGACGGCGACCGAATAGGGACCTAACGCCGCCGGGGCTTTCTTCGTTGTGATTATTTTTTTCTCTGCCATGTTTTCACTCCTTCGTGGTTATTGCGCGCCAGCCCCTCCCGGACGGAACGCCGTCGGCGGCCAGAAACGGCCGATCAAATCGAAAAAAGTCCGGCGCAAACCTGAGATGATTAACGCAATAAGCTATCTACCTATTCTACCATGTGTCCGCGTACAGCTGAAAATTCGCGCCGCCTTCGCGCGGCGCCGCCGGCGTTTTCCGGTAAAGGGCCGTATCGTCCGCCTCCTCCCGATTCGTCAGCAGCCTGGCCGGGCGGACAGAACTGTCAGGCTTTAATTGACCGTTTAAACCGATTTGACGGATTGGGTCGCGATATATGTTTTAATATTCATTTCATGAAGCCTGCCTGCGCCATTCGTATCTTCATATAAATCAAGAAGCGTGAATCCCGCCTTTAATTGGCCGCCTATCTGCTCGGTCATATTATGTGAAAACTGAATTCCGGAACCCTCCGCGATCATGTATTCCCAGGCTTTTTCGTCCTTTAACGGATTAAACGGCATTTTCCACACGATCTCCTTTTCTTCATTATCGACAATATAATTTATCTCGTTGTTCAATCCGGAAAGTAAAATACCGCCTTTTTTCAAAACTCTGTAAGCCTCATTAAAAACATGCCGTACATCTTCGACAAAGCAGTTTGAAACCGGATGAAATATCAGGTCAAAGCTCTCGTCAGCGAAAGGAAATTTTTTGGTCATGTCCCCTTCGATAGCGTTTATCTTGTATCCCTCCCTTTCCGCGACGAAGATTTCGGATTCTATTTGCCCGGATGAATAATCGAGCACTGTGCATTCAGCGCCAAGCGCGATAAAGATCGGCATCTGCTGTCCCCCACCCGACGCCAATCCCAGGATCTTCTTTCCTTTCAGATTTCCAAACCATTCATGGGGAACAAAAACAGTCGGCGTCAGCAGAACATTCCAATTCCCATGCTTTGCCTGAAGATATTCTTCATGGGAAACAGGCCTGCTCCATTCCCAGCCTTCTTCAACCCATCGATCAATCGTTTCTTTATTGATATCCTGATATGCCTTCACAATTTATACGCTCCTCAGATTCATATATATTCGCTGATATGATATCATTTTTTCGTCCTGTCCCGCGGCTTCAATGCATACTTTCCCGTCTGCGCAGGTTCTCCGTTTTACAAGCCTTTCCGCCGGCGACATCATACCTGTCCCGCATAAAAAGACCGCTCCTCAACCAGAGGAGCGGTCCTGAACGGGCCTTCGTCCCTGTTTATTTATAGGACCACTTATAAAAATTCTCTTTCCCGCCCAGAATCGAATACGTCCGATTCACCGCGGGGTCGCAGAGCTGCGAACGGGTGTACCAGTAAATCGGAGCCAGGGCCGCGTCCTCATAGACCAGGATCCGTTCAGCGTCGGCGTAAAGCTTCGTCCGTTCCGCCGTATCCTCGAGCGTCTGGGCGCGGTTGACGAGCGTTTCGTACTCCTCGTTGAACCACATCATTCCGCCCAACGGTTCGCTCCCGGCGACGCCGTCGACCGTCGGATTCGCCGACCCGCCTGATGAAACCGCGTCGTTCAAAAAGTTGGCCGCATCCATGTAATCCTGGCACCAGCCGAGACGGTAAACCTGCGGCGTTTCGAGCGATCGGACCGTTTTATAGTAAACGGCTAATTCCTGGCTCGTAATCAGCGCGTCGATCCCGAGAACCTCTTTCCACATCTGCTGAATTGCAAGAGCGATTTTATCTTCGTTTTCGTTCGCGTTATAGACGAGTTCGATCTTTATTTCCCCCGGGTCGGCGATACCCTGTTCCTCCATGTACGCCGCAATCAGCTCCCGCGCGCCCTCCGCGTCGTAGCGAATCCCCAATTCCGGATACGCTTCGAGCGTCGGAGCGGCCAGGAGACCGGGCCGGGAGAACCACTGCGCCGGGACTTCGCCGGATTTGGTAACATTGTCGACGAGCGCCTGCCGATCGATCGCCATCGAAAGCGCGCGCCGGACCCGCGCGTCGTTTACGAACGCCGCGTTCGTATTAAAGGCGTAATAATACGTGCACATATCTTCGCCGACCGAATACGCTTCGCTTAGCGCCGGATCGTTCTTGATCCGGTCGACTTCGGCGGTGGGGATCTCGAACATGCCGGTCAGCGTTCCGGCTTCGAATTCCGCCAGCGCGGCCGAATTGTCGAGGAAACGGAAGACGATTTCTTCGATTTGCGCCTGGGGAACGGATTCGACGTCGGCCGGCCAGTACGGATTTTTGACAATCGTAAACGAATCGTCGTGGATCCATTCCTTCGCCGCGTACGGACCGTACGTTTGAACGTTTTCAATCGAAATCCAATAATCCGCCGCTGCCTCCGTGCAGGCGTCGCCCTCGATGACCCAGGACGGGACGGCGTTATACGTCCAAAGCCCGGCGATCATATTATTCGCCGCGAACTCCGCGACCCAGGTTATTTCCAGCGTCGCGTCGTCAAGCGCCTTGACCTGAACGCTGTCCTTTGTCGCGCCTTCCGTACCGGAATAAAAATCCGCCGCGCCGGCGACATAATCGGTTACGATAAACGCGTAATCCGAAGCGGTCGCGGGGGCGGCCGACCGCTTAATCGCGTATTCGAAATCCCGCGCCGTAACGAAGCGGACGTTCCCGTCGCAGTCGACGACCGGCTCGACCGCGCCGGTTTCCAAATTGTATTTGACCCAGGGAATATCCGTCCGAATCTTGTACGTATATTTAATCGAACCGTCCGCGCCGGCTTCGCTTTTTTCAAGCCCGATCGCGACCGCGTTCTGAACCTCGGCCGTCTCCTCGTTCTGCATCGTCAGACCCATAAAGATCAGCTGAATAATCTGGTTCGAACTTGTATTCGTCGCCAGCGCGGGATCGATCGTCGGAACGTCGCTCGCGCCCAGAAGCCAGGAAATCGAATCGTAAGAACCGTCGTCCTCCGCGCGGTACAGCTCGTCCGGACTTATCCCGGAGCGACCGACAGCGGGAACGGAAAGAAAGAGAAGCGACAAAAGCGCCAGGCTTACCCAAATAAACAGTTTTTCCTTTTTCATACATTCTCCAATTTATTGATAGGACCACTTATAAAAATTCTCCACGCCGCCGAGAATCGAGTACGTCCGGTTCAGCGCAGGATCGGAAAGCTGCAGGCTCTTGTACCAGTAGATCGGAGCCAGGGCCGCGTCCTCGTAAACCAGGATCTGCTCCGCTTCGGCGTACAGATTCGTCCGTTCCGCAACGTCCAGCGTCAGCCGCGCTTCATCGATCAGATCTTCGAATCGCTCGTTGTACCACATCACCATCCCGATCGGTTTGGATCCGGGCAGGCTGTCGACCGTCGGATTCAGCGACGAGCCCGACGAAATACCGTCGTTCAGGAACGAAGCGGCGTCTGGGTATCCAGTGCACCAGCCATTACGGAAAACCTGCGGCGCGTTCTCGGAACGGATCGTTTTAAGATAAACCGCCCATTCCTGATTCGAGATCGTGATACCAATCCCAAGCGTATCCTTCCACATCTGCTGGACCGCGACGGCGATCTTCGCATGATTCTCGCTGGTATTATGCATCAGCTCGATCTTGATCTCGGACGGATCGGAAATTCCCTTTTCCGCCATGTACGCCTCGATCAGCGCCTTCGCGCCTTCCGGATCATATTTAATGCCTAAATCCGGATATTCTTCGAGCGTCGGCGCGGCGGCCAACCCCGGACGCGTCCACCACTGCGCGGGAATCTGCCCGCCTTTCGCGACATTATCGATCAGCGACTGCCGGTCGATCGCCATCGACAGCGCGCGCCGCACGCGGGCGTCGTCGACAAACGGAGCGGTCGTGTTGAAGCCATAAAAATACGTGCA
Organism: Anaerolineaceae bacterium oral taxon 439; assembly: GCA_001717545.1. Lineage (NCBI taxonomy): Bacteria > Bacillati > Chloroflexota > Anaerolineae > Anaerolineales > Anaerolineaceae > Anaerolineaceae bacterium oral taxon 439. The sequence continues at coordinate 829,322 of CP017039.1, read as the reverse complement.
CATATCTTCGCCGGCATGATACGCTTCGCTCAAAACCGGATCCGCCTTGATCCGATCGATTTCCGACGCCGGAACGAGGTTCGACCCGGTCAGGTTTCCCGCCTCATATTCAGCCAGCGCCGCGGAGCTGTCTAAAAAGCGAAAAACGATTTCCTCGATCTGAGGCTGCGGGACTGATTCAATATCGGCGGGCCAATACGGATTCCTGACCACGGTAAACGAATCGTCATGGATCCATTCAACCGCCGTATAAGGGCCGTAGGATTGGATATTTTCGACCGTCGCCCAAAGATCCCCGCTCGCCTCCGTGCAGGCATCGCCGTCGATCACCCAGGACGGAACCGCGAAGTAGGTCGGACGTCCGGCGATCATGTTGTTCGCTGCGAACTCCGCCAGCCAGGTAATTTCCAGCGTCGCGTCGTCGATCGCCTTAACCAGGATATCGTCCGCGGTCGCGCCTTCCGCGCCTGTCAGGAATTCCGTCGCGCCGACGACATGGTCGGCGACCATGTACGCGTAATCGGACGCGAGAGCCGGATCGACGACGCGCTTGATCGCGTATTCGAAATCCCTCGCCGTCAGGAAACGGACGTTCCCATCGCAGTCGACCACCGGTTCAACCGCTTCAGTCTCCGGATTGTATCGGACCCATGGAATATCGGTCCGGATCCGGTACGTATACGTAATCGAACCGTCTTCAGCGATATCGCCCTTCGTCAGCTCGATCGCGACCCCGTCCTGAACCTCGGCCGTTTCCTCGTCGATCGTCGTCAGCCCCATGAAGATCGTTTGGATAACCTGATTCGAGGTCGTATCCGTCGCCAGTCCCGGATCGATCGTCGGGATATCCCCCGTTCCGAGCAGCCAGGACATCGTATCATACGACCCATCGTCCTCAGCCCGGTACAGGTCTTCCGTCCTGACCTGCGCGAAAGCGACGGACGCGCTGACGAAAAGAACCAACGCAAGCGCAAAGATTGAAACAACAAAATTATTCTTCTTACTCATCGTTCCTCCTGATAAAAATAAAAATCTAAAAAAAACAGCAATCGCCGGAACCCGGAAATAGCTGAGACGCACAGTATAAAAATCGTTTAAAGAAATCCGCCTGTCAGCCGGATCAGAAACGCTTCCCGCTAATCCGCGAACCGTTTCAGGTTAAACGATCGTCAAAATCTGATAAGATTAGCGTATTGACATTGTGAGCTATTTTAACATGCGCCGTCGTTTTCAGTGGATTTTTCCTGAAGTTATTATGGCGCGCTGAATCAGTAAAGAGAAAAGGGAATTCAGATCATGTGCTTCTCATTTTTATTTCCAAAATATCCCCGCGAATTCAAAGCGGAAGTCGAGCGGTTAACCGAGAACCTGATCTCGATCGGGAAAAAGGAAGATTACCTCTCGGTCCGGAGCGGCGGGCCCTTTGATCAGAACTGCCGCCATAAGGGCGCGCGCGAAATCGGCAATCGTTTCTTCGAAATCGGCGGGATCCCGCTGATGGAAGACCGCGTCCGACTGATCCGCCGGAAGGTATCGAAAGAAGGCGCGGCTCATTTAGAAGCCTGCTGGCGCGCCGTCGGCGGAATTTTTTAAAAAATAAACCCTTGGGTAAGGGAGTTTTTGAGGGACAGGGTCAGGGCCCTGATCCCTCAATTATTAATAGTTCAAAGCCTCTACGTCCGTCCGCGCATTTGCGGATCGAGCGCGTCGCGCAGCCCGTCGCCGAGGAAGTTGAACGCGAACATCGTAACCGCCAGCATCAGCGCCGGGAAAATCGTCTGGTTCGGGTACGTCCGAACCACCTTCGACCCGTCCGAGATCATCGCGCCCCAGGACGGCGTCGGCGGGTTCACGCCCAGCCCGATAAACGACAGGAACGCTTCCGTATTGATATACCCCGGAATCGCCAGCGTCTCCGAAACGACGAGCGGCCCGATAATATTCGGCAGGATATGCCCGAACAGGATGCGCCCGTCGGTCGCGCCGATCGAACGCGCCGCCTCGATATACTCTTTCTCCTTCGTCGACAGCACCTGCCCGCGCGTCAGCCGCGCCTTCGTCTGCCACGCTGTCATCCCGATCCCTACAAAGATGAACATCAGCCCGCCCAACGAATTATCCAGCGCGGATATAAGCGACACGAACGAGCCCGGCGCCGCCTTCGCCGTCGCCGACCGGAAAAACGTCATCAGCAGAATCGTGAACAGCAGGCTCGGAAAAGCGTACAGCACGTCGACAATCCGCATCATCACGTTATCCGTCCTGCCGCCGATATATCCGGAAATACACCCGTACACGACCCCGATCAGCAGCGAAATCAACGGTCCGATAATCGCGATGATCAGCGAAACGCGCGCCCCGTAAATAAGCCGCGACAGCAGGTCGCGCCCGACGTAGTCCGCCCCCAAAATATACTTATTCGGGTTATCCGCCGGCGCTTTCGCGTACGGGGCCATCGTCGGAAAAACCTTCGTCAGCCACGGCGGGACCGCGTTCTGCTCCGCGAGCGTCTGCGTCGCGTAATCAAACGGCGCGAGCTTATCCGCGAAAACCATCATCAAATACAACAGGACGATAATAACCGCCCCGATGACCGCCGCCCGATTGCGCATCAGCCGCCTGAGCGCGTCCTGCCCCAGCGACTCAGACTTCACCGCGATCGGATTTCCACCCGAGCGCGCGTTCTTTACCGTGCTGCTTAAATCCGCTGTCATATATTCCCCCTGCCTTTCAGTCGTAGCGAATCCGCGGATCGATCACGCCGTAAACGAGATCCACGATCAGGTTCGAAAACACTAAAAAAACGGCGTAAATCAGGACCGTCCCCATGATAACCGGGTAGTCGCGGTTGGTAATACTGTTGACGAAATATCGTCCCATCCCGGGGATCCCGAAAATCGTCTCGGTTACGAACGTCCCGGTCAGCAGCGCGGCGAACATCGGGCCTAAAATCGTCACCACCGGGATCAGCGCGTTTTTAAGCGCGTGCCGCCGGATAATCCGCCGCTCTTTCAGCCCCTTCGCCCGCGCCGTTCGGATATAATCTTCGCGAATGACCTGAAGGAGCGACGCGCGCGTCAGCCGCGCGATCGACGCCGACGACGACAGCCCCAACCCGAACATCGGCATAATCGCGAACTTCCAATATTCCCACCCCCATTTATTCGGGAAAATCCCCAACGTAAACGGCGGCTTCGAGCCCCAGCCGGTAACCGGAAGCCATCGCAGCGACACCCCGAAAACCCAGATCAGGATCGGGCCGAGGACGATAACCGGGACCGAAACCCCGAAAATCGCCAGCGCCATCGAAAAATAATCAAGGAAGGAATTCTGCTTGATTGCAGCGATAATGCCGAGCGGCATCCCAATCAAAATCGCGATACAAAATGCCCAGAAACCAAGCTGAATTGAAATCGGAAGCTGGTCCCGGAGCATGTCGTTAACCGTCCGCGATCGCGACGTATACGACGGGCCGAAATTGACCCAGCGCACGTGATATTTTCCGATCTTGAACTTGAAAAGCGCGTCGCTGTCGATATTGTTCGCGAATTTCTGCTCGCTGAATCGCGGAACGAGGAGCGCCTTGATATATTCAAGGTACTGAATAGATAACGGCTGATCCAGATGATACCGCTTTTCAAGGTTCGCGATAATCTCTTTCGGAAGCGGCTTTTCCTTATCGAACGGACCGCCCGGAACGAGATGCATCAGCCCGAACGTTATCACCGAGACAACGAAAAGAACCAATAGCATGTAAAGCAACCTTTGGACAAGATACCTTCCCATGTTTTCCTCCGAAATTTCCGCGGCGGACTTTCCTCAGCGGTTCTCCGGACCGGGTACCGACCGCAACGCCGGTCGCGGGGCCCCAGGCGAAAAGCCGCATGCCGCGTGATTCAAAAAATCCCGACCGCCGGCCCAACCGGCGAACGGCAGCCTTTGAACGCAGTACGCCCGCGGGCGCCGGCGAAGGCGGCTGAACGCCTTCGCCGGACTACCCCCGGGTCAACTCAATTTATTTATAAGACCACTTGTAGAAGTTTTCTTTACCGCCGAGGATCGAGTAAGTCCGATCGAGCTCCGGACTGCTCATCTCCGCGCGCGTATACCAGTACAGCGGCGCCATCGCGGCGTCTTCGTAAACGAGGATTTCTTCCGCCTGCGCATACAGATCGAGGCGCTCCGCCGTGTCCGTCAGCGTCTGAGCCGTGTCGACGAGTTTTTCATATTCCTCGTTGTACCACATCAGCCCGCCGGTCGGCTTCGCCCCCGGGATACCGTCGACGGTCGGGTTGGCCGAGCCGCCAGAAGAAACGGAATCGTTCAGGAAGTTGGCGGCGTCCATGTAATCCTGGCACCAGCCCAGCCGGTAAACCTGCGGCGTATCGAGCGAGCGGATCGTCTTCAGGTAAACGGCCCATTCCTGATTGCTGATCAGCGCGTTGATTCCGAGATTATCCTTCCACATCTGCTGAACCGCCACGGCGATCCGCTGATGATTTTCGTTCGAGTTATGAACGATCTCGACCGTGATATCCATCGGGTCTTCGATCCCCTCGTCCGCCATGTACTCTTCGATCAGCGCCTTCGCGCCTTCCGGATCAAACTTGACGCCGAGGTCCGGATGATCTTCGAGCGTCGGCGCGGCGAGGAGGCCAGGGCGCGAGAACCACTGCGCCGGGACCTGTCCGGCCTTCGTGACGTTATCGACGAGCGACTGCCGGTCGATCGCCATCGACAGCGCGCGGCGGACGCGGGCGTCGTTCACAAACTGCGCCGTCGTGTTGAACCCATAATAATAGGTGCACATGTCTTCGCCGATGGAAAGCGCCTCGCTCAGCTCCGGATCCGCCTTAAGCCGGTCAAGCTCGGAGGTCGGGACCTCGGACATGCCGGTCAGGTTCCCGGATTCGAATTCGGCTAACGCGGCCGAGCTGTCGAGGATACGGAAGACGACCTCTTCAATTTTCGGCTGGGGAACGGCTTCGATATCCGCCGGCCAGTACGGATTCTTAATGACCGTGAACGAATCGTCATGGATCCATTCCTTCGCGGCGTACGGACCGTACGTCTGAACGGTTTCGATCGACGACCAAAGATCGCCGGCGCCTTCAAGATCGCAGGCCTCGTCGCCGTCAATGACCCAGGACGGGACCGCGTTGTACGTCCAGATACCGGCGATCATGTTATTCGCCGCAAATTCCGCGACCCAGGTAATTTCGAGCGTCGCGTCGTCGACGGCCTTGACCATGACGTCGTCCGCGGTCACGCCTTCAACGCCGGCGAAATAATCGGCGGCCCCGACGACATAATCGCCGACCATGTACGCGTAATCCGAGGCGGTCTCCGGAGCGGCCGACCGTTTGATCGCGTATTCGAAGTCATGCGCCGTCAGGAAACGGACGTTCCCGTCGCAGTCGACAACCGGTTCAACCTCTTCGGTTTCCGCGTTGTAACGGACCCAGGGGATATCCGTACGGATCGTATACGTATATTTAATCGATCCGTCGTCGGCGACTTCGCTCTTTTCGATCTTCGTCGCGACCCCGTTCTCAACCTCGGCGGTCACTTCGTTCTGCATCGTTAAGCCCATGTAAATCAGCTGAATAATCTGATTCGAGCTCGTATCCGTCGACAGCGCCGGGTCGATCGTCGGGATGTCGCTTGCGCCGAGCGACCAGGACATCGTCTCGAACGAACCGTCGTCTTCGGCCTTGTATAAATCTTCCGGTTTCACGGCCTCAGCGGACGCCATGGCATCAGCGACCGCATCCGCAGCTTCTTTAACCTTCTCAGCGGCGTCGGCGACAGCTTCTCCGGTCGTCTCTTTCGCGGCGTCGGCGGCCTCCTTCGCGGCGTCCATCGCCTCCTCAACGGCTTCGGCGGCGGCGGCGACGGCTTCTTCAACCTTCGCACCCGCATCGGCGGCCGCATCGACGGCCGTTTCCTTCGCGGTATCGGCAGCGTCGGCGGCGGCGTCGGCGGCTTCCTTCGCGGCTTTCATCGCCTCCTCAACGGCTTCGCCGACAACGGCAACGGCTTCTTCAACCTCTGCGCCCGCATCGGCGGCAGCGTCGGCAGCCATATCCTTCGCAGCGTCGGCAAGAACCGCAGCGGCATCGCCAACAGCGATAGCAGCTTCTTCAACCTTCGCTCCCGCGTCAACGGCCGCATCGGCAGCGACAGCCTCTCCGACCGCGGAACCCGCGTCGGTAACCGGGACTTCGATCGCTTCTTCAACCTTCGCGTCAGCGTCAGCGTCCGCATCGGCGGCAGCTTCTTCGACAACTTCTTCAGCCGCAGGCTCGGCAGCCGCTTCCTTTGTCGGCTCAGCGGGGGCGCAAGCTCCCATGAGCAGACCCAGCACGAGCACAAGGCTCAATAATACGGATAATCTTTTGTTTCCCATCATTCCTCCTGAATTAAGGCTCAAAAAAACTTTACAGCAGCATCCTTATTATCATCTTAATGAACTGCTGTTATCCACATCTTATAAAAACGCCCGAGCGTCCGCTTTCTTCGCGAAGCGATCGCGAAAATGGCAGGCGCAATAATGACCCGACGCGACCTCGCTCAGCGCCGGCCGCTCCGCCGCGCAGATCTCCTCAGCATAGCGGCAGCGCGTCCGGAAACGGCAGCCGGACGGCGGATTAATCGGCGACGGAACGTCCCCTTCAAGAATAATCCGCTCGCGCGTCTCTTCGACGAACGGATCCGGGAACGGGACCGCCGACAGCAGCGCCTGACTGTACGGATGCGTCGGATTATTGTACAGCGTATTCCGATCCGCCAGCTCGACAATAATCCCCAGATACATGACCGCAATCCGGTCGCTGATATGCCGGACCATCGACAAGTCGTGCGCGATAAAGAGATACGTCAGGTTCAATTCCTTCTGCAAGTCTTCCAGCAGGTTGACCACCTGCGCCTGGATCGAGACGTCGAGCGCCGAAATCGGCTCGTCGCAGACTATCAGCTTCGGCTCCAGCGCCAACGCGCGCGCCACGCCGATCCGCTGCCGCTGACCGCCGGAAAATTCATGCGGATAACGGTTCACAAACGCGGGGTTCAGCCCGACCAGCGACAGCAGCTCCGCTACCCGCCGCTCGCGCGCCGCGCCCCGGTACGTTCCATGAATCTCCATCGGCTCGCCGATAATCCGCCCGACCGTCATCCGCGGATTCAGGCTCGCATACGGATCCTGGAAAATCATCTGGATATCCCGGCGCTTGCGCCGGAGCGTCTCGCCCTTGAGCGCCGCTAAATCCTCGCCCTCAAAAATGACTTTTCCCGACGTCGGACGATACAGCTGCAAAATCGTTCTGCCCGTCGTCGACTTTCCGCAGCCGCTCTCTCCAACCAATCCCAGCGTCTCGCCGGAATAAATATCGAACGTCACGTCGTCGACCGCGTGGACAGCGCCGGCCGCGCGCTGGAAAATAATACCTTTTTTGATCGGAAAATGCTTTACCAGATGCTCAACATGGAGAAGAACTTCCCTTTCAGCCATTATTCGTACTCCTTCCAGGTCGTAGGATCGAGCCAGCAGGCGACGAAATGATCGTCGTCCGCGCGTTTTACCAGCGTTGGATTTTCCCTCCGGCAGCGTTCAATCGCATGCGTACAGCGCGGTTCAAACGGACAATATGTCGGCTTTTCGAGAAGCGTCGGCGGGAGTCCGTCGATCGAGGTCAATCGGCGGTACGACTGCTCGTCCATCCGTGGGAGCGATCCAAGCAGCCCGATCGTGTATGGATGTTTCGGATTGGCGTAAAGGCTCTTAACCGGCGCGGTCTCGATAATATACCCGCCATACATGACGTTCACCCGATCCGCAAGCCCGGCGATAATCCCGAGATCATGCGTGATCCAGATAATCGCCATCCCCAGCTCGTCGCGAAGCCGCTTGACCAGCTCGACGATCTGCGCCTGAATCGTGACGTCGAGCGCCGTCGTTGGCTCGTCCGCGATCAGGATCTTCGGTTCGCAGATCAGCCCCATCGCGATCATGACCCGCTGGCGCATCCCGCCGGAAAATTGATGCGGATATTCATGGATCCGGTCCTTCGCTTTCGGGATCCCGACGAGCTCGAGATATTTAATCGCCCGCTCGTACGCCTCCGCCTTGCTGCATTTATGATGAATCATGTACGGTTCCGCGGTCTGCTGACCGATCGTCAGGACCGGGTTAAACGACGTCATCGGATCCTGAAAGACGACGCTGAGCTTTGACCCGCGATACATCCGCATCTGGTCGTTGCTCAGTTTCAGCAGGTCGACGCCTTCAAACTGCGCTTCGCCGGCGACAACTTTTCCCGGCGGCGTCGGAATCAGCCCCAGCATCGACATCATCGATACCGTCTTGCCGCAGCCGCTCTCTCCGACGATCCCCAGCGTCTCTCCCTCGCGAATCGAAAACGAAACGCCGTTTACCGCGTGAATCGTTCCGTTCCGGGTGCGAAACTGCGTTTCGAGTCCTCTTACCCGCAAAATATCATCCATGACTCGTTCCCTTCACTCCAAAGAAATTCATCGATGCCGCTTTCATTTTTTACAAAAGTCAATTTTTCGCAAGACGACCATCGTAAGACGACCAACTGTTGGAACCTGAAATTGAAAGAGCGTGCCGTAAGTAAAAAATATAGCAACATAACGTACAATTTTAATTGAGCCAATTATACCGCAACCCTTTTTCATTTTTCCAGACTTTTTTTGAAAATTCATGAATTCGAGCGGATAAATTGACGAGCCAAGCCATCGACGCGGCCGGATCCATAAAAACCGCGTCCATTTTTCCACTGTATTTTCGCGGATGCTCGTCTCATCAAGTATAATTCAAATACTCGTATCAGCGAGATGCTCACGTATTCGATCACTGAAAAGCGACAGGGACCGATCGCAACTTTTTATTCGTAAACTGTAAGGAGCTTGTCCATGAGTAAAACAATCGGCATTTTAACCGGCGGCGGCGACGTCCCGGGATTGAACCCCGCGATGAAAGCGTTTATCGCCGTCGCGCTCAACAGCGGCTATAAAGTCTACGGCGTCCGCCGTGGCTGGGCGGGCCTGCTGGAATATGATTTTAACGACCCGGAGTCGCATTCGCTGATCTTCGAAATCACCGAAGACGAAATCCGCAAGATCGACCGGACCGGCGGAACGTTCCTGCATACTTCCCGAACCAACCCGCAGCGCGTCAAGGCTAACGTCATTCCCGAATTCCTGAAGAACTCGCCGCAGGGGCATAAGGTCAACGAAGATACCTACGATTACACGCCGCACGTTCTCGAAGTCCTCGAGAAGAAAGGTATCAGCGCCCTCGTCACGATCGGCGGCGACGATACGCTGAGCTTCACTGTCCGGCTGCATAACGAAGGCTTCCCCGTCATCGCCATCCCGAAAACGATGGATAACGACGTTTACGGAACCGATTACTGTATCGGATTCTCGACCGCGATTACCCGCTCGATTGAAGTCATTACCAACATGCGGACCTCGCTCGGTTCGCACGAGCGCATCGGCGTCGTCGAACTCTTCGGCCGCAACTCCGGAGAAACCAGCCTGATCGCCGCGTATCTCTCCGGAGCGGACCGCGCGGTCATTCCCGAAGTCCATTTCAATATCGATACGCTGACCGATTTCCTCGTTCATGATAAAAAACGCAACCCGTCGCACTACTCGATCATGACCATCTCCGAAGGCGCAATCATGGAAGGCGGAGACGTCATCGAAACCGGCGAAATGGACGCATACGGGCATCGCAAGCTCGGCGGGATCGGCATGATCGTCGCGGAAGCGATCAAGCGCCGCTCCAATATCAACATCATGTACCAGCAGGTTGGTTATATGATGCGCTCCGGCGCGCCGGATTCCCTCGACCGCATGGTCGCCACCTCCTTCGGCCACCTCGCGGCGCAGTCGCTCATGCGTAACGATTTCGGCCGCATGGTCGCGCTCCACGGCGGGAAATACACGACCGTTCCGGTCTCGATGGTCCTTGCCGGAAAGAAGATCGTCGACGTTCCGGCGTTTTATGATATCGTAAACTATCGGCCGCTGATTAAGGATTTCCTCGGCGTGCCGATGTTCCTCAGTTAATTAAACTGTCGATCTTAATTAATAACATAAAGGAGTGTTCTCATGATCGTAACCACCAAAAAACTTTTTGAACATGCGTATGGAAAATACGCGATCGGCGCTTATAACGTCAACAACGCGGAACAGATCGTCGGCCTCTTCCGGGGCAACCTCGATTCCAAGGCGCCGTTTATCGTCCAGATCTCCAAGGGCGCGCGCAGCTACACCAGCACCATCATGCTTGAAGGGCTGATCCGCGCTGCCGACGCGATGTTCCCCGAAGCGATCTTCGCGGTTCATCTCGACCACGGCGACGAGAAAACCTGTTATGACTGTATCAACAGCGGCTTTTACTCCTCCGTCATGATCGACGCGTCCGCCGAACCGTTCGACGAGAACGTCGCGATTTCGAAGCGCGTCGCCGACGCGGCGCACGCGAAAGGTCTCGTCGTCGAAGCCGAACTCGGGAAGCTCGGCGGCGTCGAGGAGCATGTCTCCGTTAACGAAGCCGACGCCAAGCTCACCGACCCCGATTCCGTCAAGGAATTCGTCGATAAAACCGGCGTCGATTCTCTCGCGGTCGCGATCGGGACCAGCCACGGCGCGTTCAAGTTCTCAGGGTCACAGTCGCTCCATTTCGACGTCCTCGCCGAAATTCAGAAGCGCGTCCCCGGCTTCCCGCTCGTCATGCACGGGTCGTCTTCCGTCCCGCAGGACGAAGTCGAACGGATCAACGCCGCCGGCGGTAAACTCCTCGGCGCGAAAGGCGTCGACGCGACCCAGTTCCTCCCCGCCGCGAAGCTCGGCGTCACCAAAATCAATATCGATACCGACGGCCGCCTCGTCTGGACCCGCGTCCATCGCGAATACTTCCGCGATCACCCGGAAAACTTCGACCTGCGCCCGATCGGGAAGGTCTTCATGGACGAATACGCCAAGTTCATCGCCAATAAAAACGTGCTCCTCGGCTCCGCCGGTCAGCTCGACGACGTCCGCAGGTTCGTCGCGAAATAAACAATCCGCTTTACAGCTGTTATCATTCCTCCGCCCTGAGGTCAGGGCGGAGGACGTTTTTTTTAAACACCCACACCCTGGCATGATCCGAGACAAGGGACCGGACAGATCGACATACTGTTTAATAAATTGCCATGTTGCAGCTTTTTATTTAATTGTTTGAGCCAGGCAAACTGACATTTGTCAATTCTTTATATAGTGAACAATATCCATTCTATCATTTATTCTCTCAATCTCTCCTGTCTTGTTATATCCTAATTTTTCATATAAGTAGCAGTTGCCTTTTTCTTGAAAGATTGTGTCAAGCTCCCATCTATCTTTTCCATGAATTCTTTCTATTTCACAAAAGGCTCTTTGTGCTATCCCTTTATTACGGAATTCCTCCATTATAAAAACTGGCGCTATCCTCTTTCTACTTCCGTCTCTTCTATCAATTACTCGAACAGCGCCAACGATATCTCCATCTTTATAAATGTAATAAAAGAAAGTATATTCTTGCAGCAATTTGGTTTTGATTTTTTCTTTTGTTTCATTTGCTGGACTTGTTTCAAAATCTTGATATTTTTCTAATAAGTTTTGGAACGCTTTGATTTGCATCGCCCATATTTTTTCTGTGTCGTCAACGCTTACCCTTACTAACGCTACATTCATAACGCACCTCCGCAACTTCAAGCTTGCTTCATTCTTCATATTCATCATCAAATGAAAATACATCATCAGGAGTACAATCAAGTGCCTTGCAAATTCCTTCTAAATTTTTCATTGTAATAGGCTTATTCTTATCCACCTGAGCCATAACATTGGTTGTAAGTCCCGCCATAGCTATGACATCTGTTTTCTTTAAGCCTTTTTTGCAGGTTGTACCCATAATGGTTTATCGTTTAGCGCTATCATACTCCTCTTTTCTTTGCAAATACAATATCAATTGTTATATCGCAAACATTGAGCGTAATCTATTTTTGCTTGCTTAAAATCTTTAGTTTTAGAGATTTGGTTGTGTCATCTCTGTCTTTATTTTGGCATGAATTGACCTGCCTTCCGCATTGAGGGATGGAACGAGTGACCGTCAACGGATTTATAACCGGGGACGCAAGATATTTACGCCGATTGCGTTTACCGGCGAGAACTTCAACGCCCTTACGTCGCTCAGATTGATATTCTATCCTGCGCAGATGTTTTTATTACACATTGCGGAATGAACAGCGTTTCTGAAAGCCTGTACATGGCCGCACCGATGACTCTCTATCCGCAGACAAGCGAGCAAAAAGCTGTCGCAAGAAGAGTTACAGAGATCGGCGCCGGACTTATGCTGAACGATGATTCTGCCAACGGCATCCGATCCGCAGTCCAGGAAGTCCTGAACAATAGAGCATACGGACGCGCCGCTGAAGAATGCCGCTCCGGTTTTCGTTCCTGCGCGGGAGCGGCGGGATTTATAGAAAATGCGCCTTATTCCTCGGATGGTATGGATATTATCGGAGAATTGAATAAAGCGAATGGGAAATTCCTATTGACATACTGGTTAATTGTTATTGCGGCAATAAACCTGATTGGATTTCTTATCGGCTGGAAATATGTGTGGATTATTGGCATCGCCGCAGGTATCCTGTCCACGCCGATCGGCAAGAGGATACAAAAAAAAGAAGTACGCTTCCCTGGTTGAGAAGATAAGAACACAAAGTGAATGATTTCGAGGCGCACTCCGCAGAAAATGTGGAGTGCTTTTTTCTTATCCTGTTTATGGAAATGTCAGTTTTTGAACTTATCCGAACGATTTTGTTGAGCCCATCAGAATGTAAAAAAAGGATTCTATCAAAGGCGGCTTTTAGATCGTCAAGGCTCAGATTAGAATAAACATGACATGCCTATGTCCTGATTCTGAACTTATCGTTATGGTAAAGGGGATTGGATGAAGATAGAGAGATTGATCGGTATTCTTTCCGTGCTGCTTCAAAGGGACAAAGTCACGGCTCCCGAACTTGCGGAATTGTTTGAAGTTTCCCGAAGAACCATTAATCGAGACATTGAAGCACTCTGTACCGCGGGGATTCCTATTCTGACCACACAGGGAATAAACGGCGGGATTCGGATCATGGACGGGTACAGAGTAGACCGGACCATTCTTTCAAACGCTGATATGCAGGCTATCTTGGCCGGACTTCGCAGTTTGGACAGCGTAAGCGGAACGAATCGATATTTGCAGCTGATGGAAAAGTTAGCGGCCGGGACAACAACTGTGCTTCCCGGCGACGGTCATATCCTGATCAACCTTGCGCCGTGGAACAAGTCGGCTGTGTCCGCGCGAGTAGAGATGATTCATGGAGCCATCGAGGGAAAACGCTGCCTGTATTTTCATTATTCATCTCCGTCAGGAGAGAGCGACAGAAAGATTGAACCTTACTATTTGATTTTCGAATGGTCAAGCTGGTATGTATGGGGCTGGTGTAAAGAGCGAAATGATTTCAGATTGTTTAAACTGAACAGAATAACAAAAATATCGTCCGGCGAAACATTTACGCCGCGCGCTGTTCCATATCCCGATTTATCAAATGAGCGTGTTTTCCCGCATCGTTACATAGTAAAGGCAGTCATACAATCTGAATACCGTTTTCGCATACTGGAGGACTTTGGCCCCGAATCCTTCAAAGAGCAGACAGACGGCACACTTCTGTTTTCATTTGGCTTTACAGAGTTTAGCGCCATAAAGTCATGGGTGTTGTCATTTGGCGATGGAATTGAATTACTGGAGCCTTGCGAGATACGGGAAGATTTGAAGAGATTCGGGAAAGATTTAATAGAAAAATATTCTAAACATGACATACAGGTGTCCTGATTCCTCTGCTATGATAAGAATATCAAGACGATGGAGGATAAAACAATGCGGTTAGATGGATTTGGAATTTTTGTAAAAGATATGGGAACGATGGTTCGCTTTTACCGGGACGTTCTCGGATTTGAAATTCAAGAGGATGAGAATGCCAGCAATGTTTATCTGGAAAAGGATGGCACGCTTTTTCTCCTGTTCCGGCGCAGCGACTTTGAAAAAATGACTGGCCGCGGTTTTTCCTATGCAGATAAGATCAATGGGCATTATGAAATTGCGTTATCCGTCAAAGATTACGCCGCTGTCGACAGAGCGTATAAAGAAGTGATTGAAAAAGGGGCAGCACCTGTCATGCCGCCGGCAACTGAGGAATGGGGGCAGCGAACTTGTTATGTTGCCGATCCGGAAGGGAACCTGATCGAGATCGGTTCTTTCGTGAAAGGAGATGGCAAAGATGGCATTTGACTACAAAAAAGAGTATAAGGAATTCTATATGCCGAAAAACACGCCCGGCATCATAAATGTGCCGGGCATGAATTATATTGCCGTCCGTGGGCAGGGCAATCCGAATGAAGAAGACGGTGAATACAAGCGGGCGATTGGCTTGCTCTACGGCATAGCATTTACAATTAAAATGAGCAAGAAAAGCGATCGCCGCATAGACGGTTACTTCGATTATGTGATTCCTCCGCTCGAAGGTTTCTGGTGGCAGGACGGTATGCGTGGCGTCGACTATTCCCATAAGGAGTCCTTCAAATGGATCTCCGTCATCCGGCTGCCGGATTTCGTCACAAAGACTGATCTCGACTGGGCGATCAACGAGGCAGCCAAAAAAAAGAAAGCGGACTTCTCGAAGGTAGAGTTCCTGACTTATGATGAAGGAATCTGCGTTCAGTGTCTGCATATCGGCCCATACGATGATGAGCCCGCGACTGTGAAGCTTATGCATAGCTTCATGGAACAGCAGGGGTATGCGCTCGACATTACGGAACGGCGGCATCATCACGAAATCTACCTGGGAGACGCCAGAAAGGCCACGCCCGAAAAGCTGAAGACTGTCATCAGGCATCCGATAAAGAAAGCTGACAATTCAAAGTCAGCGCATTGAGGCCTCCTGATACCGACGGCCGCCTCGTCTGGACCCGCGTCCATCGCGAATACTTCCGCGATCACCCGGGAAACTTCGACCTGCGCCCGATCGGGAAGGTCTTCATGGATGAATACGCCAAGTTCATCGCCAATAAAAACGTGCTCCTCGGCTCCGCCGGTCAGCTCGACGACGTCCGCAGGTTCGTCGCGAAATAACCCGCCGTTTCAACGCTGGCAAATCAGGAAGGGCCGCCCGAGTCGCGGCCCTTCCTGTATATCAGTCCCATACCCGCGATGACCGCGGCGCGGAACGACCAGAAATCGCGCTAACCCGCCGATATCCGCCCGTCGACCAGCTCGATTTTCCGATCCGCGACGGCCTCGTTCCTCAAGTCATGCGACACCAAGACAATCGTTTTGCCTTCCTCCGTATTAATTTTCTTTAACAAGCGGATAATTTCTTTGGAGGCCTCCGAATCCAGATTTCCCGTCGGCTCGTCCGCAAGAACAACGCTCGGCGACTGGATCAACGCCCGCGCGATCGCGACCCGCTGGGCCTCGCCGCCGGAGAGCTGAGAAGGATAATGATCCGCGCGCGCGTCAAGCCCAACCAGCCGCAGCAGCTCTTCGCCCCTGATTTCCGGGGCCTCCCGAAGTTCTTTCCGAAAAGGAAGCGTCGGCAGCACGACATTCTCCAACACCGTCAACCCAGGAATCAGGCGGAACAGCTGGAAAACGACGCCGATCTCGTTCCGGCGATAGTCCGCTAGACGCGCCTCCGACGCTGACGTCAGCGGTTCGCCGCGATAAAGAATCTCGCCCGACGTCGGAACGTCCAGCGTCCCGATCAGGTTCAGCAGCGTAGACTTACCGCAGCCGGAAGGCCCGGTTATCAGCAGAAATTCGCCTTCATAAATATCAAGACTGATTTCGAAAAGCGCAGTAACGGGCCGCACGCCCGGATAGATTTTCGTAAGCTGGGTAATTTCATACAGTTTATTTTTCATTCGTCGCCCCCTGACCAAACAGCGCGTCGTAAAGGATCGCCGCCGCCTGATACAATTGTTCGACCTGGATATTCGCCATGTCGTCTAAAGCCGTATCGGCGAGCTCGTCCCCATCGCCGCAAAAACCGATCGCCGGAATCCCGGCGGCATGGAATCCATCCGTCAGACAGGCCCCATAGCCAGAGGCGGGCGTTACGTCTATTCCACGGCCTTCGCCGATCGAAACAAAGCGTTCAACCGTTTCCAGATCAGCCGTGAGCGGCGGAACCTCTTTTTTCAAAATACGCAGAGCGTCCAGGTCCTGATAACTCAATTCCCGTTCAAAATAGAAGCTGTAAAAATCTTCTTTCACGGCCAGGTCCGCGGGCTCCGCCGCCGAACCGATCAGCAGCTTTTTCCAGACGCCAAGGTGGTCGACGGACACGATCGTCCCGTACGCGCGAAATTCAGCGTCATGCTTTTTCACGTAACGGATCATGCCTTCCGGACCGAACGGAACTCCCCAAGCAAACTTTCTTTCCGTCGAGGTCAGAAATACAAGCCGGACAGATCGATCCGTCCTTCTTTCAGCCAGACGGCGCGCAACGTCGAGCAGCACGGCCGCGCCCGTTCCCGAATTCGCCCCGGGACTGCCCGGATTCGAATCGTAATGCGCGTACAGCATCACCCCAGGAGCGGAAGCGTCCTCTCCCGCGAGCGCGGCGCTGATATTCGTACCCAGGCGCATCTCCGCAAACAGATCCGTCGAATTCTGCGCTAAAACCTGCCGCAGCGGCGGGGACAGCTCGAAGAAGAAAACGGCCTTCAGATCTTCCGGTCCGTATTCCTCGAAGAAACGCTTCGTAAAAGTCTCGAACGTAGAACCTGAATTCAGCTCGACGCCGAACAGAATGATTTTGCCCTTGAGCGTTTCTTTCGCCGGGAAACCGTCATCCTCCGTCAGAAAGACAGCTTCGCCAATAATCGACCCGCCGGGCTTCAAGCGGCTTTCATGAACAAAACTTCCCGTCGTCCACAATTCCACGATTCGGTTCCCGACCTGAACCTGAAGCGTATTCGTCGGAACCGCATCGCGGGAAACGTCGAACCCCAATCTCTCCAGCGCAGCCTGAATATAATCCGCCGCGCTCGCCTCCGCCTCGTTTCCGCCGTTGCGCTCCCCCAACCGCGTCAGCGCGTTCAGGTGATTCAGGATTCGATAGCCGGAGATGTTTTCGTCCGTAACCGCGCGCCGGTGAATCTCTTCCCTGACCCAGGGGATGCGTTCGTTTAACGGCGCGTCGGAGCTCGTCAGAAAAAACGAGAATCCGATCGCAAAAACCGCCGCCAGCAGCGACAGGACGATCCCGTTTCTCCGCGGCGGAACCATCCACGGAAATTGAACATGAATCGAGCGTTCCGCCGATCGGTTCGCGCTCGTCCGGAAAATCATCCTGTTCGCGATCACCCCGGCGACGCAGAGGGACGCCGCGATCGCCGCCGCAGCAGCAGCCAACGCAGTCAGCAGCATCGAAACCTTCAGCGCCGATCCGGTCAGAAAGATAAACGCGGCGAATCCGGCGACGCTTCCAATCACGCCCCCCGCCGCGCCGGCCGCGCCGCCCTCGATCAGGATTTCAGAAAGAATCGTTCTCCGCCTCCACCCAAACGCCCGGAACAGCGCGTATTCGTCGGCGCGCTCGGAAACGTTCATCCACAAAACCGCGTACACGATCAGCGCGCTCATCAGGCTCATCGCCAGAACGATCAGCAAATGCGCATCGCCGATCTCAATCCCGATCCGGGCCCCCAGGAGGCTGACCGTCAGCTGCCGGTGATAATTCAAAATCGCAAAACCGGTAAACACGGCGCAGAAAACGCTCAGCGCCAGAGCCAGAATCGAAAGCGCGATTCGCCGCGGTCTCCGGAGGATCTGACTCAGCGCCAGACGGAAGACATTTTTCGACGGCGAATCGCCGAAACGAGCCGATCGATCCGCCGCAGGATCTTCGACGCCGCTCCCGACCGCGAAATCGGCGGCCGGCGGCCGGACGGCGGCCTTTCGGATCGCCAGATAAGCGGAAAGAAACAGGATCACGCCAAACGCGAATAAAATCAGAAGCGAACCGACCGGGTTGAAGCGAACGCCCTGCCTCGCCGAGAAAATCAAGCCGAACAGCGTCGCAACCGTAACCCCGATCAGGAACGGCACGATTTGAGCGCGGAGCAGGGCGGAAATGATATCGCGCCGGCGCCAGCCGACGGATTTCAATACGCCGACAAGGATCCGGCTGTTCTGAACCTCCAGCCGCGCCATCGTCATCTGGAAGGAAACCGCGGTCAGCGCAAATAAGAAAAAGAAGACGGCGTTAATCCGGTTGAATCCGGACGTAATCCGCGCGGCCTCGCCCAGCGTCGTCCAATTCTCCCAAACCGCGCCCGCGTCGGGAACCTCGACCCGGACTTCGCGCGGAGAGGAACCGGCGACGACGTCGACGCGCAATCCCGTCAGACTCCGAACCTGCGACGCGACGCGCTGGATCCGGGCGACGTTCTCCGGCGTATACGAATCGATCCCGCCGACGCGGACCCGAATCGAAGAAATAAAATCCTCGCGCCCGATCAGGTACTTCGCCGCCGTCAAATTCGTCAGCCCGAAAGCCGGCTGCGGAATGAACCCCGCCGGATTCAGGTCGGGACGAACTTCCGTTCCGTCCTCGCCGCGCGCGCGCGGCGGCTGGTAAATTCCGAGCGGAACGTACGTCAGCGGATCGGCGTACGAATTCAACTTCTCAAAATCGTACGTCCCGATCACGTTCAGCCGGAAGCCGGACGGACGGACGACGGCGAGCTTTCGATATAAAAGCGTCTCGGGGGGAAGATCGCACGGCTGATCCTGATAATTCGGATTTAATTTCAGCTCATGTAAATATGGGACCACGTCCGCGCCCCAGCTTCCAACGGGGCGGACCCGAAAGACCGAACCGCCGGCATCCGCCTCGTATTCGAAAGGATCCGGAAGAAGGAGAAGCTGCGTATCCGAATAAAAACTGAACCCGTTCGCTGAAAAGGAAACATTCCCGTCGGGATCAAGGAAAACGTTCCTTGTATTCAGAGCGGTAATATTGTCAGCCAGATCGACCGAATAAGACGCGGACGGAGCCGCGTCCGAATCGGCAAAAATTTCCTCCACCGCGTCCCAATCGACGGCGCCGTTCTCCACGAACCGCTCAATCGGAGTCTCGCGGGCCGAAGCGGACCAGGTTAACGTCTGATCGACGTACGCCGTCTGATTCACGATCAGCGGAATCTCCAATGATTTCAGGGCCGTATGCGATCGAACGTTCAGGAGCTTCTCGTTCTCGGATAAATACCGGTTCCCGCGCGACCGCGGAACCGAGACCGACAGCCCGGTCAGCAGGTCTTCCTGAACCGGATCGATCCCGGCGATCAGCTTCCAGCCGACCGGAAGATACCCGGTTAATATCAGGAATGGTTCCTGACCCCCGCCAATCAGGCTGTCGGCGCCAAGGCAATCAATACCGACCGGTCCGTCGCTATCCAGACAGATTACGTCGTTTTCGGCAATCAGCTGATTCTGATCCCCGGAAATCCGGTATGAAAATCGATAAATCGTATCGGGCTCCGGATCGGCGAGCTGAAAAACGATTCCCTGCGTATCGTTCAGCGCGTATCCGATCGGCGCCAGCGGCGCGGCGATCTCCACGCCATCGAGCGATTGAATCAGGCGCAGCTGGTCCAGCGTAATCCCATACGTCGCCTCGCCTAAAAAATTCCCATCCATCAACCCGTTCGATTTTTCGGTCGCGGATTGCGAATCATTCCCGCGGATCAGCAGATCATATCCGCCGCGCCAGTGATTCGAGACCGTTTCCGTAATTGCGGTATGAAATGTATTGAAGAGGATCGAGAACGCGGCCGCCCCGATCGCGACCAGCAGGAACCGCATCGCGAAAGAAAGAGGAAAACGCCGGAAAAGAAAGCTTCGTTTCATACTTCCTTAAAGAGCCATCCAGCTAAGAGAATTGGCGCGGCGGGTCTCTGCCGCGCCAATTCAAAAAATCTGCCGGTTTACTTTCATCGAAGCAGAATCCACCGTGCCACTCAGACTACAGAGAAATAGGTATTTCCGAACATTTCGACAACCGTCATTTTCAATGATCTTATCCGAATCTGAGCGCCTTGTCAAGACTTCTTTGCCGCAGTTTTTCTCCACCTCTTCACCCGGCGCAGTCCGCCGATCCCCTCGATCGCAGCATCTCAACCGCATGATCCAATACGCCGCGAATTGCGGCGAAGTTTTCCCGCGCCGCCCGCTCGCTTCCCGGCAGGTTGATGATCAGCGTTCCGCCCGTCGTCAGGATCAGGTCAACGCCTGACTCGTCGGAACAGCGGACCAGCTCCGAACGGATCCGCGCCGCGTCGTCCGGGACCAGCGTCCGCGCGGCAATCTCCCATCCGTCCGCCTCCAGCAGCGCGCAAAGCGCCGGACCGCTCGTATCGACCCGTTCGCCGCGCGAAGCCTTATCGCTGATCGTAATTACCGCCGCCGTCTTCCTCATCTCCTCCGCCCTTCGCTTCATTAATACCGTCCAAACGTGCAGTCGGGGAAATGAGCCCCCGAGCCGGGCTGACAGAGGCCGCCTTCCCCTAAACCGACGAGCGTCTCCTTCGTAAAGCGGTCGCCGGTGAAAACCTGAGGCAGCAGCACGTCAAACATCGTTACCGGCACGCTGATCGCCGAGCCGGGAACGCCCATCATCGTCACGCCGTCCCGATACGCGATCAGCGTCATGTTCCCCGGCTGCGCCGGAACGCCATGCGTCACGATTTCCGCGCCGAGCCGGCGGATCGCGCCCGGCGTCAGGTCGTCAGGATCGACCGACATCCCGCCGGTAAAAATCAGGAAATCCGCGCCCTGAGCCAGGTACTTCTCCGCCTCCGCCGTAATCATCTCCAAATCGTCGTCGCAGATCGAAACGCCGGCGATCTCCGCCGGATACCGGCTCAGCTTCGCGCGAACAACCCCCTCAAACCTGTCCTGAATTCGTCCGGAATACACCTCCGACCCGGTAATCAGGACCCCAACCTTCAATTCCCGATACGGGCGGAGATTCAACAGCTTCCTCCCTGCGCAGAGCTCTTCCGCCTGAATCAGCTGCGTTTCCTTCGTAACCAGCGGCACGATTCGCATCGACGCGAGCTTCATCCCGGCCTCGACCGGATAATGGTCCGGGAGGGTGCAAATCGTCAGATCGCCGATCAGATTTATCAACCGCAGCAGCTCCCGGTCAACCCGGAACATCCCGCGGCGCTCCGCGATCAGCGTCATTTTTCCCTCGGATGGGCCCTCGTAAACCGCGCCCTCGACCGGCGCCATCGCCGCCATGCGCCGGGCGGCGTCCTCCTCATGAATTTCGCCCGCGTTCTCCTCCCAGACGAAAACCGTACGCTTCCCGATATCCAGTAAGCTCGGAATATCCTCCTTACGGATAACGTGCCCCCGTTTAAACGCCGCGCCCTTGAACCCATCGCGCATCGCGGTGATATCATGGCAAATCGCCATCCCGACCGCTTCTTCTACCCTGACCTTTTTCATAACTTTCCCCTTTCCTGCCCTTCCTGATCCCCCGCCTCAACGCCGGGGCCTTCCGATCCTGAATACCGATCCGGAAGGAAGAGCTTCTAATCGCCAACGATCGCGACACGCTCCGGCGGAAGCTCGACGCGGATGCGTTCCGATCGGTTCGCCTCCCACCACGTTTTATCGACCTCCCAAAGCAGCGCCTTCGTCCCCGCCGTTTCAGCCGCCTTCAAAACCAGCGTGTACGTAAACGGATTCTCGACCGCCCGTTCCACTCGGCAATCGATCCCGTCTCCGTCCCCGGCCGGCCGGAGATCGCGGGCGCGGATCGCGGCGTACGTCCCGTCCGAGCTTTCGCCCCGGACCGTCAGCTCCGCGCCCCAGTCCGCCGCGTAAAACCGCGTCTCGCCGAGCCGCTCTCCCCGCGAAAGATTCTTGTACCCGGTCAGCCGCGCCGCGCTTTTCGTCCGCGGGTCCGAAAAAACCTCGTCCTTCAACCCGAACCGCTCGATCCGCCCCGCGTTCATAACCGCGATTTTATCCGCCAAACGATAAACCTCCTCCTGGTCATGCGAAACGAGGATCACCGTTTTCCCAAACCCGCGTAAAACCTCGCCGACCTCGCGTTCGAGCTGAAAGCGTAAATGACTGTCCAGCGCAGAAAACGGCTCGTCCAGCAGCAGGATCCTCGGTCCGGAGACCAGGATCCGCGCCAACGCGACGCGCTGCTGCTGCCCGCCGGAAAGCTGGCTCGGATACCGGTTAACCAGCCTGCGCAGCCCGAAGCTTTCGATCACAGATTCGGTCAGTCTGGCGCGTTGGGCACTGTTTTTTTCGCGCCGCGCCCCAGCCTGAATATTCTGCTGGACGGTCATATTCGGAAAGAGCGCGTAGCTCTGAAAAAGCAGCCCGGTCCGACGCTGCTGCGGCGTGAGATGGATCCGCGCCCCGGAATCGAACAGATCCACGCCGTCGACCATAATCTTTCCGCTGTCCGGCTTCTCGATCCCCGCAATCGATTTCAGCGTCATGCTCTTTCCGCAGCCGGACGCCCCCAACAGCGCGATGATCTCGTTCCCGCCGGAAAATTGGACGTCGAGGCGGAAATCGCCAAAGTTCTTGCGGATATCCGCGAAAATGGACATGCGCTATTCCTCCGCCGCGTTTTGCCGGACACCCGTCGTTTTGCCCGCCTTGCGCTCCAGCATGTTCACCGTCATCAGGACGACGAACGAAATCGCCATGTTCACCAGGACCCACCGGAACGCCAGCGCGTCGTCGTTCGTCCGCCAGAGCTGATAAACCGTCGTCGAAATCGTCGACGTCCGCCCGGGGGTATACCCGGTAATCATGCTCGTCGCGCCATACTCCCCGAGCGCGCGGGCGAAAGCCAGGACCGTTCCCGCCAGAATCCCCTGCCGGCAGCAGGGCATCCGGATCCGCCAGAAAATATACGTGTTGGATAAGCCGATCGACTGGCCCGAATAGGCGAGCGTTTCGTCAAACGATTCGAACGCGCCGCGCGCCGTCCGGTACATCAGCGGAAAAATGACGACCGTCGTCGCGAAAATCGCCGACCACCAGGTCATCGTCAGCTTCAATCCGAATTCCGATAAGAACCATGCCCCGATCAGGCGCTTCGGACCCAAAACGCGGAGGAGCAGGTAACCGACAACCGTCGGCGGGAGAACCAGCGGCAACGTTAAAAGAACGTCTAAAACCCCTTTGACGATCTTCGGCGCTTTCGCGATCGTGTACGCGGCGAAGATTCCGACGAAAAAGATGATGACCGTACTGATCGCCGAAATTCGCAGCGAGTTCCACAATGGGAATAAATCCAAATTCACCGGCCTTTCCGAACGCGCTTCGCCGCCGTTCGACGGCGGCGCGATTCAATTATTTCGCCCGCAGCTCGCGGACGGACCCGGAAAAAAGGCGTTTCGGAAGCCGGGATCCGACTTTCGAAACGCCTCATGGCTCGCACAAATCGCGGACCCCTTACTTTTCGGCCTGAATCGGAGTAAACCCGACCGCTTCAAAAACCTTCCCACCCTCGTCGCTCTGAAGGAAATCGAGAAACGCTTCGGCGGCCTCGACGTTCTTCGACGGCTTCATGATCGCGGCAGGGTAGATCACCTGCCCGCACATTTCTTTCGTGGCCGTATCAACGACGGTCAGCTTCGCGGAATACGCGTCCGTCTGATAAATAATTCCCGCGTCGACCGTCCCTTCGGAGACCTGCGTCGTGACCTCTTTCACGTTCGAACCGTAGGTGACGCTTCCCGCTTTCCCCAGGGCCTCCTCGTCCAATTCAAGAAAAGCCAGGATTTTCTGCGTATACTGACCAACCGGAACGTCGGAATTCCCGATCGCCAGAAGAACCTTCCCGGCTTCGAGCTTAGCTTTCAGGTCGTCATACGAGGAAATTCCAGCGGGATTGCCCTCCGGGACGGCTAACGCGACTTTATTTTCGAGAAAATTGAACCGCGAACCTTCCAGAACGAAATCCAGCTCATCCGGATTCGCGTCCTTCGCCGCGCTGATATCGAGCTGATTCATTTGCTTCTGCCCCGCCGAAATAAAAATATCGACGTCGGCGCCTTCCTGAATCTGGGTTTTCAGCGTACCTGACGAATCAAAATTGAAAACGATCTTCACGTTCGGATGCAGCTCCATGTACCGTTCACCCAGCTCCGACAACGTCTCGGTCATCGACGCCGCGCCGAACACGATTAATTCAACCGGCTCCGCGTCGTCTTCTGCCTCCTGAGCGGATACCGAAACCGCGGCGGCCGCGAAAAGAAATACCGCCGCCAGAATAACGCCAAACAGATACAGCATAGACTTCATATACTCCTCCAGGTAAAAAAATAAGATTCCCGCCCTGTCATGAAAATCAGACCGGCGACAGGGTATGGCGATTCATCAACCCTGTTTATAATAAGAATACTTATTTTTTGAGCTTCCGTCAACTAAGACCATTTTTTCCATGACCCACGCGAAAGCCCGCCGCCGGCTGAACCGTTCCAAACGCCGTAAACCGCGCCGGCCGTGATTTAAACGAAAACCCCCGCGCTGGCAGCAGATCGCCACGCAGGGGTTTTTGAAGCCAAGCCGTGAAAACCAGCGGATCAACCCTCCGCCAACGCCGCCGCCAAGCGTTCCTCCGCTTCGCCGAACAGCTCTTCGCAGTAACGCAGGTAATCGGCCTTCCCCTGATCCGTCACGAAGAGGACCTCATGGAACGAACGCAGCGCCCCCTTATTCAGGAGATACTTCGAAGCGCGTTCGACCCGCTTCGGCGCCCAGCCCAAATGCAGCGGGAGCGACGACAGGCTGTTTTCGCGCTCCTCGATCGCGCTTCCCGCGTGGTTCATCAAATGCGTCAGCAGCGTAAAACGGTCGAACTCGACCTTTCGCGTCCAGTAGCGGATGAGCTCGCTGATCATCCCGCGCTTCGGCGCAAACAGGAACGCCAGCAGGAACATCAGCCCGCAGACAACCGCCATGCAGCCCGCGATCGAAACGTCGAGCCAGACCGCCGCCGCGTATCCGAAGACACCGGACAGCGCTCCGATCAGCGCGCTCAGCGCAAACTGCGCCTTGAGATTGTTCGTGAGAAACGTCGCCGTGACCGGCGGAATAATCATGAACGCGACGACGAGAACCGAACCGACCGCCTCGAACGCCACGACCGACGTCATCGACGCCAGCAGCATCAGGACATAATGTACCGTGACCGGCGAAAATCCGATCGCGGCGGCGAAAGCCGGATCAAACGTCGTCAGACGGAGTTCTTTATAAAAAATCCCGATGACCGACAGGTTGATCAGCAGCACCGCGCCCGAGGTATAAAGCGAGCGCGCCCCAAGGTCCCGTCCGAACAGGACCAGGCGGTCGAACGGCGCGAACGCCAGCTCGCCCAGAAGAACGCTGTCGGTATCGATATGGACCGAACGCGCGTTCATCGCGATCAGGATAATCGCGACCGAAAACAGTGTCGAAAAAACAACCCCGATCGCCGCATCTTCCTTAACCAGGTTGGTATCCGCCAGCTTTTCCGTCAGCCAAACCGTAAACACCCCCATCAGCGTCGCCCCAACGATCAGCCACGGCGAACTCAGGTCACGCGTCTGGAAAAAAGCCAGAACGATCCCCAGCAGGATCGAATGCGTAATCGCGTCTGTCATCATCGACATATGCCGGAAGACGAGGAACGCGCCCGGGAGCGCGCAGGCCGCGGATATCAGCGCCGCGATCAGAGAAATTTCCGCGCTCGCGCTCATCTCCCGCCTCCAACCTCCCCGCGCAGCTGGCTCCGAAACCGCGCCCGCTCAATCAGCCGCGCGAGGATCCCGCGCCGCGGCGCGAAAAAGACGCTGAAAACCGCGATCGCGCTGACGCAGACGACAATCACCGGCCCGGTCGGCATCTCCGGTACGATTGAACTGATCAGCGTCCCGCCAACGCCGGCGGCCGCGCCGAAAACCGCCGCCAGCGCGACCATCTTCGGAAGCCGGTTCGTCCACTGCCGCGCCGCGACCGCCGGCGTGATCAACATCGCGCTCATCAGGATCACGCCGACCGTCTGGAGCCCGATCAGGATCGCGCAAACGATCAGGAACGTCAGGATCGCGTTGATCTTCGCGGAGCTGAACCCGATCGTCTCGCCATACGCGCTGTCAAACGTGAAGAGCAGGAACTCTTTCCAAAGCAAAACGACCGTCCCAATCAGGATCCCGCCGACAATCAGCATCAGCACGACATCCCCGCGGCGCATCGTCGACGCCTGCCCATAGATGAACCGTTTCAGCCCCGCCTGATTCGCGTTCGGAAGATTCTGCGAAAACGTCAGCAGCGCCATTCCAAGCCCGAAGAAAACGGAAAGCACGATCGCCTGAGCCGCGTCAGCTTTGACTTTGGAATGCCGCCCGATCAGGGTAACGATCCCGGCGGAGAGGAAACCGCTGATCAGCGCGCCGAGCAGGAGAATCCCGCCATTCTTCTCGCCCGTCGTCAAAAAAGCCAGAACGACGCCGGGGAGCGCCGAATGCGAAACGCAGTCCCCCAATAGGCTCTGTTTCCGGAGGACGGCGAAACTTCCCAGGACCCCGCTGATCACCCCCAGCATCGCCGAGCCCAGCGCGACGACCTGAAACGTATAATCATGAAAGATCTCAAGAACCGCATCGATCATGCCAGCCCGCCTTTGAAAGCCGGCGTAAGGAACTCCTTCCCGCCGTACGTCCGCGTCAGGTTCTTTTCGCAGAAAACCGACTGGACCGGGCCGCTATCGATCAGGTGCAGATTGATCAGCGCGACATGGTCGAACGTTCCTTCAACCGTCTGAAGGTTGTGATGCACAACGACGACCGTTTTCCCGTCCGCGATCAGCCCTTTCAGCAGCGTGACGATCGCCTTTTCGGTCCTGGCGTCGACGCCCTTGAACGGCTCGTCCATCAGGTAAATATCCGCGTTCTGAACCAAAGCGCGCGCCAGGAGGACGCGCTGCTGCTGACCGCCGGACAACTGATCGATCTGACGTTTTGCGTATTCTTCCATTCCGACCGCGTGCAGCGCTTCCACCGCCGCCGCCCGATCCGCTTTTCGAGGACGCCGAAACCATCCCAGACGTCCATACCGGCCCATCATGACAACGTCCAGGACGTTGACCGGGAAATCCCGGTCAACGCTCCCGTTTTGCGGTACGTACGCGATAAAATCTTTTCCGGCGCTCGCCGTCTTTGTCGGGAATTTAATAGAACCGGAAATCGGCTTTACCAGACCTAAAATTGCCTTCAGCAGCGTCGTTTTTCCCGCTCCGTTCGGACCGATAACCGCGGTCAGCGTACCGGCCTGAATTTCCAGATCGATATCCCATAGAACCGGCTTTACGTCATAAGCGACGGTCAGATCTTCAATAACAATAGCCGCTTCCGATTCCATTTAGTCTTACATACCTCCTTTCAACGCGTTCACGATCGTGTCGACGTTGGCCCGGACCATTCCGATATACGTCCCCGCGTCCGTATCCGCGTCGCCCAGCGCGTCCGAATACAGCTCGCCGCCGATCGCGACGTCGAAACCGCGCGCTTTAACCGCGTCCTGAAGCGCTTCGACGTTTTTCACCGGGACAGACGATTCGATAAAAATCGCGCGGATCTTTTTCGCCGCAATCAGCGCAGCTAAATCGCTGACCGCCGAAGTACTCGCCTCGGCGTCCGTACTGATCCCCTGAAGACCGCGAACTTCGATCCCATACGCGCGGCCGAAATAACGGAACGCGTCATGCGCCGTGATCAGGACACGCTGATCTTCCGGGAGCTCTTCAACGCGGGCCTTAATATAAACTTCGAGCTCGTCCAATTCTTTCAGGTAAGTCTCGAGGTTCGCTTCGTAATCCGCCGCGTTCGCCTCGTCCAGTTCAGCTAACGCCGCAGAGACGTGAACAGCCGCCTGCTTCCAGAGGGAAACGTCGAACCAGATATGCGGATCGAAAATTTCCGGATTATTTTCGTCGGATAAAAGACCTTTTTTCTCGATCCCGTCCTCAAGACAAATCGTTTTGTGGTTCTGCGCGTCGAGCGATTCAAAAACCTCGCCCATCTTACCTTCAAGATGCAGCCCATGATACGCGACAACGTCTGAATTCTGAAGCTTCGCGACTGCGCCGGCCCCTGCCTGGTACAGGTGCGGATCCACGCCGGGACCCATCAGCGCGCTGACGTCGACATGATCCGCGCCGATCCGATCGATCAGATCGGCCAGCATCGTCGTCGTCGCGACGATTTTTATCGGTTTGCCTTCCGCCCGGGCCGCCCCGAACGTCAGGAACGCTATCGCAACCGCCAGAAGGACCGCCGCGTAAGCGACTGTCGACAATCGTTTTGAAATACAAGAATGGTTCATTTTTATTTTTTCTCATCCTTAATTTATATAAGTCTTTGGTTAGCGTTAGCTAACTAAAGACAGTATAATCCCTTTCGCCGATCTGTCAAATTTGGTTTGTATAGACTAACATGACCCTGAAAACCGGGATCAGCTTCCGGCGCGTCCGCCGGCGCCGAATACCCGGCGGCGGTCATTCTTTCCAAACGCCGCCCGGTTGACGGGTATAATCTACCTGAAAGGGCGAAGTCTTTCGTCCGGGAACCAGAAAAAGACGCGGCGTCCGCCGGAAAGAGGCACCATTTGAATTTACAAACTTTTTTCTCCGTATCCCAGGCTTTCGTGATCAGCGCGGCGGTCATCTTTTTCCTCCGCGTGATCGACATGTCGATTGATACTATGCGCATGCTCTTCGTGATCCGCGGCAAGCGGATTATCGTCTGGATTTTAGGCGCGTCGCAGTCGACCGTCTTCTTTCTCGCCGTATCGCAGGCGCTCCGCGGCGAAGCCAATATCCTGACGACGCTCGGCTATGCGTTCGGCTTCGCGACCGGAAACGTGATCGGAATGATGATCGAGGAACGGTTGGCGATCGGATTCCAGCGCGTCACGATCACGATCCCGCATGACGACGGGAAAATGGCGGATGCGCTCCGGAAAGCCGGCTATGGCGTGACCGAAGTCAAGGCATACGGGCGCGACGGCGAAGTCACAATGCTGCATGTCAACTGCAAGCGCAAGCAGGTCGACGACGTCGAATCGATCGTTTTCAGCAACGATAAAAAGGCCTTCCTGACCATCGACGACTTTTTCCCGGTCCGCCAGACTGGATTCTGGCGAAAGTAGGCCGCGCGGCGGGATCCGTCCATATTTTCCATCGTTGAATCAATCGGCTTGCCAGGCAGGACGAAACTCCTGTTCAGGCATTACGAAACTCATCAAGAGCCAAAATTATCGTTTTTTTTCGCTATCATAGAAATCAATCAGACGCGGTTCGAATTAGGGGGCGTCCGAACCGCCGCGCAGCCCTGATCCGGATCAACTGTCAACACCGCATCAACACTGCGCACCGAATGAATCAACCGCTGCGGCCCAGCGTCGCAGCGGTTGATTGCGCTTGATAAGGCCGCGCTCGAACGGCTTATTTCCGGACTTCCGCGTCCTTTTCGGTCCGGCGCGCGGCAAGCCGCGCCCGAATCGGGCGGATCAGGCCGGTCGCGAAAATGGGCCCCGAAGCGACGAAAATATAAACGACCGTGCGCCAGAACGGGAAACGTCGGATCGCGTCGCCGGAATAGCGCGAATAGTACCATTGCGAAAAGAAAACGACGAAAACCGCCTCGATCGCAACCCAGCGCGCCAGCCAGGCGTCCCGCGTCCGCAGCGCGAAATCGACGCCCCAGGCGCAATAATACGCGATCAGCGGCAAAAAGATCAGCCGGTAACGCGGATTGTCCCACTGGTCCCCGCCGGCGCGGATCGAACTCGCCAGGATCCAGCCCGCAAGAAAAAGCGCCCCAACGGTCATCGTCGTCCGCTTCTCCCGATCCTCGATCCTCCGCGTCGAGAACAGCGCGTAAAACAGCACGGCGACAATCAGGTACCAGCCGGCAGCTCGGAAGATCCCGACCGCCTTCCAGTACGGCGTCGTCGGCTGATAAAACAGGATCGCCGGAAGGACCGGCTGCGTCAGGCCGTACACGCCCAGGAAAAGCGTCCGAAACTGGCCGCCAACCTCGCCAACGACCTTTTCGACCCAACCCGACTGATTTTCCGTCGTATGAAGATCAAAATGAATATACGTTTCAATCAACCCGCCGGTCGTCAGCAGCGCCGCCGTCCCGCCGACGGCGATCACGAGGATCCCGACCGTCAGCCATGCTTTCGATCGCGGGATCAGGAACTCCGCCCAGACCCAGACCGCGCCGCAGATCAACGCTGCGCCGACAACGAACAGCGACAGCGGAATCATCGCCACGACGCATCCGGCAAAAACGAGCGCAGACCGCAGCAGATTCTCGCGCATCGTGAACATCGCCCAGACCGCAATCGCGATCAGGCCGATCAGGAACGGCTCGCGCATCGGCGCGCCGGCGTAAACGATCGCGTCGGGATAAAAAACGAAAATCAGCGACGCGATCAGCGCCACCCGCCCGCCGGCGCGCCGCTCGATCGCCGTCCTTAAAAACGGAACGCCGATCGCCGTCGCCCAGGCCCCCAACAGGATCACCAGCGCGAAACGCCATGCGTCCGGGGAGAGCAGCCGGTAAATCCAGATCGTCAGAGCGGCGATCCCGCCGTACTGATCGTTATGATAAACGTGGGTAAACGTTTCGCTGAGCGGAATCGAATTCCTCGGGTCGACCGCAAGGAGCCGCGCCTCCGTATCGCGCCGCCAGGCGTCGTCGAAAAGATAGCCGTTTTGCTGCTGCGGCTCGTCAGGATACCCGTATACCGGGAGAAGGTTCTCCGTCGCCAGTCCAAACCCCAGCCGAAGCGCAAACGCAAGAATCATCAACGCGCCGGTCGAAGCGCGGCGGTCGAGACGGAGAAACGCGATCGCTCCGACGAAGCAGGTCGGCAGCGCCAGCGCCAGCGCCGCGAGAAATCCCCGCGCGAAATCGCCGGGCGAAGCGAATCCGATCGCCAGCGAAGCCGCCGTCGCCGTCGCCGCGGCCGTAAGATACGTACCCACGCGAAATTTCCGGGAAACCGCCGTTGAGTTGGAAGAGGATCGATTCATAGATTTTTCTCGCTTTCTTGGATGATATATCGCGCGGTCAACCTTACGGACGGAAGATCACGGAAGCGCAGCCAGGATCC
Source organism: Anaerolineaceae bacterium oral taxon 439 (assembly GCA_001717545.1). Classification (NCBI taxonomy): domain Bacteria; kingdom Bacillati; phylum Chloroflexota; class Anaerolineae; order Anaerolineales; family Anaerolineaceae; species Anaerolineaceae bacterium oral taxon 439. The sequence goes on along the minus strand of CP017039.1, from coordinate 798,016 downwards.
GCCGCGCGCGCGACTCCCAGCTCAGATCCTGAACCTTTGCAAACGCGGCTTCCGCGAGCGCCTCCCCCAGAGCCTCGTCGTCCAGCAGCCGTTTAAGCGCCGCGCGCCAGGACTCCCGCTCCTCCGGTTCGCAAAAACGCGCCGAACGATCGTCGAGGACCTCGCGGAGAACCGGCAAATCCGACGTCACAATCGGCCTCCGCGCCGCCATGTACTCGAACATCTTCATCGGGGAGCAGATCGCGGCGGAATTCCCCCCGCTGCTTCCCGCGATCGCCCGTCCATACGGCATCAGCAGAATATCCGAAGCCGCCTGTGCCAGCGGCAAATCGCGCTTCGGGATAAAGCCGGTAAAACGGACGTTGGAGAGCCCGCGCGCGGCCGCCGTTTCCCGATAAGCGCGGACGCTCTCCGCCGTTCCCCCGAACCAGTAAAAATCCGCTTCAGGGAAATCGGCCGCCAGGTCGAGGAAAAGCGGAACCCCGCGCCCGGCGTACAAATGACCCGAGCAGCTGATCACTTTCCGGTCGGGCGGGAACCCCATCCTCCGCCTGGCTTCGCCCTTCGGCGGGAGCGCGCTGTAATCCTGAAGATTGATCCCGTTCGGCGCGACGACGCTTTCCGCTTCCGCCAGCGTCGGGAACCGTTCACGGAAACGCGCTTCGAGCGCGTGCGTAATAAAAACCAGCAGCTTCGGCCGGCCCGACGCGATAAACCGTCGCGTCCAGAACGCCCCGAACCGCCCGGACGGCAGGTCATGCGCCTCATAAATCACCGGAACGCGGGAGAACGGCCGCCGGACCGCGATCGCCGCCAGCTGCAGCGTCCAGGTATAAATCGCGTCCGGACGCGTCCGCGCTCCGGATATCAGCGCCCGGGCGCAGAAATCCAGCCGCCGCAACGCCCGGACCGACGGGACGGCGGAAATCGGGAACGCGGCGCAATGCAGCCCATACTGCGCCCGGATCGCGTCAAAATCGGGCGTCGCCGTCCCGGGAAAAGCCAGCGTCAGTTCGTGGCCCGCGTCCGCCAGCCCCTGACAGGCCATCAGAACCTGAATCGAGTTGGCGGTTTCAGACGGAATCCTCGACGTAGCGCTTACGGCGAGCCTCATGATAAGCCTCCGTCCATTCCGTTCCGTTCCGGCGCGCTGAAACGTTCGGCGCGGTTCAGCGTCCTCAGTCCCACCCAGGTCATCCACAGGACCGTCCCGGCCAGATACGCCGACAGGATCGCCGCTTCCGCCGGATACGCCGCGTTCGGGACCAGCGTCAGCGTCAGGATCACCTTCAGCCCCATCCCAGCCAGACTGATCCACATGGCGGTATCCGCCTTCTCAAACGACAGCAGCAGCGTCCGATTCCAGAACAGCACGTTCGCGACCCCATACCCGATCATCAGGATCAGAATCAGCGCGTAACTCGGAAGAAACTCGGCGGAGAAAACCTGAAAACTCAGCCCGAAAAAAGCGACCGGCTGAAAAAGGAGCCGCCTCCCCAACGCGACCAGCCCGATCAGGCATGCGCCCGTCCAGGCGGCCGAAACGGTCGTCGCGTTCGTCAGGAGCCGCTTCACGTCCCGCCATTTCCGTTCGCCGATCAGCCGGACCATGGCGGGATACGTCGTATCGATGAATGGATTAATCGGGAGCAGGACCATATTGATAATCGTCATCGCCGTCTTATAATAGCCGGCGTAAAGCGGCGACAGGAGCGCCCCGATCCAGAGAACCTCGCCGTCGCGGGCGATCAGGTTGATCGTGTTCGAGACGTTCGTCGAAAAGGTAAAGCGGAGAATTTCGCGCTTCTCGCCCAGGAGCGACAGCGGCGCGCGGAACCAGTCCGCCCCGAGCCTCCGCGGCAGCAGCTTCAGCATGAAAACGACCGGCGCGACGCAGAGCAGGACCTTCCCGATCAGGTACGCCGTCAGGATTCCGGTCAGCCCGAACCCGCGGTTCCCGGAAATCAGGACGAACGCCAGAACGACGCCGTTCTGGAGCAGGTTGATCCAGGCGATCGAACGGTACTCGCCGAAAATCCGGAGGACCCCGTTCGCCGTCTCGATACACCCGCCGGCCAAAATCGACAGCCCATACAGGATCACCTGATTCGACAGCGTCGGATCCTCAAGGAAAAGCTCCGCTCCGAACTTCGCCGAGATCATCAGGACCAGAAACGCGAACAGCGACGTCCCCGCCTCCAGTCCCGCCGCGAACTTAATCAGCGCGCCCGTCTTCCGGGTCTCGCCCCTGGCGTAGGGATCGCCGGCGAAATGCACCACCATTTCGTTCATTCGGAACGAAAAAAATTTATTAATATTGGTAACGTAGCTCGTGATAATCCCGAGGACGCCGTAAGCGTACGCGCCGAGAAGACGCGTAATATAGACCGTCAGGAAAACGCTGATCAGGTTGCTTAAAATCAGGTAACCTGAATTCTTCAGGACGTTCAGGAACGGAGCGTTTTCATACCGGCCGAAAAACCGTCGCATCGCAATCGTTAAACCCGAATATGCTTCAGGATTTCCCGTTCCCGAAGGTACCAGTCGACCGTCCGTTTCAGGCCCTCGTCAAGGTTCACCTCCGGCTCCCAGCCCAGCTCGCGGCGCGCCTTCGAAATATCGGCGAGATTCGCCGCCATGTCGGCGCGTTCGGACGGTCCCCGCTCGATCACGGCCCGCTTCCCGATCAGCGCCTCCAGCCTTGCAATCAGCGCATTCATCGATATCGATTCGTGACCGCCTAAGTTGAAGACCTGGTACCCGACCGGTTCCAGCCCCAGAATCGTTCCCGCCGCGATATCGTCGACGAAAGTAAATCCGCGCGTCTGCCGTCCGTCGCCGTTAAGCTTCAGCGGCATTCCCTCCGAAATCCATTTTACAAAACGGAAAATCGCCATGTCGGGGCGTCCCTTCGGACCGTACACAGTAAAAAATCGGAACACGGTGACGTCGATCCCATACAGGTAGTGATACGCGTAGGCCATCATCTCCGCGCCCTTCTTCGTCACGGCGTAAGGCTGAAGCGGATGGTTCGTGTCGGCGGTCTCCGGCGTCGGATACGGCGCCTCGGCCCCATATACCGACGACGTCGACGCCTGAATAAACTTGGGGACCGAGTACTTCCGCGCCGATTCGAGCAGGTTTACGTTCCCCTTCATATTCGAGTCGAGGAAAATCCAGGGATTTTCAACGCTCCGCCGAACGCCGGGAATCCCGGCGAGATTAATGATCGCGTCGGTCTGATTCGCGGCGAAATACGTTTCGAGCAGCGGCAAATCGGTAATATCCCCATAAAGAAAGCGGAAATTCGCCCGTTTTTCGATCGCCGATAACCGGTACCGCTTCATCTCCGGATCGTACGTATCGTTCAGGTTATCGATCCCGGTTACGTTATACCCTCGATCCAGCAGCATCGCGCTCAGTCTCGCACCGATAAACCCGGCGGCGCCGGTCACAAAAATATTCTTCCCGTTCATAAGCGAACAACCTTCGAATTTCCTTTACCGTCCTCGCCCAGGAAATTACGCGTGTCGACGATAAGCTTCGCGTCGCGGAGGATCCGCGCCCGATCGAAGACGCGATGATCCGTCAGGATCACGACGCAATCGGCGTCCGCCATCGCGGCGGAAGGATCGTCGAGCGAAAAATGCGTCCGGTTATCCAGGCGGAAGGAGGGGACGTACGGATCGTAATATTCGACCTCCGCCCCCTTTCCGATCAGGAGATGAATTACGTCGAGCGCCGGACTTTCGCGCATGTCGTCGATATTCGCCTTATACGCGACGCCCATAACCAGAATTTTCGCGCCGTTCAGGCTCTTTCGATCCCGGTTCAGCGCGTCCTGAATCAGGCCGACCGTATACCGCGGCATGTTGGTATTGATCTCCGACGCCAGCTCGATAAAGCGCGTGTTATAGTGCATCGACTTCATCTTCCAGGACAGGTAATGCGGATCGACCGGAATACAATGCCCGCCCAGCCCCGGGCCGGGCGTAAACCTCATGAAACCGAACGGCTTCGTCGCCGCCGCGTCGATGACTTCCCAAACGTCCAGTTCGAGCCGGTCGCAAATCTGCGCCAGCTCGTTAACATAAGCGATATTGACCATGCGGAACGTGTTTTCGTGCAGCTTCGCCATTTCGGCGACCTCCGGCGACGAAACCGGAACGATCCGGTCGATCGCCCGCCCGTACCAGAGCTTCGCGATCTCGGTGCAGCGCGCCGTCATGCCGCCGATCACCTTTGGCGTCGTCTTCGTCGAATAATCGCTCCGGCCGGGATCGATCCGCTCCGGGGAGAAAATCAGGAAGAAATCTTCGCCGACGACCCAGTCGCGCCCGCCTGAAATCCTCGGCAGGATCAATTCGCGCGTCGTTCCCGGGTACGTCGACGACTCGAACGTAATCGCCATTCCGGGATGCAGGTAGGGGGCGATCTGGTCGGCGGCATCGATAATAAACGATAAATCCGGATCGCCGGTATTGCGAAGCGGCGTCGGAACGCAGATCGTCACCAGATCAATCTCATGCAGCCGGGCGAAATCTCCGCTCGCGCGAAGCTTTCCCGCGCCGACGAGCCTCGCAACCGCTTCCGACGGGACGTCGGGAATATAGCTTTCGCCGCGATTGACGCTGGCTTCCTTTTCCGGATTGATTTCCAGCCCGGTTACGTCGAACCCGGCTTCGGCGAAAACGATCGCCAGCGGAAGTCCGACGTAACCCAGACCAATGATCGCCATCTTCGCCCGGTTTTCGGCGATCTTTTTTTTCAACCGCTCAAACTGAGAAACGGATTGCGATGAATTCAACAGAGACCGCTCCTTATCGTTCGTAGACGACCTGCCCGTCGATAATCGTATGCGTGACGTCGAATTCGTCGGTCATCAGGACCAGATCGGCAAGCTTGCCTTTTTCGATACTGCCCGTTTCGCCGGAAACGCCGATTTTAATCGCGGCGTTCAGGCTCGAACAGCGCCAGATCTCGTCCAGCGACGCGCCGGTATTGGCGGAGAAATTCCTGAGCGCCCGATCCATCGTCAGCGCCGAACCGGCGAGATTCCCGCCCGGAAGCCGTAAATTCGTCCCATTTTCAGAGACCGTGACGTTGACCGTGTCGGTAAACGGGTACGACCCGTCCGGAAGCCCCGACGGCCGGATACAGTCCGTAATCAGGATAATTCCACGGCTCCCCTTCGCGCGATAGGCTAAATTCTGCGCCGCCGGATGCGAATGCACGTTGTCGCAGATCATCTCCACCGTATAATCGTCGAGCGTCAGCGCGCCGCCGATCGTCCCCGGCTCGCGATGGCTGAACGCCTTCATGCCGTTGAACAGGTGCGTCACGAGGGAAAAACCGTGCTTCGCCGCCTCGACCAGGTGGACATAATTCGAATCGGTATGGCCCGCGGAAACGGTAATTCCTTCGGACGCGAAAATATCGCCGGCGGCGAGGTTCTCCGGATACTCGGGCGCCATCGCGATCAACCGGATTTTCCCGGCGCGGATAAAATCGCGGACCTCCTTCGGGTCGGCGCGGCGAATGCTGTCCGGATCCTGCGCCCCCGCCTTCGCAAGGTTAAAATACGGGCCTTCGAGATGGACCCCGAAAACCTTCGCCCCTTTCCCGCGCTCCCCGATCATCGACGTCGCCGCCTCGATCGCGGCGACCGTCGGTTTATACCGGGCCGTGAGCGTCGTCGGTAAGAACCCGGTAACGCCGTGCTGAGCGTTGCGTTCGGCGATCGCGCGGAGACGGACCGGATCCGCGTCCATCGTGCAATACCCTAACCCGCCGTGGGTATGGATATCGATAAAGCCGGGAAGGAGCGCCTTCCCACCGGCGTCGATCGTCCGATCGGCCGCCGCGGCCAGCTCAGCGCTCGGCTGACCCTTGCTGAATGAAAAGATTTTTTTATCCTCGGCGAGTAACCAGCCGGTAAAAACAGGGTGCAGCGGAGTATAAATCCGCGCATTCGTAATTAAAAGTTTATTCATCGGTGAAATCTCCTTAGAACGACGATACGTCAATATTAATCGACGAACAGCCTCAGGGTTTATTTTCTCATAAATTCAATTATAATAGAGAACCGTGGGGCCTGTAGCTCAGCGGTTAGAGCAGGGGGCTCATAACCTCTTGGTCGCTGGTTCGAATCCTGCCAGGCCCACTTCTTCTTAATGAACGGACCGTCTCCGTATCAGCAGCACCCAGCCCCAAATCAGCGACAATCCCGCCGCCGTCATCATTCCTCGAAAAAACCACTTTATCGCCGCCGCGTCCAGTCCAAAAAAACGGACGGTCTCGATCTCGATCGGCTTCGAAACGCGGACCCATCGGTCGATCGCGCCGGACGAATCGAGCGCTGTCCGATCCGGATCAAAAAAAAGCGCGGTCAGCGTCCATTCGCCTGTCAGGCGGGATTCGTTCGGCCAGGCCCATATCCGGACGTGCGCGTTTCCCTGAAACGGTTCGGACCGAACCGGGAAAAACGCCGTTCCGTCCATGACCTCCGCGCCGGCGAACGCAGTCTCGCTGACCAGGCGCGTTTCCAGCCCAGGAATCTCGCCCGGATCCTCCGCCGACAGCGTAAAATCGAGATGGCTTTCCGATCCGGCGAGGAGCCGAAGCGGACGCTCGATCGATACGTCGATTTCGGGGAGCCGAACCGCCGCGGAGAGACCCGCGATTTCGGCCTGGACCGCCGGGATCCGCTGCTGTATCGTTTCGCGCCGTTCGACGATTTCCGAGCTGAAGCGGAACGCGACGGCGAGAGCTGAAAAAAGGAACGCCGCGATCCATGGGACAATATGAAGGGGGATGCGAATCCGGTCAGCCTTCTTCACAGGCTTTCCGCTCTTCCCAGAGCGCGTCCATTTCCGCGAGCGTCAGGTCAAAAACGGTCTTTCCCTGCGCCTCCGCCCGCTTTTCAATATAACGGAACCGGTCGTAAAAGCGGCGGTTCGTCGAACGCAGCGCCGTTTCCGGATCGATCTTCAGCCGCCGGGCCAGGTTGACCAGCGTAAACAGGATATCGCCGAATTCCGCGCTCCGCGCTTCGTCCGTCGCGGCCGCCTTAAATTCAGCGATCTCCTCCGCGAGCTTATCCCAGACGCCGTCGACCGAATCCCAGTCGAACCCGGCGCGCGCGGCCCGTTTCTGATACCCGAACGCCATCGACAGCGCCGGCATCGCGATCGAAATTCCGTCGAGAAGCCCCTGCCGTTTCCGCTTCTTTTCCCGTTCCGCTTTTTTCAGCTTTTCCCAACGATCGACAACCTCGTCCGACGTCAGCGTTTCCTGCCGGTTAAAAATATGCTGATGGCGGAAGATCATTTTCTCGCTGATCCCGTCGATGACGTCCCCCATCGTGAACTCGCCGTCCGCGGCCGCCATCTGCGCCTGCATGACGACATGCAGCAGGATATCGCCGAGTTCCTCGCGGATCATTTCCAGATCGAGACGGTCGAGACCGTCGATCAGTTCGTACGCCTCCTGAAGGAAATCGTCCCGGATCGACTGATGCGTCTGCTCCCGGTCCCAGGGGCAGCCGCCCGGCGAACGCAGCGTCGCGACAATGTCCTGAAAATTCTCAAACCCGTGATTAGCGGGAAGCGGCGGAATATCGACCGCGGCGCAGCTCTCAAGCAAAATCGCGCTGTCAGCCAAACCGTCGACCGTCGTTCCGCCCATCGCCACGCCGTCCTCATCCAGGAATTTCAGCGGATGATCGCCCGGGTATTCCGTTTTCAAGATCCCGGCTAAGCGCGCCGCGTCCTTCGGAGCGCGTATCCAAACTGTTATCGTCGGCGGTACGGGGAGATGATACGCGTCGCTTAGTTTTCTCCAATCCAGAACGATGATCCCCGTCGGCATCGAATCCATAAAAGTCATGATTTTATCTCGTTTCATTTTCATTGAAAATCGTTGCGGTCCCAACGGTCGATAAATCCGACGAAATCCGGAAGGACCCGGTAAACCTCCGGATCGCTGAGGATCTCCGCGCGGTTCAGGATCGGATTAATCGCGAAGATCCGCCCCATCCCGGCCGCTTTCGCCGCGGTAATCCCCGCCAGAGTGTCCTCGGCGACAACACACTCCGCCGGCGTCAGTCCCAATCGTTTCGCTGCGATCCGGTAAATATCGGGTTCGGGTTTTCCCGGGAACGTCCCGTTGTCGAAAACGATCTCTTCGGGACCCGCGAACCAGCGACCCAGCCCGAAATCGGAAAAGTAAAATTCAACGTTCGTAATCTCCGAAGCGGTCGCGATCGTAAACGGGATTCTCCGCTCGCGAAGCCCGTCCAGCGTCTCAGTTACCCCCGGATAAAAAACGATCCGCCGCGCCGGATCCTCGCGCATGACCTCCCGATAAAGCGCTTCTTTCCGCGTCAGCATCGCATACTCGCGTTCCGGCGTAATTCCCGGGAAATAGAATTGCAGGATAACGCTGTTCGTGTTCCCCAGGATCCGCGCCTCATATTCGCCCTCGGCCATTTCGCGCTTCATGAAGACCGGGAATAAACGCCGCCAGACTTCCCGCTGAATCAGCGTATCGTCGATCAGCGTCCCATTAAAATCGAATACCATTCCCTTCGGCCTGAATTCAGCTTCCATTCGCAGCATTCCCCTTAAAATCGTTATCCGTCCTCTTTATAAAATACAAAACCGTTCCCGCGAAAAAGAATCCGGAAAGAAAATGACAACGGCGGCCGCGATCGCCGAAGCCTGCCACGATCCGGACCAACGAGGCTTCCCAATTCCGGATAATCGAAAACCCGACATACTAAAAAAGAAGAAGAGAGCGGCGCTCTCCTCTTCGCATGAAAAACATCCTTCGTCCAGGCTTATTGCTGCTCTGAAATCGACGGCAGGTACATCCGGTTCGCATACTCGCTGACCATCCGGCGCATCGAAAATTCAGGAGACAGCGTTCGGATCGCGTTCTTCACCATCGTCATCCATCCGGCCGGGATCCCGTTTTCATCCCGGTTCTCGTAGAACATCGGGACGATCTTGTCTTCCAGCGTCTCGTACAGGCTCAGCGCGTCGACCTCATCCTGACGTTCGTTCGAATCAAACGTCGCGTCCGTGCCGATCGCCCAGCCGTTACTTCCGTTGTAGCCCTCGTGCCACCAGCCGTCGAGGATCGAGAAGTTCAGCCCGCCGTTCATCGCCGCCTTCATCCCGGACGTTCCCGACGCCTCGTTCGGACGCCGCGGCGTATTCATCCATACGTCGACGCCCTGAACCAGGTGCCGCGCGATATCCATATCATAGTTTTCGACGAAAACCATGCGCCCGCCCATACGATGATCCTTGATCGCCCGGTAAATCTGCTGGACGATGAGCTTTCCCGGCTCGTCGGCGGGATGCGCCTTGCCGGAAAAAATAATCTGAATCGGGCAATGAACATCATTAATCAATCGCAGCAGCCGTTCATAATCGCGTAAGATCAGGTTCCCGCGCTTATACGTCGGGAACCGGCGCGCGAATCCGATCGTCAGCGCGTCAGAATCGAGAAGAACGCCGGCGGCCAGCGTCTGGATGGGATGGATCGATCCCGCGAGCCACTGCGCCCGGGCGCGGTCGTTAACAAACCGGGCCAGCTTGCGTTTCTGGTGCCGCTTGACGGCCCAGAGTTCCTCGTTCGGGATTTCGTCAACCTTCGCCCAGACGTCAGGATGATCCGGATTCTCGCGCCATTCTTTCCCTAAATATTTATCAAAGAGCAGCCCCATCCGCCGCGATGTCCAGCTGAACGTATGGACGCCGTTCGTGATCGAGGTAATCGGAACCTCCTCGACGCGCTTGTCCTTCCATAAGAAATGCCACATGGATCGGGAGACCTCGCCATGAAGCTCGGAAACGCCGTTCGAGCGTTCGGAGAGTTTGAGCGCTAAAATCGGCATCGTGAACTGATCGCCGTACGGACTGGCTTCGCGCGCCAGATCGATAAACTTATCGCGGCTCAGCTCCAGTTCCGCCCAGTATTGATTAAAGTATTTTTCAATCAACCAGACCGGGAACTTGTCGTTCCCTGCCGGGACCGGCGTATGCGTCGTGAAAACGTTGCCCTTGCGGACGAGTTCGACGGCTTCGTCGAAGCTCTTCCCGCCCTTAACGTACTCGCGGCAGCGTTCCAGCGCCAGGAACGCCGCATGGCCTTCGTTCATATGCCAGACGGTCGGGTTGTACCCAAGCCTGCGCAGCAGCCGCACGCCGCCGATCCCGAGAAGAATCTCCTGCGAAATCCGCGTTTCCAGGTCCGACGTATATAGCTTTGCGGTCAGCTGCCGGTCGTACGGCGAGTTTTCATCGATCGACGTGTCGAGAAGATAAAGCGGAACCCGCCCGACCTGCATCATCCAGGCGCGCGCGTAAATATCGCGGCCCGGGAGCGAAACGGAAACGATAATGTTCTTCCCCTTTTCGTCCGTCAGCGGGATCATCGGCAGACTCGAGAAATCGAGATGAAAATTCGACGTCTCCTGCCAGCCGTCCTCGGTAATTTTCTGGACGAAATAGCCCTCGTTGTAAATAAACCCGATCGCGACCAGCGGCAGTCCCATATCGCTGGATTCCTTCAGGTGGTCCCCCGCTAAAATCCCCAGCCCGCCGGCATACGCCGGAATCGATTCATGCAGCCCGAATTCAAACGAGAAGTAGCTGATCGTTTTGTCCTGGATATTCGGATAATGCGTCGCGAACCAGGTATCTTTCCGGGTCATATACGCGTCGAAGGCAGCGAGCACAGCGTCGTAAGCTGCGATAAATTCTTTATCGTTGGCTTTCTGGTTGAAAACGGCGCGCGACGTCCGTTTCAGCATCTCGATCGGACTATGCGTCACCGAATTCCAGATAACCGGATCGATCTGCTTGAACAGGTCGACCGCGTCCGGATTCCATGCCCACCACAGGTTATAGGCTAAATCGTTCAGTCGCTCGATTCGCTTCGGAAGAGCCGCCGCTACCGGCATGTCCTTATTAAATTTCGCTAAGCTCATTTCTTTCCCTTGCCCTTTTTTATTGAATTTTCATCCCCGAATACTATCGTCTATGAGAAATGACATAAGTCAAAATAATGATAAACGATTCCGCCCGGCTCTGTAAGAAATAGTACGTTTTCAGGGACATTCGCGTTAAAAAGACAGAGCTCTCACCCGCCGAAGAATCCTTATTCAAATTTTCGATCGTAAAGCAGCGCCGCGATCAATACGACGAAGCAGGAGCCCGCGTTATGCACCAGCGCGCCGGTCGTCGGCGTCAGAACGCCCAGAACCGATAACGTCACCGCGAACAGGTTAATCCCCATCGATAAAGCGATACTCGCCCGGATCGTTCTGAGGGTCGCGTCGGAAAGCCGTTTCAGGTACGGGAGCCGGGAAATATCGTCGCGCATTAAAACGATATCGGCTGCGCCGACCGCGATATCGCTTCCCAACCCGCCCATCGCGACCCCGACGGCGGCCGTTTTCAACGCGGGCGCGTCGTTTACGCCGTCCCCAACCATGCACACAAGCCGGCCTTTCTCCTGAAGCGCGAGAATCCATTCAACCTTTTCTTCCGGAAGCAGCTGCGCTTCGACCCGCTCGATCCCGGCCTGAGCGGCGAAATAATCGGCGGTCTGCTGATGGTCCCCGGTCAGCAGCACGACCTCGGTCCCCATCTCGCGAAGCGCGGCGATGATGTCCCCGACTTCAGGGCGGAGCGTGTCGGACATCGCCAGCACCCCGACGCACGCTTCGCCTTCTCCCACCAGAATCGGCGCTTTCCCCTGAAGCCGGAGCGCGGCAACCGTTTCGCGGACCCCACTGTCCAGTTCAACGCCGCTCCCGGTCAGGAAGTCTTCGCTTCCGCAGAGCAGTTCCCTCCCCTGAACCGTCGCGGCGATCCCGCGCCCGGGGATCATATGGAATGCTTCGGAATCCGAAATCCGGACCCCCGAACTGCGTGCAGAAGCGCTGATCGCCTTCGCCAGCGGGTGCTCGCTTTTCGCTTCGGCGGAAGCGGCGAGCGAAAGCAGCTCCATCTCGTCGAGCGCGGGATCAAACGAAATGACGTCGCTGACCTCCAGCCGGCCGTACGTCAGCGTTCCCGTTTTATCGAACGCGACCGTATCCGCCTTCCCCATCCGTTCCAGCGCTTCCCCGAATTTGATAATGACGCCGTGCCGGGTCGCCTGCCCGATCGCGGCCATAATCGCGGTCGGCGTCGCGAGGACCAGCGCGCAGGGACAGAAAACGACCAGAACGGTCACGGCGCGAACGATATCGCGCGTCATCACGCCAGCCAGAATCGCGATCAGGAGAGCGGCGGGAACGAGCCAGCTCGCGGCGATATCCGCCGCCCGCGCCATCGGCGCTTTTTTATCCTCCGCCTCCCGGACCATCCGGATCAGCTTTTGCAGCGAACTATCCTCCCCAACCCGCGTCGCCCGGAGATCGATCGAACCGAAACAATTCATCGTACCGCTGTACGCCTCGTCTCCGGCGCGCTTATCCACGGGGAGCGATTCCCCGGTCATGACCGACTGATCGATCGAAGTTTCGCCGCGAACAATGACGCCGTCGACCGGAACCGTCTCGCCGGGAAGAACCCGCAGTGTATCCTGGATCCGAACCTCCCCAACCGGGATCATCTCCTCTTTCCCGTTCGCGATCCGTCGACCCTGCGCCGGGGCGAGCGAAATCAGCTTCTTCAGGCCCTTCTTAGCGCGCTCGACGGTCCGTTCTTCCAGAATCGCGCCGACCGCCATGATAAAGGCGACCTCCCCCGCCGCGAACAGGTCGCCGATCGCGATTGCGGCGAACATAGCGATCGAGATTAATAACGCCGACGAGATTTTCCCGATCCCGGAATGATGAATCATGCGCCACACGGCCAGGTATACGAGCGGCGTGCCGCTGATCAGGACGGTCACCCACCCCGGATCGAACGGAAACGCGATCCAAGGAACCTCGGTAATACCGAATTCCGTTGCCAGATGCGGAATGAGATCCATCAGGAGAAAAACCCCGGCGGCGATCGTCGCGGGAAGACCCGCTAAAAAGTCGCTGATCCTTTTAATCATGATCCTGCCTCGCTTCGTTTGACGCCGACGAAAATCAGCGTACAATCCATTCAATACAGAACATTCTGTTCGATTGGGATTTTACCAGGCGGGGGATTTTTTTCAAGAATCAAAAAAATCCCGAATGTCAGATATTGAACAATTCGCATCATCTGTACCGAAAGGCGGACCATGGACAGGCGGCAAATCAAAACCCGCGACGCAATCTTTAAAGCCCTCAGCAGCCTGCTGGAGAAGAAACGCTACGAGAATATCACGGTTCAGGAAATTATCGACGCCGCCAATATCGGCCGCAGCACCTTTTATGCGCATTTCGAAACCAAAGACGAGCTGCTGCGATCGATGTGCACCGATATTTTTCACCACATCTTCAACGAGGACCTCACCCAGGAAGCGGATCACGATTATTCCGCGGGAAGCGGGAGCGTCGATCTGAAGCTGACCCATCTCCTGTATCACCTGAAAGCGCACCGGAACGACCTGAACGGGATCCTGCATGGCGAAAGCGGCGACCTGTTCATGAAATACTTCCGGGAATATCTGAACGAACTGTTCTCCCGGTACCGGGACGATTTCAAAACCGACGTCCCGTCCGGCTACCTCCTGCGCCACCTGGTCTGGAGCTTCGCCGAAACGGTCAAATGGTGGCTGGCAGAAAATACGAGATACACGCCGGAGGAAGTCGCCGGATTCTACTTAACCGTCGTAAATCGAAAGAAATAAACCTCACCTTGCGCTGACTGAGAAGAAATCACAACAAACCGCGTTTACTTTTACAATTCATTGCCGGCGCCAATAGAACATGAATATTCACTCTCTGAGAGACGTAAAGTGAATATTCGGCGTATAATTTCAGAAAACAGATCAGGGAGTTTTCCTATGGATTTTGAAACAGAACGCGTCGAATTCAAGCTGACAGGTACTGACGAAATATATAAAGAAGTCATCGCTTTCGCAAATACAGACGGCGGGACAATCTATATCGGGATCGACGACAAGGGAAACGTTATTGGAGTGGATCAAATTGATGAAACATATACACGTCTCGCCAACGGTATCAGGGACGCGATCCAGCCAGACGTAACGATTTTCATTAAATATGCAGTGCTGGAAAACAGGGTCATCCGAATCGCCGTCGGGGAGGGGGCTTCCAAACCATACTATCTCAGGAAGAAGGGCCTGAAACCATCAGGCGTTTTCGTCCGCCAGGGAACCTCCTCCGTCCAGGCTTCGCAGGATCAGATCCGACGGTTAATAAAGGAAACGGACGGAGACAATTTTGAAGCGATGCGTTCTTTGGATCAGGACCTGACCTTCCATGAAGCGAAAAAAACTTTCGAAAAATACGGCGTCGCGTTCGATCGAACGAAATACGCTGCCCTCGGGATTCAGAACGTGGATGATTCGCTTTTCACAAACCTTGCGTGGCTTCTTTCCGATCAATGCCAGCATACGACAAAAGTGGCCGTTTTTGGAGATGACGGCAAAACGATCTTCAAAGATAATAAAGAGTTTAGCGGCTCCATTTTTAATCAGATGGAGAAGACGTTTCAATATTTAGCGCTCAACAACCGTACGATCTCGACTTTTCAGGGCTTAGAACGGATTGAAAAACAGGATTATCCGGAGGAAGCCATCCGGGAGGCGTTGCTAAACGCGCTGATTCATCGCGATTACAGCTTCAGTGGCAGCATCATCATTAACATTAACGATTCTGAAATCGAGTTTATTTCAATCGGCGGCCTTTTGCAGGGACTTTCTACGGAGGATATCAAAAGCGGTATTTCGCAGCCGAGAAATCATCGCCTTGCAGAGGTTTTTCATCGCCTCCGGCTTATCGAATCCTACGGGACAGGAATCCGTAAAATATGGAGCTTATATTCCGGATACGTTATGCAGCCCAAAATTGAAGTCACGCCCAACACTTTCAAAATCATCCTGCCGAACAGGAATACCAACCCGGAAAAGGCCCCAGAACCAAAAGCAGAAAAAGAGCCCAGGAAAAGCGCAGCACAGTTGCAAAACGTGATCAATTATCTCGAGCGCAACGGAGAAGCTACGGAAACCGAAATTCAGGAATTGCTAAATGTAAAACGCACCCGCAGTTATCTGCTGATGCGCCATCTTCAGGAAGCAGGACTCGTCACGGTCCAGGGGCGTGGCGCCAGGAAGCGATATTCCATCTGCATGCCGCAATAGATTTCCTCTGCCTGCCCCTCCGGGATCAGGCGCTGATCGCGAACGCAGTCCTGAATTCGCCGACGACACGGTCGTTATCGTTCCGCAGCTCGACCGGATCCAACGCTTCCAGCCCGCGGATCGTCGCTTCGTCGGCGGCGTCCAGATCGGTCAGGACCTGCCGAATGACGTGACCCCAGACCTTCGAGCTGCCGGACGTCATTTTGAACGCCAGCCCCATGCGCTGCCGTTTCAGGCCGAGGCCGTAAACGCCCGCCGCTCCGCCTTTGGCGACCAGGTTCGGATCGCCGTTGAGAAGCGTGCAGAAACGCCCGTAACCGCTGATCATGTACGGGTACTGATGCATTCGCGGAACGAAACGCGAAGCCGCTTCCGCCAGCGAACCGTCGCGGATCCGATCCGGCGCGGCCAGATTCCTGAACGCCGTCGCGAAGCTCGCGACCGGAATTCCGAAGACCGGAACGCCGCAGCCGTCCACGCCGATCCCGATCCGCTCCGGATCCGTTTCGCTGACGATCGAGACCGCGCGCAGGATTTCCCGCTGCGCCGCCGCTTCCGGCCTCCAGTAGTCCTCGATCGCCCCGCCCAGCGCCCGCTGGAGGAGCAGGATCCCGGCATGTTTTCCGGCGCAGTTATGATTGAATTTCCGCGGTGGATCCCCGGCCAAACGCTGCGCGAAGGCCGCGTCCGGGTCGGCAGGGACCGTCGGCTTCATAATCAGGTCGCTTTCGCTGAAACCGGTTTTGACGAAAATCGATTCCAGCGCCGCAATCAGGTGCGGCTGGCCGCTATGCGACGCGGCGAAAATCGTCGATTCTTCGGGCGTCAGCCCATACGCTTCGTCCAGCCGCCGCTGAATAACCGGAAGCGCCTGAATCGGCTTGGCGGACGAGCGCATGTAAACGACGGACCGCGGATCGCCGACAGAAAAGACGACCTTTCCCGCTTCGTCGACAAGAGCCAGACAGCCCATGTGAACATTATCCAGAATATCGCCGCGATACTCGTATACCAGCGGCTCATGACGGATTTCAGGCCTGTTCATTCGGTTGAATACTCCTTACAGATTTATTTCTCGACGGATCAACGAAAAAACTCAACGTCATCACCGCCGCCGTCAGCAGCGTAATCCCAGCGCCGATCCAAAGCGCGCGGAAATAAACCGGATCAGCGCGATTCGCGACGATCTTAATTGACAGATCGGTCACGGTCACAGGGAACGCCCGGACCGCTTCCCCGACCCGCCAGGCGCGCGCCTCGGCGAAAAGCTCGCCCGCGCCGATCGCCGCCAGCAGCGCGGAGACCCCAGACCATACCTTCGCGCCGCGCCCCTCCGTTCCCGCTTCCGGCCCATGCGCTCGAAGCGCCTCGACCATAAAAAACAGGAACGGCAGGATCAGGAAACGCGAGCTGACCCGTTCCCCGGAAAAAAGCGGGACCGGGAGCGCCCTGAACAGCGCGTACACGTTCCCGACCGCCAGAAAGCTCATCCCCACAATCGGGATCAATATCCGCGGGAACCGCCGCGCCCGAACGAGCTCGCCCGCGCGCAGCACCGTCAGGGTCAGCAACAGCGCCGCCAGCGCGAACCCGATATACATGTCATACTCCCACCAGCCGAGCGTCCCGCCGGTGACGGTACGGTCGAGCGCGTCCGCCGGCGCAACGTGAATCAGGAAGGCCCGGACCAACTGCCGGAGGGATCGGTAACCGCCAAGAAAATCGTCGTCGAAGCCGTCGAGCTGAATCGCGACCGGGAGGATCCGAACCGCCGACAGTCCGACCGAGCAGACGCCGGCTGAAAAAATCGCTTTCCATCGCGCCCAATCCGGACCGCGCCGCGTCCAGAACGTCAGCACGGCCGCGCAAAGGAAGAGCAGGCACCAGACAAATTGATGAAACGAGCCCTGCAGGAAGATCGCGAACAGCAGCACGCCCATCTTCAGCGGCCAGCCCCGTGGCGGTTCGCCTTCCTCGTAAAGCTCATACACCCAAAGCATGAACCAGCTGAACAGCAGCGTCCCGCCCCAGGTCGCGTGCCCGACCGCGACATGCGAAAGCAGATGACCATTCCCGTTATAAATCAGGAAAAGGACGGCGAAAGCCGCCGGCGAAAGCTTCAGCCGCCGCGACAGGCGAACCAGACCGATATACCCGGCCGCGTACAGGATCAGGAAATGCGCCAGGACAAATTCGCCGACGCTCAGCCATTTCATCAGGAACAGCTGCGGCGTAAAAAAGACGTCGGGAAGCGAAAAATAACGATCGGTGACCCCGCGCAGCGCGCTCGCGTCCGGCATGTGCAGCGGAAAAACGCCCTTCCGGAGCGCGTCCTGAACGAAAGCCAGCCGCGGCGCGTTGACCTCCGCCCAATCATGGAAATCGAACGGGATATCGCCGCCGTTAAGGAAGAAAACCCAGAGCGCGCAGCCGAGAACGAACCATGCCCCATACCAGACGGCGTCGCGCGCGCCATGCGAAAAAAACCGTCGATCGCGTCTCATGCCAGAATTATATCAGCCCGCCCCGGACGCCGCCGGGAATCAATCCTCCGTAAAAGGCTCGCGTTCCGGGACCACGCCCCATTTTTCCCAGCGGTCGTACCCCGTTCGCGTCGTCGGAACCTGAAAAATCGGATTCAGAAGGTACGTCGCGTCGTTATAACTGATCGGGCTCAGGATCGCCGCCTCGCGGATCAGGATTTTTTCGCTCCGCGCGTAAAGCTCCGCCCGACGCGCCGGGTCTCGCTCGGACGCCGCCGAATCGAGAAGCTCCGCGTACGCCGTATACAGCGGATCCGCGTCCAACGGTTCCGCGCAGCCCTCCATCGGCCAATCGGTCGAAGGCTGGTAATACCCGCCGGGACAAAGGAATACGTCCGCAGTAAAGTTATTCGCGTCGAGATAATCCTGGTTCCAGGCAGTCCGGTAAATATGGTGCCGGCCTTCCTTCCGGACATCCTTGAAAACGCCCCAGTCGCTGTTCTCCAGGACGACGTTAATCCCCAGCGCGCCGCGCCACATCTCCGCTAAAACCTGCCCCCGGATCTGATGCAAATCGCTGGAGCTGTAATAATACGTCAGCGTCAGCTCGCCCGGCTCGATACCCTTTTCCGCGCAATAATCGTCGATCAGCGCCTTCGCCCGCGATACGTCGGTCTCCGCGCCGAATTCGTCCGCCGTCCCGGGGTCCGGCGCGCCGATCGCGCTCGGATGAATCCAGTACCGCGCCGGCGTTCCCGATTTCAGCGCCGCCGCAACCGCCGCCCGGTCGATCGCCAGCGACAGCGCCCGGCGGACGCGGACGTCGTCCGTCGGAGGCAGCAGATGATTGAATAAAACCGCCTCCGTCCCGACGTTCAGCGGCTTCCCGACCAGCGCGTCCGCATAGCAGGGATCGCTCTCCAGCCGATCGTAGTCTGAATATCCGACGATCGCGTAATCGAGATTCCCCGCTTCATATTCGGCGATCGCGCTCGTCTCGCTGATCATCAACATCGTCACTTCATCGATCCGCGCCGATGGGATCGCTTCGCTCGCCGGCCAGAACGGGTTCCGGATCAGCGTCAGTTCGGCGTCATGCGTCCAGGATTTCAGCGTAAACGGCCCATAGCCCTGGAACGCGTCCGTTTCCGCCCAGCGGTCGCCGTATGCCTCCGTGCAGTCGTCCCCTTCGATCAGCCATCCCGGTTCCGCACGGAACATCCACAGACTCAGGATATTCAGCGTGTACGGCGAAGCGCTGACGAGATCGACGGTCAGCGTCCGTTCGTCGATCGCCCGGATCCCAACCGCGCCGAAGTCCGGATTCGACCCATCGTTATACGCCGCCGCCCCGGCGACAACCTTATTCAGCAGGAACGCGAACGGAGCCGCCGTCTCCGGCCGGAGCGTCCGCTCGATCCCATAGACGAAATCCGCCGAGGTCACGAACCTCGCCGCCCCGCGGCAGTCGACAACCCGCTCGACCGCGCCGCGCTCCGAATCATACCGGACCCAGGGAACGTCCGTCCGCAGGTAAAACGTTACCGTATTGCCAGTCTCGCTGATTTCGTATCGCTCCGCAATTCCGGGATCGAGCTTCAGCGTCTCCTCGTTCATCCGCAGCAGCCCAACCGTCAGCTCGTCGACGAGCTGAATCCCGTATGGCTCCTCAACCAGCGACGGATCGATCGACGGAATATCGCCGCCCGGAAACGACGTCCGAAAAACGATCGGGCGCGCGGAAACGCGGACAGATGCCGATAAAAATGACAGCGCCGCTGTCAGAACGACGGCAGCCTTCAGGCTGAACCGGACTCTTCGCATATGAAACGTCCCTTCATGAACGATAAAATCCACCCCCGGCGAAAAAAGCGCCGCAAAAAAGCTTCCCCTATTATAGAAATAAAGCCACGATTGTCAACTCTGCCTTTTCGAAGGTTGACAATCTTAAAAAATGAGTGTATAACAGGTGAAGAATAAAGAGGGCCCCTTGAAACTTTCCGAACGTATTTTAAGCTGCCTCCGCGCCCGGACGGATTCTTATTTTTCCGGGAACGAACTCGCGGACGAACTCAACGTCAGCCGCAGCGCAATCTGGAAAGCGGTCGAAAAGCTGCGCGCGGACGGTTACGAAATCGACGCGATTACGAATAACGGCTATCGTCTCCTCGGCGAGCCTGACCGTCTCTCCGTCAGCGCGATTCTGGCGGAGCTTCCCGGGCCGATCCGCGCCGATTACAACGTCGTCGTCCTGGAATCGATCGATTCGACAAACGACGGGTTGCGCCGGCGGGCGGAGGAAGCGGCTCCGGAAGGGACCGTCCTCTTAGCCGAGACGCAGACGCGCGGCCGCGGACGCCTCAATCGTTCTTTTTATTCCCCCAGACAAAGCGGTATCTATATGAGCTTACTGCTGCGCCCGACGATCGACCCACGTCAGTCGCTCCTGATAACGACGGCGGCCGCCGTCGCCGTCGCCGAAGCGCTCGAGACATGCTGCGGCGGGGAAACGAAGATAAAATGGGTCAACGACATTTTCATGAACGGGAAAAAAGTTTCGGGGATCCTGACCGAAGCGTCGCTGAACCTCGAAAGCGGACGTCTCGATTACGCGGTTCTCGGCGTCGGGATCAACCTTACCGAGCCGGAAGGCGGCTGGCCGGACGAGCTGAAAGAAATCGCCGGAAGCGCGCTGGCGCGGAAAACCGGGCTCCAGGGACTCCGGAGCCGGATCGCCGGGACGTTCCTCGCCCGTTTCCGGACGTACTACGACGACCTTCCCGCGAAGGCGTACCTCGCCGCGTACCGTGAACGCTCGCTCCTGATCGGGAAACGCATCCTGACCGACGACGGCCGGACCCAACGCCCGGCGACCGCGCTCGCGATCGACGACGATTTCCGGCTCATCGTCCGCTACGACGATTCCGCCGGAAACGAAACCGCCGCCTTATCGACCGGCGAAGTTTCGATCCGGCTTCCCTCCGACGAATCCCGGACGGGAACCGAGAGCCCAGACAATCCTTAAAAAGGAGTTATTGCGAATGACCTATTCTCACGACGTCGCCGATCGGATTCAACGGGGCGAAAGAATTGACGCCGCCGCCGCGCGCCGACTTTACGACGAACCGCTCGCGGAGCTGACCGCCGCCGCGAACGGGCTGCGCGAGGTTTTCTGCGGCAATGGGTTCGATATCTGCACGATCATCAACGCGCGCAGCGGAAAATGTTCCGAGAATTGTAAATTCTGCGCGCAGTCGTCCTTCTATCATACCAGCGCCGAAGAATACCCGATGCTGGGAAGGAAGGAAATCGTCGGCGCCGCCGTTTCCGACGCCTCGAAAGGCGTGCTGCGCTTCTCGATCGTCACCTCCGGACGGAAGCTCCGGCCGATCGACGTCGATCATATCTGTGCGACGGTCCGCGCGATCCATGAAAAGACCGACGTTAACGTCTGCGCTTCGATCGGCCTCTGTACCCGGGACCAGTTCGACCGGATGAAAGCCGCCGGACTGACGCGCTTTCACTGCAATTTAGAAACGTCGCGCCGCTTCTTTCCGCAGATTTGCACCACGCATACCTACGACCAGAAAATCGAATCGCTCAAGGCGGCGCGCGCCGCCGGGCTGAGCTTATGCTGCGGCGGGATCATGGGGCTGGGGGAAACGGTCGAGGACCGGATCGACATGGCGATCGATATCCGCGAGCTGGGCGTCCGCTCCGTTCCCGTCAACTTCCTGAACCCGATTCCCGGGACGCCGTTCGAAAAGAACCGGCTTCTCGACGATGAAGAGCGGATGCGGATCGTCGCCGTTTACCGTTTTATCAACCCCGAAGCCGCGATCCGGCTCGCCGGAGGCCGCGGACTGATCGCCGATAAGGGGCGCGCCTGTTTCCGATCCGGCGCGAACGCCGTGATCTCCGGCGACATGCTCACGACGGCGGGATACTCAATCGAAACTGATATGGAGATGATCGATGAACTCGGATACAAACCGGAGCTCTGCCATGACTAAGGGCATTTTTATCACCGGGACCGGTACGGACGTCGGGAAAACGTACGCGGCCGGGCTGCTGCTGAAAAAGCTTCGCGAAAGCGGGCGAAACGCCGGCTACTATAAAGCGGCCGCAAGCGGGAACGAACGGCTCGAAGACGGGACGATCGCCGCCGGCGACGCGCGCGAGGTCTGTCGATTGAGCGGGCTTCCGGACCGTCCCGAATCGCTGATCTCGTACCTGTACGAAACCGCGGTCTCGCCGCATTTAGCCGCAAAGCTCGAAGGCGGACCGGTCTCGCTCGAAAAAGTCGCCGCCGATTTCGCCGCGCTGTCGCGCCGTTTCGACGTCCTTGTCGCCGAAGGGAGCGGCGGGATCGTCTGCCCGATCCGCTGGGACGATCGGGAGCGAATCCTCTTGGAAGACGTTATCCATGCGCTCGCGCTTCCGATCGTGATCGTCGCCGACGCCGGGCTGGGAACGATTAATCATACCGTGCTGACCGTCGCCTACGCCCGTTCAAAAGGGCTCGACCCGCGCGGAATGATCCTGAACCGCTATGAAGCCTCGCCGTTTACGCGCGACAATCGCGCGATGATCGAGGAATTAACCGGCGTCCGGGTCATCGGGACCATCGCCCCGAACGCAAACGAAATCGAGGCGGAGCTCGACGGTCTCCTCGCCGCGTTCGCTCCGGTCGTAGGATAAACGAAATACCGTATCAAAGCTGAGAACGAAAAGAGAACCGATGAACCCACGTACCACAGAGCTCGTTCAAAAAGACCTTTCCATGATCTGGCACCCCTGTTCGCAGATGAAAGATTATGAATTGCTGAAACCGATCGTCATCGACCGCGGCGAAGGCGTCCGCCTCTACGACAGCGAAGGCCGTTCCTATATCGATATCGTCAGCTCCTGGTGGTGCAACCTGCTGGGACACTGCCACCCCAGAATTAACGCATCGATCCAGCGCCAGCTGAACCAGCTCGAACACGTCATCTTCGCCAACTTCACCCATGAACCGGTCATCCGCCTCTGCGAAGAGCTCCTGGAGATCATTCCGTCCGGACTGACGAAGTTCAATTTTTCCGACAACGGGTCCGCCTCGGTCGAATGCGCGCTGAAAATGAGCTTCCAGTACATGTACCAGACCGGACGTCCCGAACGAACCCGGTTCATGTGCCTCGAGGAGGGATATCATGGCGAAACGATCGGCGCGCTGTCCGTCGGCGCGATGGACCTGTACGCGAAGATTTATCAGCCGATGCTGATGGATACGATCCAGGTCGAAGCGCCGGACTGCTACCGCTGCCGCTATGGGAAAACGCGCGAAAGCTGCGAAACGGAATGCTTCGCCGGAGCGGAAGCCGCCTTCGCGGAACATGCGCACGAGACCGCCGCGATCATCGTCGAACCGCTGCTGCAGGGCAGCGCCGGCATGCGCATCTATCCGGCGCAGTTCCTGACGAAGCTGCGCGCGCTCTGCGACCGGTACGGCGTCCTCCTGATCGCCGACGAAATCGCGACCGGATTCGGCCGAACCGGGAAGATGTTCGCGTTTGACCATGCCGGCGTAAGTCCCGATATCCTGTGCGTTTCGAAAGGACTGACCGGCGGCTATATGCCCATGGCGATCACGATTACGACCGACGAAATTTATAACGCGTTCTACGCCGATTATAACGAAGGGAAAGCCTTCATGCACAGCCATACCTACAGCGGCAACCCGCTCGGCTGTTCCGCCGCCCTCGCCGTGCAGTCCATCTTCCGCGAAGAACCGATCCTCGAGAACGCCGCCCGGCGCGCCCGCTTCCTGACCGAACTGATGAACGATACCTTCTCCGATCATCCGAATATCGGCGAAATCCGCCATCTCGGCCTCGTCCACGCGTTGGAGCTGGTTCAGGATCGGGAGACGAAGGAAGGGTTCCCTGCGGAAGAACGCGTCGGATACCAGATTTATCAAACCGCGCTGGAAAACGGGCTGCTCCTCCGGCCGCTGGGGAACGTCCTGTACTTCAACCCGCCGTTGATTATCGAAGAATCGGAGCTGACGGAAGCGGTTGAAATCTGCGCAATGGCGATCCGGGAAAATTTAGGACGCTGAACCGGCCCAGCCCGTCAAGACGCTGCGTGCGAATATCTTGCATGCAGACATAATCTTGAGGTGGTTTGCCCATCTCAATTGTGTCGCCAGTGACGACACTTTTTCATTATTCTTATTATAGCTCATAGAATTGTTTCATCCTGTAAAGCCCGCGGCGGTTGAATCCTCTTAAATCAGGGAAACCCACCGCAAAAAATCGGGGACGCACAGTCGCAGGGCATAGCCTGAACTTCGTCAATCGTCCATTGACGCCTCGTGAATGGTACAATAAACGTATTATTTCCGTCCTAAACCGTTCGCCTCGTGATAAAGAATTAAAGGAGGACCCCACCCATGCTCATCAACGTATCTCCCGACGCCAGAACCTTCCATCTCCGCAGCCGGTTCTTCAGCTATATCCTGACCGTTATGGAAAACGGTCAGATCGAAAACCTGTATTTCGGGAAAGCGATCCAGGACCGTCCCTCGTTCGCCCATCTTCATGAAGAGGCGATCCGCGGAATGACGGCGTTTAACGCGCCCGAACCGTCGCGCCTCTGCCTGAACCAGACCCGGCAGGAATATCCATCGTACGGAACGACCGATTTCCGTTCGCCCGCGTTCGAAGTCGAACAGCAGAACGGCAGCCGGATCAGCGCGTTCAAATTCAGTTCTTACAAAATCCTGAAAGGGAAACCGAGCCTCGCGCCGCTTCCCGCCGCGACAATGGAGAGCGACGGCGAAGGAGAAACGCTGATTTTAAACCTCGACGATGAGGTAACCGGATTGACGCTGAAGTTATCCTATTCGATTTACGCCGAGCTGCCGATCCTGGCGCGGAACGCTGAATTCGAGCTGGACGGCGGCGCGGAAGCGGTGACGCTGACCCGGGCGTTATCGATGGCCCTCGATCTTCCCGACATGAATTATGAGATGCTGACGTTTACCGGCGCCTGGGCGCGCGAACGCAGCGTCCGGACGCGCCGGCTCGAACACGGGATCCAGGCGAATTACAGCATGCGCGGGTCCAGCAGCGCCGAAATGAACCCGTTCTTTATCCTGAAACGCCCGGAAACAACCGAGCATCTCGGCGAAGCGCTCGGGTTCAATATCGTCTACAGCGGCAGCCATCTGGGTCAGGTTGAATGCGCCACTGACGGAACGACGCGCGTCTTACTCGGGATCCACCCGGATAATTTTGACTGGCGGCTCCAGCCCGGCGAATCGTTCCAGACGCCGGAAGCGCTGATCGCGTTCAGCTGCGCCGGGTTGAACGGACTGAGCCAGGCGTTCCACGACCTGATCCGGACGCGAATCGTCCGGGGCGTCTGGCGCGACCGGCCGCGGCCGATCCTGCTGAACAACTGGGAAGCGACCGAAATGGACTTCGACGAGGAACGGATCCTGAAAATCGCGGAGAAAGCGAAAGAAGCC
Source organism: Anaerolineaceae bacterium oral taxon 439 (assembly GCA_001717545.1). Classification (NCBI taxonomy): domain Bacteria; kingdom Bacillati; phylum Chloroflexota; class Anaerolineae; order Anaerolineales; family Anaerolineaceae; species Anaerolineaceae bacterium oral taxon 439. Next base: position 772,756 of record CP017039.1, on the reverse strand, counting down.
GGAATCGAACTCTTCGTCCTTGACGACGGCTGGTTCGGCGCCCGGAACGACGAACATGCCGGGCTGGGCGACTGGGTCGCCAATACGAAGAAACTCCCGTCCGGGATCAAGGGCCTATCGGAAAAGATCGAAGCGATGGGGCTGAAGTTCGGGTTATGGATCGAACCGGAAATGGTCAATCCGGACAGCGATCTCTACCGCGCCCATCCGGACTGGGTTCTCGGCGCGCCCAACCGCTTTCGCTCTCCCAGCCGTTTCCAATACGTCCTCGATTTTTCGCGGAAAGAAGTCGTCGATGCGATCCATGCGCAGCTGGCCGCGATCCTGCGCGAATCAAAAATTTCCTATATCAAATGGGATTCGAACCGCTATATCACCGAATGCTACTCGAATCAGACCGCGCCGGAGGATCAGGGAAAGGTCTTCCATAAAAATATCCTGGGCATCTACGACCTGTATACGCGGCTGACGACCGAGTTCCCGGAAATTCTCTTCGAATCCTGTTCGAGCGGCGGGGCCCGCTTCGACCTGGGAATGACTTACTTCGCGCCGCAGACCTGGGGCAGCGATAACACCGACGGCTACGAACGCCAGCGGATCCAGTACGGCACGAGCTACGGCTACCCGCTGAGCTCGATCGGCGCGCACGTTTCCGCCGTCCCGAATCAGCAGACCGGACGCATTGTCCCGCTCTCAACGCGCGCGAACGTCGCCTGCTTCGGAACGTTCGGGTATGAGCTGGACCTGAATCACCTCACGCCCGAGGAATTCGAACGCGTTAAAGATCAGGTCCGCTTCATGAAAGCGAACCGCGAGCTTCTCCATGGCGGCGATTTCTACCGGCTCCTGAGTCCGTTCGAAGGGAACGACGCCGGCTGGATCGTCGTCGGAAAAGACTGGAAACGCGCGATCGCCGGATATTATCAATGCCTGAATTTCGCGAATCTCGGCTGGCTCCGCTTTAAGCTCGCCGGGCTGGACCCGGAGCGGAAATACCGGGTAAAGCTCCGCGTCGACGTCGATCCGCGCTACCTGATCGCGCGGATTCCGAACCTGAACCTCATGCTGGCGCAGCTGAACGAAAGCTTCGAGGCCGGCGGCGACGAGCTGATGTACGCCGGCGTCGCGCTGAATCGAATGCTTTTCGTCGTCCAGGGCTGCGACTTTACCTCGCTCCTGATCGAGCTGGCCGCGGTTGATTAAAAAAAGACTTTAAACAGAACTGCAACGCCCCACTGTCGTCAGATGGGGCGTTGCGCTTCTGTTCCTTGGAACGGCCGCCCTACCCGCCGAACCGGACCATCGATAAAACCATGCTGACGATCAGGATGACGGCGATAACCGTACCCAAAATACTCAACGTCCGGCGCGTCTTTTTCTTCTGGTTCTGCGCCTGCCGGCTGGCGGCGTCATCCCTGCTGATGGATTGCGTTTTTTTTGACTGAGCCATGATTCTCTCTCCCTTCTCCGTATTCTATGCCGCTGAAGCGGTCGCTTCCGACGATCTGGCCGGCTCGGCGGCTTTCGTTTCAGTCTTCGGAGCTTCGCTCGCGGACGCTCCGGCTTTCGCCTCGACCGCGTCCGGCGACGCATGATCATGCGATTTAATCTGGCCAGAAGGAGAGCGATGATCCGTGGCGTAAAAGCCCTTCCCCTTAAAAACGATCCCGACCGTACTGTAAACCTTGCGCAGTCTTTCCTGATGACAATTCGGGCAGACCGTTAAAGCGTCGTCCGTAAAATGCTGAAATTGATCGAACGCGTATCCGCAGTTTTCACAATGATACTGATATACCGGCATATAAAATCCTTAAATTGCAGCCCTTCCCATTGCCCTTGCGGACCTTCATACTTTAAAAGATCGGGAGGGCCCGATTTTTAATCGATATAATTATATCAAAAGTTCGGGGGAAAACCGCCTCTCCAGAGGTTCTTACAAATCGTTAACGCGGCGCGTCGGCGCTTCGCCGTTTTTAAGGCGCGATTCCGGCGAGGAACGCCGGCCGCGCTTATGATACAATTCGAATCAGCTGAGAGAGGAACACGTAAAAAAACGCCGCGGATTTCGACGGCAAGGAGACCAAACCTTATGAAAAAAGCGTTAATCACCGGAATCACCGGCCAGGACGGCTCGTATTTATCCGAACTCCTGATCGCGAAGGGCTACGAGGTCCATGGCATCGTTCGCCGCGCCAGCTCGTTCAACACGCGCCGCATCGATCATTTATATAACCTGTCGCAGGATCCGGTCGCGCCGATCCCCTTCTTTTTGCATTTCGGCGATATCGCTACCAGCGAAGCGCTTCATAATATTATCTACTCGGTCCAGCCCGACGAAATCTACCATTTGGCCGCCCAGTCGCAGGTTCGCGTCAGCTTCGACATCCCGGAATATACCGGCGACACGACCGGCCTCGGGACCATCCGGATCTTAGAGGCCATGCGTAAAACGAATTCGCGCGCCCGCTTCTATCAGGCGTCGACCAGCGAGCTCTTCGGTTCGGCGAAACCGCCGCAAAGCGAATTGACCCCCTTCGAGCCTCAGAGCCCCTACGCCGCCGCCAAGCTTTACGCCTACTGGATCACGCGAAACTACCGCGACGGTTACAACATGTTCGCGACCAACGGCATCCTTTTCAACCATGAAAGCCCGCGGCGCGGCGAAACGTTCGTGACGCGGAAAATTACCCGCGCGCTGGCGATGATCGTCGCCGGGCTCCAACGCACGCTCTACCTCGGCAACCTCGATTCGAAACGCGACTGGGGCTACGCGCCGGAATACGTTGAAGCGATGCACCTGATCCTTCAGCAGGAACATCCCGACGACTTCGTCCTGGGAACCGGCGAATCGCACACGATCCGCGAATTCCTTCAGGAAGCTTTCGGCTACATGGACCTCGACTGGCAGGATTACGTCAAAATCGACAGCCGTTATTTCCGCCCGACCGAGGTCGATTACCTGCTGGCCGATCCGGCGAAAGCGAAAAAGGTCCTGAACTGGGAACCGAAAATCAAGTTCCACGACCTCGTTCGGATCATGGTCGACGCCGATCTCGCCGCGATGGGGCTCGATTATCCCGGCGAAGGACGAAAAGTGATCCTGGAAAAGTTTTCAACCTGGCACCGGTGGGAAGACCAGACAATCAGCATGGAACGCTGACCGATGACGAAGCGTCTGGTCTTACTCGACGGACACGCGTTAGCGTACCGCGCCTATTTTGCCCTGACCGCCGGCGGCGGCAATTCTCGTTGGACAACGTCGTTCGGCGAACCGACCGCCGGGACCTACGGTTTCGCGAGCATCCTGCTCCGCGTATTGGAACGGGACCAGCCGGACTATTTAGCGGTCGCGTTTGACGTAGGGAAAACCTTCCGAAACGAGCTGCATCCCGAATATAAAGGCACGCGCGCCAAAATGCCCGACGACATGCGCCCGCAGGTCGACCGGATGCGCGAGCTTGTCGACGTTTTCGGCTTCCCGCGGCTCGAACGCGAGGGCTTCGAAGCCGACGATCTCCTCGGCTCGGCAGCGTTTGAGGCCGCCGAAAGTGGGATCGACGTCAAGATCATTACCGGCGACCGCGACCTCCTCCAGCTCGTTTCCGATCGGATTACCGTCGACCTTTCCGGCGGAAAGCTGACCGAGCTGAAGGCGTACCGGCCGGCGGACGTCAAAGCCTATCTCGGCGTTCGTCCGGATCAGGTCGTCGACTACAAAGCGCTCGTCGGCGATCCCTCGGATAATTACGCCGGCGTCCCCGGGATCGGACCGAAAACCGCCGTCGCCCTCCTCGACCGCTTCGAAACGCTCGACGGCGTTTACGCAAACCTCGAAGAAATAAAAGGCGCGGCGCGTAAAAAACTCGAAGAAAACCGCGCGAGTGCGACGCTGAGCCGCGAACTGGCGCAGATTAAAACCGACCTCAACGTCGTTATCGACTTCAACGCCGCCGACGTGACCCGGGCCGCCTATCCAGCCGCCGATAAATTCTTCCGCATGATGGAATTCCGGACGCTGATCCCGCGGTTGAAAGCCGTCGCCGGCGATTTCCAGCCGCAGCCCGACGGCCAGCTCGGGCTCTTCGGAATCGAAAACGCGTCTACGCCTGAGGGGAACGGCGCGAAACTGGAACATTGCGCCACGCGGACGATCGTCGTCGACGACGAAGAAAAATTAGCCGAACTCGCCGGCCGCCTTTCCAAAGCGGAAACGATCGGGCTCGACAGCGAAACGACGGCGAAGAACGCCATGGCGGCGGAGCTGGTCGGACTTTCCTTTTCAGTCGAGCCCAACGTCGGATACTATATCCCGGTCGGGCATCACAGCCCCGATCCGCAGCTGTCGATCCAACGGGTCAGCGAAGTCCTCAACCCGATTCTCGCCAATCCGTCGATCCGCAAGGTCGGCCACAATATCAAATATGACCTGATCGTCCTGAAAAACCATGGCTTCACCGTCGCCGGTGAGCTGTTCGATACGATGATCGCCGGATGGGTCCTCGATCCCGGATCAACCTCGTTAGGATTGAAAGCGATGGCGCGCGTCATTCTCGATTCGGAAATGACGCCGATCGAAGCGCTGATCGGAAAGGGTAAAAATCAGATCTCGATGGCCGACGTTGCGATCGAGGCGGCCGCGCCGTACGCCGCGGCGGACGCCGATCAGACGCTCCAGCTCGAAAAGTCGCTCGGCGAAGCGCTCGACGGCCGGAACGCCGCCGGGCTGTACAGGACGCTTGAAACGCCGCTGATCCCCGTGCTGGTCGAAATGGAACGGAACGGAATCCGCGTCGACGTCAGCGCGCTTTCCGACCTCTCGCGCGTCTTCAGCGCCCGCCTGATCGAAATCGAAAACGCGATTTACGACTGCGTCGGGTATTCGTTCAATATTAACTCAACGCAGCAGCTTTCCGTCGCGCTCTTTCAGGACCTGAAGCTGGATCCGCCGCCGGCGGCGAAAAAGACGACCGCCGGGCTCTATTCGACCGCCGCCGACGTATTGGAAGAAATGACCGGGACGCATGAAGTCATCGAGCTGATTCTCGAAAATCGCGAAATCGCCAAGCTGAAGAGCACGTACGTCGACGCCCTCCCGCTTGAAGTCGTTCCGGGCACGGGACGCATCCATACCTCGTTCAACCAGACGGGGACTGTCACCGGACGGCTCGCCTCCTCCTCCCCCAATTTACAGAATATCCCGACGCGGACCGAATTGGGACGAAAAGTCCGAAGCGCGTTCGTTCCGGAGGAGGGTTGGACGCTCCTTTCCGTCGATTACAGTCAGATTGAACTCCGGATCATCGCGCACCTGTCGCAGGACGAAAACATGCTGGCCGCGTTCCGCGCCGGTCAGGATATTCACGCGGCGACGGCGGCGGCGATCTACGGCGTTCCCCTCTCCGACGTCACGAAAGACATGCGCCGGCACGCCAAAGCGATCAATTTCGGGCTGATTTACGGGATGAGCTCGTTCGGGCTGAGCCGGTCGACGAACCTCTCGCGTCAGGACGCGTCCGAATTCGTCAGAATCTACTTCACGCAGTTTCCCCGGATCAACGCCTATCTCGAAGGGCTCAAGGCGCAGGCCGCCGAACAGGGCTTCGTTGAAACGATGATGGGGCGGCGGCGTTACTTCCCGAACCTGAAGACGGAAATGAACCGGAACCTCCGCGCCCGCGAAGAACGCGAAGCGATTAACGCCCCGATCCAGGGAAGCGCCGCCGATATCATGAAAAAAGCCATGATCGACCTGGCTCAGCGGCTGAAAGGATCCCGCCTCGAAGCGCGCCTCATTCTTCAGGTGCATGACGAACTGATGCTGGAATGTCCTCCTGCGGAGCTCGAAGACACCCGCCGCCTCGTTCAGGAGACGATGGAAAACGCGGTATCGATTTCGATCCCGCTGACAACCGAAGCCCGAAGCGGCCCGAACTGGGGCGCGCTCGAAGCTCTCGGCAATTGAAACGAACGAAGAGAGCCGGAAGCGACTCATGAGACTTGAAAGCGACGACCTGACCCTCGTCCTCCGCGCCAAACGCGGGAACCTCGACGCGTTTAACGAACTCGTGCTGCGTTTCCAGGACGCCGTGTATAATACCGCGCTTCGGATCGTACGGGACCGGGCCGCTGCCGACGACGTCGCCCAGACCGCTTTCGTCTCCGCCTGGCAGAAAATCGAAACCTTCCGCGGCGAAGTTTTCAAGCCCTGGATATTGCGGATCGCGACCAACGCCGCCTATGACGAGCTCCGCCGGGCCCGCCGCCGTCAGGCGATCCCGTTAGAACCGGCCGCTCCAAACGAGGAGGGCGAAACGATCGAAGACGCTGAATGGATGGCCGACGAAACGGACGGGCCGGAAACGCTGAGCGAGCGGCGCGAAGTCGTATCCGCGCTGGAGGACTGCCTGAACGGTCTTCCGACCGATTACCGCGCTGTCTTAACGCTGGTCGACGTTCAGGAATTAGATTATCAGGACGTTTCCGAGATCCTTTCCGTCCCGCTGGGGACGATCAAAAGCCGGCTTTTCCGCGCACGCGGGAAAATGCGCGATTGCCTGAAAACGAAAGGGGAACTTTTTGACCGCGAGGAACGTCTGAATCATGAGAGGACGGATGGATCGATATGAAACGCAAAGATGAAGACCTGATTTTATTGAACAGCTATCTGGATCACGAACTGAACGATTCGGAAATGTTAACCTTTGCGCAGCGTTTATCTCAGGATCCGTCGTTAGCCGCCGAACTGGACGAACTGATCGCGGTCAAATCCAAATTTGCCGCGCTCAGGGAAACCAAAGCGCCGAGGAAATATATCCTGACGCGCGCCGAAGCGGCGCAGGCCCGGAAACCGAACCTTCTCGAACGGCTTTTCCCGCTCTTCCGCGCCAGCGCGGCTGCGGCGGCGTTGGCGATCGTCATCCTGACCGTTTTCCCATTCGCGGGAAATTCCCCGAGGGAAACCGTACTGCCGTTCGCCGGCGAACCGGTCGAACTTGTCTCCAAATCAATCGATCCGCCTGACGACGACGTCGTCGATTATTCGCTCGAAAGCGTCGCGTCCGGGGCTGTCTCCGCCGCGATCGAAAACGCGGCTGAACCAACCGCCGCCGAACCGCAATACTTTTCATCCCAGGGCGTCCGCGGCGGAACGCCGAAAATGGAAGTTCTCCTCCTCGCGGAGCGGAAATTTCCGGACGACCGGACCGGACTTGGCCCTAACGGAGCGGACGATCCCGCGGCCGTCGAGCTCGCGGAAAAAGAATTAAACGCCTCAAATCAGGAGGAAATCATGGCCGCCGAGCTCGAACGCGCTTTTGTTCCGAATCCGAAGCCGCTGCCCGTAGATACGATCCGGAAGATCCTGTTCGGCGTTCTCGCCGTATCGCTCGTCTGGACGATCCTGACGCTGTCGAGAAGGAAACTCCCTATTTAGATACGTTAAAGCGGATATTCAGGATATCCCCGTCTTTAACCCGGTACTCTTTTCCCTCCAGCCGGAGTTTTCCTTTCGCTTTCGCTTCCGCGTAGCTCCCAAGCGTCATCAGGTCGTCGTACGCCAGGACCTCCGCGCGGATAAATCCCTTCTGGAGATCCGTATGGATCACGCCGGCCGCTTCCGGGGCGGTCGCGTTCTTCCGGACCGTCCAGGCACGGCACTCATCCTCACCGGCGGTGAAAAACGACATCTGATCCAGCAGGTCGTAAGACAGCCTGATCACCCGATCCAGCCCCAGTTCAGCAATTCCATACTCGTTCATAAAAATCGCCGCGTCCTCCGGGGCCATCTGGGCCAGTTCCATTTCAATCTTGGCGCGGAAAAAGTCGATCCGCGTCTGATCCTGACGATAAGAAATTACGGGGACCGGCTGCGTTTCGTCCAAATTAACAAGAATCAGGACTGGCTTCCGCGACAGCAGTCCGTAGCCCGAAATCGTTTTTTCCTCGTCCGCGGTCAGCGTCAATCCGCGCAGCGGCTTCTCCTCCTCAAGCGTCCCGCGGAGCCGTCCGAAAAGTTCGATCTCCCGATCGATCAGCGCCTTATCCCGGCCGCCGCCCTTTCGACGCTCGTCGCTCAGCCGCTCCAGCTTCTTTTCGCAGGCGACCAGATCGTTCAGGATAAACTCCCCCTCCATCGTCCGAATATCGCGTTCCGGATCGACCGAACCGGCCGGATGGACAACCTGATCATTTTCGAACGCACGCGCGACTAAAATAAACCCGTCCATCTGCGCCAATTTGTTCAGGAGCTCGCCCGAGATCCCGCTCTTCCCGGCGCTCCCGTCGAGCCCGGCGATATCGGCATAATTCACCTTCGCGTAAATCTTCTTCCTCGGCTTGAACATCTCCGTCAGAGCGTCGACCCGTCCGTCCGGGACGTCGACGACCGCGTCGTGGATCTCGATTTTCCCGGTAATTGCGCCTGTCGGCTGTGATCCGCGGGTTACGGCGTTGAATAACGTTGTTTTTCCGCTCTGCGGCAATCCGATAATCCCTAATCTCATGGAACGACAAATCTCCTTGACCCGAATTCGGTTTTTGTGTACAATAAAAAATCAGAGCCGAAGTGGCGGAACTGGCAGACGCGCACGACTCAAAATCGTGTACCTTGTGTATGTGGGTTCGATTCCCACCTTCGGCACAAAAAATTATAACACGGGCAGTTTTCCTCGTCTATCCGGCGGAGATCGCGGCTCAAAGCGGAGAAGAATCGGACGGGGTTCTTTTTTTTGTCTTCTTCAATCCCGGCTACGCGAATCGCCCGAAGACCGAATATCATCTTAAATACCGGACGCGTCAGTTCTTTTTGATTACATTCCGCCATTTCCCTCAAGACGGATACTGAACCCGTGATTCCTGTCAAAGTCGCTCCAGTCAGGATATGCTATACTTTCCCTTTATAATTAACAAGGTTTCAAAATCCGTTGGAACCTGTGGAGCTTAAAAATCGCATGGTACTATCGGCGCTTTCAATCATTATCATTCTTACGGCTGCTTTGCTGACCGGGGCGCTGACGTTTACCTCTACGCTCGCGAAACTTCGCCGCCGCGGCTCTTCGTTTACCGCGCGCGCATGCGGGAAAACGCTGACCGGCGCGCTTTCCGAATCGCTCGAACGCGGCGACGCAGCGCATTTTGACCTGAGCTCCGGTTCGTCGACAATGTTCTCCGCGACGGCGATTCCGGGGCTGGAAAGCGCGAACCAAATCGCCCGCCGCGTCGCCGCCGCCGACAGCGCGCCGGTCTTTACCGCAGACGATGGTTTCGGCGGCGCGCTGTTGGAACGCGCCGTGCGTTCCGGATACCGGGCCGTTGAATCAGACGCCGAATATGAGCCGACGACTGTCCGGACCGCCGGGAACGACGCGATCAGCCATCAGGCCGTGACGCTGACCGCGATCGACGAAACGCATGAACCGATGCACCTGTCGGTCGGGAGCGCCGGCGCGGAAATCGCGCTTCAGGATTTTTCGTTCGCGGCGAATGAAAGCGTCCTGATCGCCGGAGACAACCTTCAGGCGCAGGCAGCCGGCATCGTCGCCGCGGAAGAAACGTTTATCGGCGAACGCGTTTACGCGCTGCCGGCGCTGGTCCGGAAAGCTGACCGGACGGCGGGACCGTTCGCGCTGCGAACGCTGATCGTCATGGACGCGATGCGCTGGATCGTCATCGCCGCGCTGATCATCGGCGTCGTCTTTCTCCGGGTCTTCGGATAAGCGCATGAAAAGAATTGCTTCGTTCGGCCTTCTTCTCTGCGGCGCTGCCGGATTGCTGACGCTGGCGTCGTTTTACGCGGCCGCGCCGGAAGTCGTCGCCGCGCGCCAGCTCTTCCTTCGCGGCGTAACGCTGCTGATCGCCGCCGTAACCTTCCTGCGCGTTCTCGATTTCCTGCGCTTTCAGGTCCGCGAACTGGGCGAACGCAACGCCAACTTCCTTCACCGGTTCACGACGCTGACCGTTTTTACTGTCATCCTGATCATTGGGCTGACAAAACAGTTCGATCATCCGGGCCTGCAGTCAGTCCTGCTGACACTCCGGCGCTCGATTGAACCTGTTTGCGCCGGAATGATCTGCCTGTCGCTCATCTATGGCCTCTTCGTCACGGCGAAGTCCAGGCCGAATCTCTTCCGAACCACGTTCCTGATCAGCGCTGCCGTCTTCCTGATCCTTTTCAGCGGCGTCTTTGACCGGTTCGCGCTTCCGGAGCCGGTCGAAAAAGCCCTGTCGTTCATGATCTCACTGCCAACCGGCGCAGTTACCGGGCTGCTGATCGGATTAGCGATCGGCGCGATCGTCAGCTCAGTCCGCGTTCTCTTCTTCGCCAACGCGCCGGCCGGGGAAAACCGCCGATACGGAGAACGGGAATGATGAAACTAATTTGCCGCGTCTGCGGTGGCACGAACGATCCCGGCGCGCAGCGCTGTTCCACCTGCGGCGCGAATTTTGAGACGCTCCCCGAAGACCTCCGCCCGACCGGAAACGGCTCGGAACCTGCCGCCGCTTCCGCTGTCCCGGCCTCGTCGTCAGCGGCGAGCTCGCCGCCTGACTGGCTTAAAAAATTTTACGCCGGCGTTGAATCCGAAGCCGAACCGGACGGCGAAACGTCCGTGCAGGAGCTTCCCGCGAGCGATTCCGGCGAGGCTGCGCCGGATCTCCTCGGCGAACTCTTCCCGGAAATCAAGGAAACGATCAACCAGCCGTTCAACCGTCCGATTCATGCGCCGAGCGCGTCTGACGAGAAAACCGCCGCGCCTCAGGACGCCGACGCGCCGGACGCGGCGCCAATCGCGGCCGCCTCCCCGGAAGACATCGAAGAAGAGGACCGGAAAATCGCCGAACTCGAAACCGAAGACGAATTCGGGACCTTCGAAACGCATCGCCCGCAGCAGAAATGGGACGACACGCCGATCCCTTCGCCGCCGGGCCAGACGTCCGGGCCTGACGGAGCCGCCGGCAAGAGCGAAGATCTTCCGGAGGACGATCCGACACCTGAAACGAAGTCCGAGACAATCAAGGCGGAAGTCCGGCTGGACGGAAAAACGGCGTCGTCCGAAGACGACTACGCGGATTTCACGCTTCACCGTCCGCAGCGGAAATGGGACGACGCGTCCGCGAATCCGTCAGCGAGCGCTTCCGCTCCGGCTAAAAAGCCGGAATGGAAGCTGAAACCCGTTTCCGAATCGCGCTTCAATCCGGCGCACGCGGCGGGAAACGATCGAACGCCCGCGCCGAAAGCGCAGCCTCCGGATCCGGCCGCGCCGGAAGCGGACTACGAAGACTTTTCCCGCTACCGGCCTCAGCGGAAATGGGACGACGCCGATCCCGGAGCCGGGACGAAAAGCGAAGCCAAGCTTCTTGACGGTCAGAGCGAGCTCCAAAATGGAAGCGGAGAAAGCGCCGGGGACGCCGCGGAAGCGCGCGGCGAGGAACGCGAATTTGTCGATTTCAGCGTCCACCGTCCGCAAGACAAACTCGAACCCGAACCGGCGGTTTCGGCGAAAGCCGAAACGGAAAGCGATCCGATGATGAGTCCAGCGCAGCCGGCGGCCGCTTCCGACGGGCCGTCGCTCGTCAACGATTTCCTGGACAGCCTGACGGGCGAAAAAACGACCGAAACACCAGGATTCTCCGACAAAGCGGACGAGCCGGCGTCCTCACCAGACGACGGTCCCGTCGAACCGGCCGCGCCGTTTTCAGCCGTTTTCCATGAAACGGCGGCGGACACGGACGACAACACTCCGACCGTCTACGATTCGATCGCGGAAAGCTGGTCGTCGGATTCGACAAGCCTGAACGACGCCGAATCGCTGAGCCCGGGCGTTCTCGTTGAACGCGGCGCTGAAATCGAAAACGAAAACCGCGTCAGTTCGCCGGAACCGCTGACTTCGCCCGGAAGAACGCCGGATGAACCCGATTCGTTTATCCCCATGCCGCCGGCGAACGACAGCCGCGAAGAAATCCCCTGGAACCTCTTTGAAACCGGCGACATGAAATTTCCGACGGTTCCGGGCGTGGTCGGCGTTTCGTTCGCGTCGAGCGTCCCCAAATCGACCGCCGTTCCCTCCGATTATCAGCAGCGTATGGTCGCGTCTATCCTGCAAAAAGTTTTTTACTCAGAGCGGCGGACCCGCGGGTTCGTCAGTCCGCGGATCCGAACGAAAAACCGACTGGCAATGGTTCTGTTCGCGCTGATCGCGATCGCCGGGGTCCTGCTGATCTTATCCGGGGTTTCCGGCGGGAAAATCGAACTCCCGGCGATTCGGCCGGAACGGGCCGCCGCCGGCGCCGCTTTTCATGACGCGCTCAACGCGTTTCCCGCGGGGAGCCGCCTTGAAATCATCCTGGATTACGGATTCGCCGACGAGGCGGAGCTGAACGCAACAACGCAGTCGATCATCAACGAGCTGACCGGAAAAGACACTTTTCCAACGTTAATCGCCGCGAACGATTCGGCGTATCTGATCGCGCGCTCGTTCTTCATGAATTCAGACGACGGCGTCGCGCTTCCGGTTTCGTACGTCCCGGCGGCGCTCGGCGCGATGACGCTGACTTCCGGCGACTACTTGGGTCAGGGCGCGGCGACCGGTGCCATCCTGATCGTCGCGGACGCGGCCCGCGCGCAGCGCTGGATCGAGGCATTCCGTATCTTTCGACCCGAAACGAAACTGCTCGTCGTCGGCTCGGCTCAGGCCGCGCCGATCCTGCGGCCCTTCCAACGCGCCGGCGTCCTGACCGCGTCGCTCCTGACGCCGGAAGAGAAAGCCGCCTACCGCGGCGAACTGGATCCGAACGCGGCGCGCCTGACAGCGTTGTGGTTCCTGATCGCGTTGGCGCTGAGCGCAATCCTCATCGGTTCCGCCGCCCGCATCCCGTTGACCTCCGCGATTACCGTCGATTCCGACGAACGGAACCTGCCTGGCGACGCCCTTTCCGACACGGCGGACGAGAAACCCAATCCATCGAAGGAGGATCGAGCCGAATGATGATCTCCGCGGAATGGATAATGACCCTGGCCGGTTTTATCCTGTCGATCCTGATTTTCAGCCTGATCTTCGGCGACAACGGACTTTTCCGCTTCGCCGGTTCGATCTTAAGCGGCGCGATCGCGGCAGGGCTGATCCTGATCCTGATTGAAAAAGTCTTCTCGCCGTACCTGATCCTGCCGCTGCTGGACGATCGGGCTGAGCCTGAGCTGCGAATCGTCAGCGTAATCTGCGTTGGGCTTATCCTGATCCTGATTTTTACCCACTACCGCGACAGGAACGCGCCGGCGAATCCGCCATGGCTGACAATCGGCTTTTTCGCGCTGACCGCGGTCGCGTCAGCCGGCGCCATAAGCGGGACGCTCCTTCCGCTTCTCGGGGCGACGATCGCGCCGTTCGCGAAGAGCGGGCCGAGCGCCGCCGGGAACGGCGTTCAATGGGCGGAAGCGATCGCCGCGTTCGCTGGCGTCATAACCGCGCTGATCTGGTCGCGGGAAGTCGCGTCGGAACGCAGCGACGCGCCAGGCGTCTTTTCGAACCTGAAAGGGAAACCTTTCGGCGGCAAGCTGCTTTTTGCACTGGAGCGGATCGGCGAAATTTTCGTCGCGGCCGCTTTCGGCGCGATTTTCGCCGGCGTTTTTATCTCGTCGGCGATCGTTCTGATCGATCGGCTGGACCTGCTCCTGAGCGAGGGACGAACGATCCTGGGAGGCCTGCTGCCATGAAGCGCGTCATGAGCCCCGGAGTCCTGAAGCAACCGCCGGAATCGGTCGAAAACCCCGAAACGGCGGCTGCAAACGCATTGCCGCAATCGGTCCTGACGATCGACATCGGAACGGTCAATACGCGCGCCTGCTTATTCGAGATTCGTGCCGGGAAATACCGTTTTATCGGGTCCGCCTCGGATCGAACGACGCACCTGAACCACGAGCGTTCCGAATTCGTCGGGATCGCCGCCGCGGTCCGAAAGCTCGAAAAAAACGTCAAAAAGAGAATCCTCGACGCGGATGGGAATTTTATCCTGCCGATGGCGACGGATTTCAGCGGGATCGACCAGGCGGCCGCCTCTTATACCTGTATCGCCGATCCCGCGATCGCGATTTTCGGACTGAGCGAGGCGGGGAGCCTCCCGGCGCTGCGTTCGCTTTGCGCACGGCTCGGAACGACCCCGATCCTCGAATGCGCGCTGGACGACGGATATTCGACCGCGAAGCAGCTCGATCGCCTGACCGCCGCCGCTCCGCGGATCATCGTCTTCGCGGGCGGGACCGAAAACGGCGCGCGTCGGGCCGTCTATCGGATCGGCGAAACGATCCTCCTGTACTGTAAAAGCCTGACCAGGGAACAGCGGCCGTTGCTCCTCTTCCTGGGAAACAGCGAAACGCGCGTCGAAATCGAACGCGTCTTCGCGAAAATCTCCGATATCGCGTTCGGCTCGAACGTCATGGAAACCGAGCCCGGCGACGAACCCGCGCTGAACTGCCTGCTGAAAACGATCCGGAAGGACGCTTCGCTCCGCGCCCCGGGATTCGAGACGCTCCGAAAACAGACGAACGCCTCGTTCATTCCCGGCGAATTCGCGTTCGGGCGTTCCGTCCGCCTCCTGTCGCGCCTGATCCGGAAACATCAGGTCGTTCTGGGCGTCAATATCGGCGCCGACCGGACGCTGATCGCCCAGGCGATGGACCTGAGGCTGAAGCTGAAAACCGTTCCGATCGGACTGGGGAAAACGCTTCCCGGAATTCTTTCGGAAACCGACGCCGAATCGATCCGGGCCCATATCGATTTCCAGATCAGAACCGGCGAAATTCGCGATTATATCCTGAATAAATCGCTCTATCCCGAGCTCGTCCCAGCGAACCGCTACGCCGCTGAGATCGAGATCGCGCTGAAGGAGGAGCTGATCCGAATCGCGCTTTTCCGTTCCGGCTTCCTCTCGCTCCCGCCGTCCGGCCGGTTATCGGCCGTCCTGCTGACCGGATCAGGGCTGCGGAACGTTGAAGATCCGGGCGCGTCGCTGCGGGCGGCGATGAACGCGATTCGTCCGTACGGCGCGATCGATTACCTGCTCGACATGAACGGGCTCGCCGCCGTGATCGGAACCGTCATGCATGTCAACCCGAAGCTCGCCGCGGATATCATGGACAGCTCAACCTACCTGAACCTGGGAAAGGTCATCCGCCCGAGAGTCCTCGACCGTTCGCTTTGGACGCGGAAGAACGCCGCTCCCATGCGGATCAGTATCCAGAACACCGGCGGCGATAAAAAAGAGTACCTGATCCCGTTTGGCGAAATCTACCGGATCCCGCTGAACTACGGTCAGAACTACCGGCTGGAATGGCTCTCGATTCCGCGCGGCGTCGACACGCCGGGAATTCAGCCGTTTCTCCCGTTCGGCTTCAAAAGTGGGAGCTTCGGCCTGATTTTCGACCTGCGCGGCGAGCGCGGAACTGATAAAAAAGACGACCGCGCGGCGGAAATCGAACGCCTCCGACTGGAAAAGAAACAGCTCGGCGACTGGCGTATCGGCGAAGGAGGAAGACTGGATGGCTAACGTAAGCGACGCGATTCATCAGGGAACGATCCGGACGGCGCGCGCGCTTTCCGAAAACGGGACCGTCGTCGCCTACCCGGGCCAGGCGACCGATCCGTCGACCGTTATCGCATACCGGAAAGTCTGGACGCGGCATGAAGCGCTTTCGCTTTCCGACGCGCTGGGACTCAGCCCGGGCGAACCCATTCGTCCCTGCCTGACGATTAAGGACGGCGACTTCGTTTCCATCGGCGACACGGTCGCCCAACGCGAAGGACGTAAAACGCGGACCGTTCTGGCGAAAAAGTCGGGCCGATTCCTCGGCCTTTCAGCGAACAAGCTGATCTTCGAATTCGTTCCGCGCGACCGGGAACGCTGCGTCGCCGGATTTCCCGGGATCGTAACCGAAATCCTCCCATACCGCGGAGCCCGCCTCGAAACGGAGGGGACGCTCGTCCGCGGCGTCTGGGGGAACGGGAAATTTGGTCAGGGTATCCTGATGTCGGTTGATTTCAATCGCGAAGAAGGAACGCTCACGAACGAATCGATTACGCTCGATTTCGCCGGCGCGGTCGTATTCGCGAATACCTGTCATGACCCCAAGGCGCTCCAGCGCGCGGTCAAGGTATCGATGGGCGGACTGATCCTCGGGTCGCTCCCCGCCGATCTTCTCCCGATTGCGGAATCGCTGCCGATCCCGGTCATCCTGACCGATCGAATCGGCAGCGGCCGGATGGCGACGCCGGCGCAGCTGGCGCTGGGGAAAAATATTATCAGGTTCGCCTATCTGACCGGACTGTCGAGCCGTTACGGAAATCCGCGCAAACCGGAAATCGTCATCCCCAAAGACGAATACACACCGCAGAAAAGCAGCCCCGTCGAGCCGCTCGAAATCGGGGACACGGTCCGGATTATCGACGGTTTTTACGGCGGCGAAATCGGCGTGATCAGCGAGCTGGTCAATCCTGACGCGCAGAACGCCGAATTTGAGCAGGTCCGCGTCCGATTGGACCAGGATACCGAATTGGCGCTGCCGATTCATAACGTTGAGCGCGTTCGCCTCGACGATTCCGAGCGATAAGGCGCAAACCGGAGGATTACCATGAGCTATGACGAAAATGAGGTTTTCGAAACGTTTGAAAACGAGTTTAACCGAAAGGAAAATAAAAAACGGCCCGGGAACCGATTCCCATGGTGGGTCATTCCGGTCGTCCTGATCGGCTGCGCCGCGGTTTATTTCGGGACCCGGCGCCAGGACATCCGTACGCCGGAAGAAACGTCCGCGGTCCCGATCGCGAGCGACGCCGCCCCATTTGGCGAACTCGATGCCGACGGAACCGAATCCGCGCCCGAAGCGACGGTCACGAGCGTCCCCGCGACAGCGCTTCCGTCGTTTTTTGATCGTTTTACCGCCCTGCGCGCGGCGCATCCGACCGCTACGCCCCAACCGGCAGCGGACGAGACCGAAGCAGCCCCGGCGGACGGAACCGAATCCGCGGGGACTCGGCCGCTCCTTCCGACCCAGCTCGAGTTCGCCGGAGACCCGGCCGTTCCGACCAACGCGCCGGTCAACGCCAACCCGAACCCGCTGAACGGAACCGCGCGGCCTGTCTCGATCGCGAATCCGACCGTCGCGCTCCCTTCCGAAACGCTGCCTTCCGAACCGTTCCCATCCGAACCGGTTCCGGACGAAGCGACCGACGCGCCGGAACGCATCGACGCGGCGAAGGCCGACGGCGCAGCCCACCCAGTCCCGACCGCGACCGAGGAACCCGGCTTCTTCGGACGGATCGCCGCTTTTTTCTCAGGCAACAAGACCGTCAACGGGACGTTGGACGAAACGGATCCAGACGAAATCCCGTCCGAAGAGCCCGCCGGCCAGACCGCTCAGGCGGCGGCCGAGTTCAGCGCGCCGACCGGCAGCCTCGCCGAAAGTCCGAGCGCGACGCAGGCGGAGGATCCAACCACGGCAGCCGCGCCGCTCATAGACGCGGCCCATACCGATTTTCCAACCGCCGCGTCCGATCCGTTCATGACGAGCGGAGAACCGGACGTGCCAGCGCTCCAACCGACCGAGACCGACACGCCCGGCTTTTTCGAATCGATCCGTATCTTCTTCGCCGGCCCGCCAGCGACTCAAACGCCATCCGTCTCCGTTCCGACGAGCGCGAACGGAAACGGGATCCCGCTCGCCGAAAACGCGTTCCCGGACGGGCTTCCCGTTTCTCCGACGGCCGAACCGAACGGCGGTTTTTTCGCGTCTATCGCGAATTTCTTCTTCCCACCCACCGAAACCCCGCTTCCAACGCGGACGCCGGAAGCCGTCCTGCCGCTCCCGTCTCAGGGAGAAGCGGACGCGAAAAACGCTGCGCCGACGGCGAAGAGCGATTTAGACGACGAGCCGATGTACGCTGAAAACGGCGAAGAACCGTTTTACCTCGTGACCTCGGAAATCCCAAACCCTCCGACGCTGATCCCCGCAGGGAATCAGCCGATTCAGCCCGCCCCGCCGCTCAGCGTCACTGCGACCCAGTCGATCGGTCTCCCGATCGTGACGCAGGCGGTCCCGACGCGCCCGATTCTCCCGCTCCCGTTCAACCGCGCGACCGCAACGAAGGCCCTCGCCCAAATCCCAACGCAGCGGCCCCTTCAGGCCGCAACCGCGACGTTCGAAGCGCCGCTGATCGGAGACAGCGAGGATGATCCGGGGCTTCCGGATCATCAGGCGCACCTGATCCCTACCGCGCTTCCGAATACCGGGATCGGCGACGATTTCCAGCTCTGGCGGATGGGCGCGCTGCTGCTCCTGCTATTCCTGATCATGATCGCCGCACGAACGCGGCGCCAACGGAAGTAAAACGCCGACGGCGGTTCGTGCCGGAGAGCAAAAGACAGATCAACAAATCAGATCCACTCCAGAAAAGGGAGATAGAATGAATTTCAAAAACGTCCATATCCCCGCGTTCAACCGCAAAGCGGCCGATCAGGCCGCCGCGCGGCAGCAAACCCTGACTAAACCGCTCGGATCCATGGGCGATCTCGAAACGCTCTCCATTCAGATTGCCGGAATGACCGGCGACCCGCTCCCTGACCTGAAACGGAAAACCGTCTTCCTGATGGCCGCCGACCATGGCGTCTGCGCCGAGGGGGTCAGCCCCTATCCGCAGTCCGTCACGCCGCAAATGGTCATGAACTTCCTGAACCAGGGAGCCGCGATTAACGTACTGACCCGGCAGCTCGGCGCCGAAGTCCGGATTACCGATATCGGCGTCGCGTACGACTTCGATCCGTCGCTCCCCATTACCCACCGCAAAGTCGCCCGCGGAACGATGAATATTGCTATCGGACCGGCGATGACCGCCGCGCAGCTCGATCAGGCGCTGACCGTCGGATATGAGATCGGCGAAGAAGCGTTCCGTTCCAGCGTCCAGCTGGCCGCGACCGGCGAAATGGGGATCGGGAATACAACCCCTTCAGCGGCGATTACCGCGGTCCTGACCGGGAAACCCGCCGCGGAAGTCACCGGACGCGGGACCGGCGTCGACGAAACCGGACTGGCGCGGAAAATCGCCGTCGTCGAACGCGCGCTCGCCGTGAATCGCCCCGACCGGAACGACCCGTTTGATATCCTGATGAAAATCGGCGGATTCGAAATCGCAGGGATGACCGGCGTAACGCTGGCGGCCGCCGCTAACCGCGTCCCGCTCGTCATGGACGGACTGATCTCAACCGTCGCGGCCGCGCTCGCCGCCGAAATCAACCCAGGCGTTCGCGACTACCTGATCGCGGGGCACCAATCCGTTGAAGTCGGCCATGCCGCGCTGCTCACCCTGCTGGAGCGGCAGCCGCTGTTAAACCTGAAGATGCGCGTCGGCGAAGGCACCGGCGCGGCGCTGTCGTTCGCGCTGATCGACGCGGCGCTGAACGTGCTGCGCGACATGGCGACGTTCGAATCCGCGAACGTCAGCGGCAGGAACGGATAACGCCGTCAGAGGACCCTTTACGAAGTCCGGGGCGTTTCCGAATGAGCCTTCCCTTCGGTCAGCCGCTCTTTCAGCAGCGCAAGTCCCTCGAAATAACCGGGAATTCCTTTCCCGACGACCGTCGCGAAACAGGCCAGCCGAATCAGCGAATCCTGCCGAAAGGCTTCCCGCTCAAAAATATTGCTGAGATGGATCTCGACGGCGGGAAGCCCGACCGCTTTCAGCGCGTCCAGGATCGCGACGCTCGTCGTCGTGAACCCGGCCGGATTGATCAATATCCCGTCCGTTCCGTCCGAATACGCGGATTGGATCCGATCGATCAGCGCGCCTTCATGATTCGATTGAAAAAAAACGGTCTCCAGCCCCAGTTCCGCGCCCCGCGCCCGGATCATCTCAACCAGCGTCTCATAACGCGTCGCGCCGTAGATTTCCGGCTCGCGGATCCCGAGAAAATTCAGATTCGGTCCGTTGATCACCAGTATTTTCATAGCGTTCCCAGCCTTTCCCGATAAAGTTCAAGAATCCGCGCCGCGACGGACGCCTTTGATCCATCGTTCACGACGCTGACATCGGCGCAGGCGCGATACGCCGGCAGCCGCTCTTCGTATAACGCCCGCAGCGACGGGGCCGCCTGCGACACTGGACGTCCCGAGGTCGGAAGCTTCGAAAGCTCGCGTTCCAAAAAAACGACATACCCATTCAGCCGCAAATGAATCCGGTTCTCCTCGCGAAGAACGACGCCGCCGCCGGTCGCGACGACCTGACCGGTCTTCCGCCCAACCTCCGCGCAGAGCTCAGCTTCAACCTGACGAAAAGCGGCTTCGCCGAAACGCGCGAAATACTCCGGGATCGGCATCCCGGCGCGCTCGACAAAAACCGCGTCCAGATCGACGAACGGCTTCCCCGACAGCGCCGACAGAGCGCGTCCGACCGCGGTCTTCCCCGCCCCGGGCATTCCAACCAGAATCAGGTTCTCCGTCCCGGCGCGCAGCTCCCGATAAACGCGCTCGATCGCCCCGTCATCCAACCGAGCGTCCAGGAACCGTTCCGCCGCCGCCTTCGCCTGCGCGACGAGCATGCGCAGCCCGCAGCCCTGGATCAGGCCCAGCCGCTGCGCCCGCTGCAAAAAGCGGGTCGAAAGCGGATTATAAATCGCGTCGAATACGCCGATCAGCTTCGGAAACAGCGTCAGATCGAGCGGATCGCCGTCCGTTTCCGGCGACATGCCGAGCGGCGTAGCGTTGACGATCAGCTCGGTATCATCAAGCGTCCCCGCCCGTTCAAACGGGGTCCCCTCCCGCCGGGAGACAAGCCGAACCGACGCCGCGCCCAGCTCGCTCAGGACCACAGCCGCCGTCCGCGACGTCCCGCCGTTCCCTGAAATAACGCAGCGTCTCCCGCCCGGATCCAAACCGATCCGCTCCAACGCGTACCGCAGCCCGGCGGCATCGGTATTATCGCCGATCCAGCGGTCGCCGCGGCGGAAAATCGTGTTCACCGCGCCGATCCGTTCCGCGTCCGGAGTCAGCGCGTCAAGAAACGGGATCACCGCCCGCTTATACGGGATCGTCACGTTCAGGCCGTCGAATTCCCGCGACCTGAGGAAATCCGCTAACGCGTCGGGCTCGACCTCGATCAGCCGGTAATCGTACGCGCCGTTCGTCAGCGCGCGATGGATCGGTGCGGAATAGCTATGCCCCAGCCGGCGCCCGATTAATCCGTACATGCGCCCTTTTCCGGGCCGCTGAGCGGCGGAGCCGCGGCGATCAGCTCCGTCTGATAGCCCTTGCTGATTTCAAAAACCGCCGCGTAAAAAGCCTCGATATACCGCGCCAGCTCCGGCCCGGCTTGCGCGGCGGCGCGCTCCAGAATTTCCCGCTCCCGCGCCGGATCGCCGACCGGAAGGCCATTTTCCCGTTTATAGGCGGCAATCTCCGCCGCAAGCCGCATCCGCTCGCACATCAACCCGACCATTTCACGATCGATCCGGTCGATCGCCAATCGCGTGCGCTGAAGGTCCATTTTCCTCTACCCCGCCTTTCCGCCGTCTGTCATCAGGTCGGCTAAAACGAGCGCCGCGGCCGCCTCGACCGCCGGATAAGCCCGCAGCGCGATACAGGGATCGTGCCGCCCCGCGACGGTCAGCTTTACGTTTTCCCGCCGCGAAAGAGAGACCGAATCCTGTTCGATCGCGATCGACGGCGTCGGCTTTATCGCAGCCCTGAAAACGAGCGGCATTCCGGTCGTGATCCCGCCCAAAATACCGCCATGCCGGTTCGAACGCGTCCGGATCGAACCGGCATCGCCGATCTCAAAAGCGTCGTTATGCGCCGACCCGCGCATCCGCGCCGAGTCGAACCCCGCGCCGAATTCGACGCCTTTAACCGCCGGAATCGCGAAAAGCGCCCGAGCTAGAAGATTTTCAACGCCGTCAAAAATCGGATCGCCCCAGCCCGCCGGAAGGCCCACTGCGGCGCATTCAATCGTCCCGCCGACCGAATCCCCGTCCGCGCGGACCTCCTCGATCAGCGCGCGCATCGCGTTCCCCGCCCTCTCCGACAGCACCGGCAGCGTCATCTTCCGCAGCGACGCCAACTGTTCCGCGCCGACGTTCAGCGGATCGAAGCGCTCGTCGTCGACCGGCCCGACCGAAGCCACATGCGAACCGACGGCGATCCCGCGTTCGGATAACAGCCCCGCCGCGATCGCCCCGGCGAAACAGAGCGGCGCGGTCAGCCGTCCGGAAAACTGGCCGCCGCCGCGGATATCGTTAAACCCATGGTACCTGACCGCCGCCGCGTAATCGGAATGCATCGGGCGCGGGACGTCCCGGAGACGGGCGTAATCGCGCGGCCGCGTATCTGTATTTTCGATCTGGAACGCGAGCGGCGCGCCGCAGCAGACATTCCGCTCATCGACCCCCGACAGCAGAACCGGTTCGTCCGCTTCCGTTCGCGGCGTCGTCAGCTCCCGGCCCGGAGCCCGGCGCGCCGCAAAAGCGCGGATCGCGTCCAGATCGAGCCGCGTCCCGGCGGGAATCCCTTCGACGACGCCGCCGATCGCCCGCGAATGCGACTGACCGAAAATCGTCAGCCTGAACCTACTCCCGATCGAGAACATCAGCCACCCCGCCCAGACTCCTAAAATCCTCAAAAAAGGTCGGATAACTCTTTTCGACCGCTTCCCACCCCCGGATCACAACCGGCTCTTCGCAGATCGTCGACGCAACCGCCATCGCCATAACGATCCGATGGTCCCCGCTTCCGTCGACCTCGCCGCCGCGGAGCGTCCCCCCGCCACGGATCGTCAGCGAATCGGCGTCCTCCTCAATCTCCGCGCCCAACGCCCGGAGGTTCACGCTGACGGTCCGAAGCCGGTCCGACTCTTTAAACCGAAGGCGTCCGGCGTTGATAATCCGCGTCGTCCCCTGCGCCGCGCAGGCTAAAACCGAAATGATCGGGACCAGATCCGGCGTATTGCGCGCCGAAAAAACGATCCCGCGCATCGGCCTGGAGAACACCGAATAGCCATTTCGGACCCGGATCGCGTCCGAACCGAAATCGTTAATCGCCTCGATAATCTTCACGTCCGGCTGTGCCGACGTCGGAGACAACCCCGCGACATTAACCGGCGTATTCATCGCCCCGGCCGCCAGGAAAAAAGCCCCGTTGGACCAGTCGCCTTCGATCATGACCTGCTCCGGCATGTCGAACTTCTGACCCTCCGGGATCCGGTAATCGTTCGCGTCAACTTCGATTCGGACGCCGGACTCGCGAAGCGTCCTGAGCGTCATATCGACGTATGCCACCGATTCCAGCGGCGTCGTCAGCTCGATCCGGGACGGTCCGGAAAGGAGCGGCAGCGCGAAAAGGAGCCCCGAAACGTATTGCGAAGAAACACCCCCCGAGAGCCGGAACGACCCCGCGTGAAGCTGGCCGCCAATCTTCAGCGGAAGCCGATCCGAGGAAAAAACCGCGCCGTTCCCTGCCAGCGAAGCTATCAGCTCGTCGATCGGACGCTCTGGGAGCCGGCCATGCCCGATAACCGTCGCCCTCTGGCCCAACGCGGCCGCGATCGGAAGGATAAAGCGAAGCGTCGACCCGCTCTCGCCGCAGTCCAGAATCACTTCCTCATGCTCGCTCAAGTCGTGACGGACCGGATAAACGACGATCCGACGGTCGTCGGCACGAACGATCCGCGCGCCCAACGCCCGTAAGCAGTGAATCGTCGATTGAATATCATCGCCAAGCGGATCGGGGCCGATCGTAATCGCCGTCTCGCTATCCGAGAGCGCAGCGCAGATCAGCCGCCGGTGAGCGTCCGATTTCGACGGGATCGCCTGAACCGAACCGGATAAATATTCTGGTTGAATAACCATCACAGAAGCTGTCATCGTCCTTCTCCTCTAACTGAGCCCCAGCCGGAAAACCCGCGGGATATCGGCGGCCGGGACCGGAACGAGCGCGGCCGCCCCGGCGCGGATCGGAAAAACGAATTGAATCGTCTCGCCGCTCCGCTTTTTATCGCTAAGCGCCGCGCCGGCGAGCTCCTCCGCCCCGTAAGCCGTCCCGGTTGGGAGGCGGTACAGCCGCAGCAGCGCTTCCAGCCGCGCCGTCATCGACGATTCGGAAAGCCCAAGCCGATCCGCCGCCCGGCACGCCATCATCATCCCGATCGCCACCGCCGAGCCATGGCTGACGCTGTAGGCCGAAACCTTTTCGATCGCGTGACCGAACGTATGACCGAAATTTAACGTCTGCCTCAGCCCGGTATCGCGCGTATCGGCGGCGACGAACGAAGCCTTGATCTCGACAGATCGCGCGATTATCTCCTCGATCCCATCCCCCGGACCGAGCGTCTCCAGACGCCGCAGGTACGCTTCGTCGGCGATCAGGCCATGCTTAATCATCTCGGCGTAACCTTCGGCGACCCGTTCGTCCGGAAGCGTCCGGAAGAAATCCGGATCGCAGTACACCGCCGACGGCTGCCAGAATGCGCCGGCGAGATTCTTACCCTGCGGAAGGTCGACGCCCGTTTTCCCGCCGACCGACGAATCGACCGCGGCCAGGAGCGTCGTCGGGACCTGAAGAAAACGGACCCCGCGCAGGTAAATCGCCGCGGCAAAGCCAGCCAGATCGCCCGGGACGCCGCCGCCGAACGCCAGAACGAAATCGCTTCGGGTAAACCGCTCCCGCGCCAGGAAATCGAGCGCCGCGCCGACCGTTTCAAACGTCTTTCGCGATTCACCCGCAGGAAAATCGAAAAACCGGACGTCCAATCCCGCTTCCGCCAGCGACGCGCTCAGCGTTTCCCGATACAGCGAGGCGACCGTCGAATCGGAAATAACGCCGATCCGCGGCGCGCCGAACCGCTCTCGGATCATTGCGCCCAGCCGGGCGGTCAACCCGCGCCCGATCGTCACCTCATAAGCCCCCTGCGACGTTTCGACCGGGACCCGCCGCGTCCGGGCCTCTTCCCCGCCCGCGCTCATGACCCGCCGCCGTCGATAATCGCTTTCCGCTCGCGCCCCTCTTTCAGAAGATGATAAACGCGGTCCCGGTCGCCGGCCGCGAGCGCGTCGCGGTAAGCCTGTAAATTCGCGATCAGCGTATCGATCTCTTCGACCAGATACGTCGGATTCTCCATGAACAGCTCGGTCCACATCGCTTCGTTCAGCCTGGCGACCCGCGTCATGTCCCGATACGAACCGGCGGAGAAACCGATATGATGCAGCGCGGTCGGACTCTTGATATACGCGCTGGAAACGACATGCGCCAGCTGCGACGTGAACGCAATCATGCGGTCATGCTCCTCCGGCGTTGAGATCTGAATATTCGTGAATCCGATCGCGGTAAAAAGCTGCTTGACCGCCTGAACCGTCTGGATCGCCGTACCGCTGAACGGAACGAGGATCATCGACGCGCCGTCGAAAAGCGTATCGGTCGAATAACTGAACCCCGAAAACTCGCGTCCGGCCATCGGGTGCGCCCCGATATACGTAAAACCGTTCTCTTCCGCGAAGCGGCGAATCGGTTCGCAGACCGCCTCTTTCACACCGCAGAGATCCATCACGACGCAGCCTTTCTTAAACCGCGGCGCGTTTTCACGAACCGCCTCGATCGCCGCTTTCGGATAGAGCGCGACGAGAATGACGTCCATCTCTCCGATATTCTCCACGGTAAGCTCGCCGTCGATCGCGTCCAGCAATCGCGCCCTGAGCCGGATCGATTCGGACTGATCATAGCCAAAGACAACGTTTTCCGTCCGGTTTTTCAGCGCCTTCGCCATCGAGCCGCCAATTAAGCCCAACCCGATAATCCCGATCTTCATAACCGTCCCTCTTTCCATAAATCGTAAGCGTATGGATAGAGCTGCCGGACCGAGCGTGCGACGTCGTCGAACGCGTCCGGCGTCAGCGACTGCTTCCCATCGCTGAACGCTTTCGCCGGATTATTATGCACTTCGATAATCAGCCCATCCGCGCCGACGACCGTCGCCGCCAGCGAGACCGGCTTAATCAGCGCCGCCGCTCCGGTCGCGTGGCTCGGATCGACGATCACGGGCAAATGCGACTTTTCTTTCAGGTAGGGGATGGCGGCGAGATCGAGCGTATTCCGCATGGCGGTTTCAAACGTCCGGAACCCGCGCTCACAGAGCATCACATTGTGGTTGCCGTTCGCCATGATATATTCGGCGCTCATCAGCAATTCCTCCAGCGTATTCGCCAGCCCGCGCTTGAGCAGGACGGGTTTATCGCTGTGTCCGACGTCCTTCAGCAGGTCAAAATTCTGCATGTTGCGCGCGCCGATCTGAATCACGTCGATATCGTCGAAAAGCGGCAGCTGCGACGAGGTCATCAGCTCCGTCACAATCGGCAGCCCCGTTTCCGCCCGCGCGACTTTCAGCAGCTCCAGCCCAACCTTTCCCAGCCCCTGAAAAGCGTATGGCGAGGACCGCGGCTTGAACGCGCCGCCGCGTAAAAAAGCCGCGCCCGCGGCCTTGACGCGTTTCGCGATTTCGACGATCTGATCCTCGGATTCAACGGAACAGGGCCCGGCCATCAGGACGCGGTTTCCGCCGCCGATCTTAATCCCGCTGACCTCGATAACCGTATCGTCCGGATGAAACTTGCGATTAGCGTTTTTATACGGCTCCTGAACGCGTTTAACGTCGGAAACGATATCGAGCGCACGGATCAGGTCGATATCGACGACCGATGTGTCCCCGACCAGCCCGACGATCGTCGTGTTGATCCCGGAACTCAGATGAACATCCAGGTTTAAACTCTTAAGCCACTGGATTAAATTATCGAGCTGACGTTCGTCCGGATCCTTCTTCAAGACTACAATCATAGATCTCCTCTCTGAACAAAAAACCGACGGATCGCCGCCCCATTCGAGGTATCTGGCAATCCGCCGGCAATTTGAAACCCTGGATCATCCTGCGCCGCCGCAGGAGACCCGCCCCGCGCCGTTCCGGCTATGGGCCTTTCCGTTCCGGATTTATTACCTACCGGATCGGCTGAATCTCGACGGTCGGAACCGTACCCGCGACGGGGAAATCCGCGTTCCAGAAATAACCGAACGAATAGATTCCGCAGGGACCCTGATCCTCGAAACGGAGGATGATCGGGGAAACGTCTTTAAGCTCCGTGGGGATCGGATACGAGACCGTCTGGGGCGAGCCATCGATCGACTCGTACGTACCGACTTCGATCCCGCTGAAAATCGTCCCGCTGCCCGGAACGGTAATCGTTGTATAAGCGCAGTCCTGCCCGGTCGGCCAGCAGGGCGGAACGACGGGATCCGGGAGATTATACGTATATAACGAAGGATCAATGGGCACATACGGAAGATTCCACGGCAACGGAACGATCGGCCCGATTGACCCGTCATAGTACGGATCCGGAAGCTCGTACGTCGAGAACCCCTTAATCCCATAGCGAACGATCGACCCGCCGGTAATCACGCCCATCTTAACCTTGAACGTCGAATTCGGCGGAAATTTAGCGGTCGTAACCGTGACGCTCCCGTTTTTCGCGACCGCGTCGAGATTAAACGTCGGAATGACGCTGTAGTTGCAGCTGACTTTACCGCCTGGCCCGCCGTTCGCGAACTGCGACGTGATACTGAGCCCGAACGGGTCCGAGGCCGAAACGATCGTCATTTCGATCGTCCGCGCGCCCGCGACTTCCGACGGAATCGGAAGCGCCAGCCCGAACGCGCCGCCGGCGCCGGAATTAAACCTCGCAACGCTCATCGCGTTGCCGCCCGCGTCAAAATCGCGCATCCGGACGACGAAATCCGTACTCGCGGGGAAATCCTTCGTCTGGACCGTGACTTCCAATCCGGCGGTAACGCTGGTAATCGTATACGCCGGTATAGACGCCGATTGGGCGTCGACGGCTGCGGTACTGACAATCAGCACCGCGATCATCATGACAAGAACGAAAATCATACTTTTATATTGCTTCATATCTGCCTCCGGCATAACTTTTTCGATTGCGGCATGCCCGCAAGTTTCTCGGCTATTTCCAATCCTGCGGAATAATTCATCCAGAAACGGATGTTTTAGCCTGCTATTTACAAGTGCAAGAATTAAACCAATCCCAATAAAAGCCGCCAGTTCGCTCAACGCCGTCTTAATTGACGTCCCCAGCGTAAACCTCGCCCTCGATCCATCCATCCGCGCTGAAACGCGCTTTCAGCGCTTTCGGGTACAGGTTCGCCGACCTGATTTCGGTCAGCGGGATCCAATTCAACCCGACCTGAACCGAATCGGGGTTCGACGCGCGCGCGCCGTCCGGCCCGGATACCAGTTCGCAGAGAAAATAATGTGAAACCTGATGCGTATCCGGGTCCTCTTCGGCGAACTCATGGTTCCGTCCGATATAATCCCGAATCCAGACAAGCGGGCCGATCTCGATCTCCGCGCCGGTTTCTTCCAGAACCTCGCGCCGAAGCGCGTCGTGAAGCGATTCTCCGAATTTCTGTCCCCCGCCGGGGAGCAGGTAGCAAACGATACCGTCGCCAAAATCGCAGCGCTGCGCCAGGAGGCTCCCGTCCCGAAGGATGATCGCCTTCGCTGACGACCGGACTCTTGGCTTTTTCTTCTTTTTTCTGACGTCCAATTTCTCTTCTTTCGCTTCGCTCATCCAGCTCCCTTCCCCCGTACGCCCTTACGCTTCAGGATTGAAACTTATATCAATTATACGCCGTTCCGGATCGAAAATCCTCCTGGTCAAAACCGCTCGAATCAGGAACAGAGATCATCCGCTCCCGTATCCGACGCCCCTCGGGCGACAGCGACGCCGGGTCGAACGCTTCCAGCGCCGGACGGAAAAACGCCGGAACGCCCTCCTCCGCTTCAACCGCGGCCGCGTACCGCTCAGCCAGCTCAGGATCGCCGCCAATCAGCGCCGCGATCAAAAAGCTGCGCAGCTCAACCGCGGTCGAAGCCGCCAATCCCTGCGCCTCCGCCTCATGCGCCAGTCTCAGAACCTCCGCCCAATCGCCGCGATCCGCCGCCGCCTCCGCCCGCTCATAATAGAAACACCATCCATGCGCCGGTTCATCGGCGAAAAACGGAGGAAGCGTCATCGGCCGATCCGCCGTCGGGATCACGCGCTTTCCCGGATCGGACACGATCGGCAGCAGCGCCCGCCCCGTTTTCGATAAAAACGGCAGGTTCCGATCGCCCGGCCGGAGCAGCATCAGGCAAGCCGAAGGCGATTTCACCGCGATCACCGCGTCACTCATCACGCCATGAAACGCGCCGTGAACGACCGGCGATTCCGGACGCAGCGTCAGCAGGCTCTCGCGCCGGTTATCGATCTCAAAAACCTTATACGCCTCCCGCTCCGGCGCCCTGGGCGTCTCATACGCCCAGTTGACCAGCGCGTTCAACGAATTATCCGTCAGCGACCCGGTCGGGAGCCGATCGAAGAGCAGGAGCGTTCCCGGCGCTAAATCGGGCGCGCGCCATTTCAGCTCCCAGACCGCCGCGCGCGTCAGCTCCCAATCGCGCCGGAAGCGGTTCTGAACCTGGAACTGGTACCCCAGCGGAACCGCCGCCAGCAGCGCCAGCCCGACCGCACGGTAACGCGGGCGCAGGATCTCGGATAAAAACGCCACGGCCGCCAACGCCGCCCCCCAGGCGAACGACAGCGTCAGCCGGTCCCAGAACAGCGTCAGCGTCATTTCCAGCCCCGCGCCCCAGACCGGCGCGCCGCCCACGAGACCCGCGAAAAGCCCGAGCCCGACCATGCGCCAGCGTTCGTCCCGGCTCCTGCGTTCCGAATCGGTATCCTCGTTCGCGCCTGGCGCCTCAAAACGCCGGACCACAACATAAAAAAGAACCGAAAAAACCAGCGTCAGCAACAGTCCCAGAAATCCGCTCTTCCCACTCAGCCGGGTCGACAGCGGGAGCCGGAAGGCGTCGATAAACGCAGTCTTCAAATCTCCGACAGCCTGCGTCATGAGCCCGGTCACCGCGCTGAGCGGGTCCGCCCGAAGCTCCTCCAGCAGGACCGGTTCCAGATAGGTAATCGACGTCCGGAACAGCCGCCAATACAGGAAAAGCGCCAGGATCGCCAGGAACGGGAGCGTCGTGACCGCCGTCCGCCTGAAACGCGTCCGCGCCGCGTCGTCCGCGTCCAGACTCCGGTAAACCAGAACCGCGCGGACAATCTCTAATCCAATAAAATATTCGCAGGAAAAAACCCCGACCAGCGACAGCCCGCCCGCCGCGATCATCCGCAGCGCCGAAAGCGATCGCCGGCTCGAATTCAGCGCGGACTGATGAATCGCGATCGAAGCCAGAATACAGCACAGCGAAAAAAAATGCAGAATAAATTCGACGGGAACCGCCTGCTGACTGAACCCCGGATAAAGCAGGAACAGCAGCCCCGCCGCGAAGATCAGCCCTGTCCGCCGCGGATACGCGCGCCGCAGCGTTATAAAATAAAGGACGGAGGAAAGCCAGCGCAGCCCCAGAGCCGCGATCCGCCAGCGCATAACCGCCTCGCCTGCAAAAGGCGAAAACCATTCGTACAAAAGGACGCCGTACTCCCGGATCCAGGCCATGAAGGGACGGTAAGCCGCCGCTCCGCCGCGATGATACGTCCAGAGAAAATTCGGATCGTCGCCGAACGCCGCCCACGACGGAATCAGGATCCCATAGGCGGCGAGCGCCGCCAACGCCGCCGTCAGCGCGAATATCAGCGACGCGCGCGCTTCGCCTCGCCGGTCGGGGTTGGGTTCCGCTTGCGAACGCATCCCAGGCCGCCTTCCGTCAGCCCGCCTTCGGAACGATCAGGTCGATCGAATCGCCGGCGATCTCCGCCCGAAACGATCGAATCCCCGTCCCGAGGACTTCGCCGTCCGCCTGCCCGATCAGGCCGCGATCCGGGATCTCGACTTCGATCTTTCTGGCCAGGTACCGGTGAACTATCTTCTGTTGAGCGACCGTTCCATTAAAAAACGACGGGATAATCGGGAGGACCCGCCTGAGCGGAAGTCCGTCCCCGATGATCGAAACGTTCAGCAGCCCGTCCTGCAGGTCGAAATCAGGCGCGAGCTGGAAGCCCCCGCCCTCGCGGAGCCCATTCATCGCCGCCAGCATCACGACCGGTTTCTCAAACGATGCGCCGTCGATCCGAACGCGCATGACCGGCTGGACATAGTTCCGGGAAAGCGCTTTCAGCAGGCCCCAGGCATAAGACGGGAATCCGTTTAAACTCGAAAGCGTCGCCCAGTAGTTAATCGCCGCGTCGATCCCGACGCCCGCGCCGTTCATAAAATACCGTTCGCAAAGGCCGTTATAAACCCGCCCGACGTCGACCCTTCTGAGATGTCCCGCCGCGATAATCGCGATCGATCGCTGAAGATCCTGCGGGATTCCGACGGCATATCCAAAATCATTCCCGCGTCCGTTCGGAAGAATCCCAATCGCCGCGCGCGCCGCGCCGTTCTTCTCCGCGCGGACGACGCCGTTGACAACTTCGTTAACCGTCCCGTCGCCCCCGGTACAGATCACGCGCTCCGTCCCGTCCCGGACCGCCGCTTCAACGAGCTCGATCGTTTCTCCGCTCTTCATCGGCGAAATCATGACATGATCGATTCCCGCGGATAAAAGCGCTTTCCCGACTTCCTCAATCGAATGACGCGGCTTTCGCTTCAGAGCGTGCCGATTGTAAATAACGATAGTTTTGATCATGCCGGCCTGAATCCAATCTGATTTTAGAGTACCGACGCGGATGGCGCGAATCCGAGCGCCGCCGGGCCGAATTAATGGTAATTGTACCGTGAATCCGCTTCAGGGCGGCCGGCTTATTTTTTCGGGGAACCCGTCTTCTGACGGGGCCCGGTCGTTGCAACGGAACGACGGAGAGCGCGACCCGCGGCGACCGTCTTCCAGCGTTTCGGGAGCGGGGTCCGCTTTTTTTCCGTCTCCGCGCGCCGGGGCGCTTCTCCAACGCTCGGAACGGTCTCCCCGCGCACCTTCCCGATTCAGATCCCGCTCGCCGCGGGTCCTCGTTCGCCGACGGCCCGGCGCTCCGCCGCGCGGTTCCGAAGTCCCCGTTTTCCCGAGAAGGATGTCTTTTTGCCGCTGCTTTCGGAAAGGATCCTTCTCAACGAAGATCGGTTCTCCGGATTCCGGATCGCGCTCCGTATAGTACATCAGCGACGACCAGGTCGAAGGGGTCGGGGTGAAAATCTGCGTCTGTTCCGGCGTCACGCCCAGCGTTTCGTCGCAGAATTTCTTCAGCCCGAGCATGTCCCGCTCGCCACAGCCCGGATGACAGGCGATGAAATAATAGCTTAAAAACTGCGGCAGGCCTGCCGCCTTCGTCTCACGGTCGAATTCGCGCTTGAACGTCAGGAGCGCTCCCTTCCCCGGCTTCCCCATCGCCGCCAGGACCTTCGGGCTGTCATGCTCCGGGGCGACGCGCAGCTGACCGGAAACATGGTACCGGATCACGTCGCGGAGATAAGCCTTCCCGTATACCAGGTCGGACGGGAGCAGGTCATATCGAATTCCCGACGCGATCATAATTTTCTTCACGCCCGGAATTTTCCGAGCCTTTTCGAGAAGCGTCAGCTGCGACTGATGATTGACCGGAAGCGAGGGGCAGACAGCCGGATAGATACAGCGCCGATCCCTGCAGGCCCCCTTAACCAGCTTCTTCGGGCATTCGTACCCGTACATGTTCGCGGTCGGACCGCCCAGATCAAGAATATACCCCTTAAAATCGGGAAGCTCGCTGATCGTCCGAATCTCCCTCAGGATCGACGCCTCCGATCGCCATTGCACCGTCCGGCCCTCGTGAACCGCAATAGCGCAGTAATTGCATTCGCCGTAGCAGCCGCGGTGCGTCGGGACAGAGAAACGAATCGTCTGGAGCGCGCGGACCTCGCCCTGCCGCTTATAATACGGATGGACGTCCCGTTCAAACTGCAGGTCGTATACCGCGTCCAGCTCCCGCTGATTCAGCGGCTTCGCCGGCGGATTCTGAACGAGATAACGCTCGCCGTGCCGCTGCGCCAGGATGAAACCGCTGACGGCGTCGTTATTCTGATAAAACGTCTTGAACATGCGCGTAAAAGCGTCCGGATCCGTCCGGCATTCCTCAAACGAAGGCAGGATCGAAGCCCCTGCCGGCGCTTCCTTCGCCCCATAGCAAAGCCCGCGAATCGCCTCGACCGGCTTCCCATCCCGGAGCGCCTTTGCCAGCTGCAAAATCGAGCGGTCCGCCATCCCGTACAGCAGGTAATCCGCCTTCGCGTCGAAAAGGATCGACCCGCGCACCTTATTCGTCCAGAAGTCATAATGCGCGACGCGGCGCAGCCCGGCTTCCACCCCGCCCAGAACGATCGGGACAGTATTCTTGAAATAACGGCGGATCAGGTTCGTATACGCGAGAACGGCGCGGTCCGGGCGCCGGTTGTTAACGCCGCCTGGGGTAAAATCGTCCTGCCGGCGCGGCTTGTTCAGCGCCGTGTAATTCGAAACCATCGAGTCAACCAGCCCACCGGTCACGCCCCAGAAAAGCGCCGGTTCGCCCAGACGGGTAAAATCTTCCTCGCTCGCGATATCCGGCTGGGCCAGGATCGCGACCTTATAGCCTGCGTTATCTAAAATCCGGCCGATCAGCGCGACGCCGCTGTACGGGGAATCAATATAAGTATCGCCGCTGACGAGGATGACGTCCGGACGCCGCCAGCCCCGCGCCTGCATTTCCTCAGCCGTCGTCGGAAGAAACATGTCTCGCTCCTTATCCTTTCTCAGCGGCTCCACTCCGCCGTCCATCCATCATACCCCGATCCTGAAGGGTCCCGGGACCGAACGAAACAGGGCTGTATCAAAACGAATTTTATTATATAAAATTCGCCTGCTTATTTATCAATGCATTGAATTGACCCCCATTCGACCAAAGGTCTCAGGGGGCCTCAATACATTGACTTTGGGTAGTTTTTTGTGGAAGATGGGGAAAATCCCTGTCTTCCCCTCCATCGGATCCCGTTTTTTGTGTTCTACACAAGGACGCAGCTATCCTCCAGGCAGAAAAACGCTTTAATAATATTCACCTGAAAATTTCAGGAATTCAACTTTTGAGACAGCCCTGCGCTTATGGATATCTGAAAGCCGGATCCGCAACCCGTTCAGATACCCCGGCTCTCCAGGAAATCGTTGAGCAGGTTCATGCACGCCTGTTTCCGATAGGTCGCGGAAACGCGGCCGCGGATCGGAACGATCCGCTCGTCATATTCCTTCAGAAAATCGGCTTTCATCGCTTTCGCCTCCGGAATCGTCCTCCCGATCATCATCGCCTCAGCTTCCGGGAAGCGCAGCACAACGCCGCTGACCGCGCCAAACGCAATCGACATGCGTTCGATCCGACCGTCCGCTTCGCCGTAGATCGCGACGAACGAAACGCGCGAAATCGCCATCGCCGCCCGCGCGCCGATCTTCTTATAATAATAATTTTCCAGCCCGCGCCGCGGCATCAGGATCTCCGTCAGGAGTTCATCCTCCCGCAGGCACGTTTTCCCGCGATCGATAAAAAATTCAGAAATGGGAACGACACGCTCGCCGGATACGCTGCGCAGCCGCAGCCGCGCGCCCGCGGCGACGAAAATCAACGCCGAATCTGCCTTCGGCGACGCGTTACAGATATTTCCCGCCGGCGTCGCCTGGTTCCTGGTCGCCGGGGACGCGATCCGGATCATCGCGTCCTTCAGGACCTGCGGAACCGCTTCATGATTCAGCAGCTCCGTATACGTACAGGCGGCGCCAATTTCCAGCGTATCGTCGGTAATACGGACCCGCGACAGCTCCGGCAGCTGATTCAGAAAAAGGTACGTCGCCTCTTCAGCCGCCTCAACCATTAAGTCCGTCCCGCCGGCGTACGGAACGACCTTCTCCGCCGCGCGAATCTCCAGCGCTTCCGCCAGCGTTTCGGGAAGGTAGCCGTTTTCCAGCTTTACCATAGCCCGTTTCCTTTTTCCGACGCGTTCTGAATCGCATGCACGATCGCGTTATATCCCGTACAGCGGCAAATATTTCCGGACAATCCCTCGCGAATCTCGAGTTCCGTAGGATGCGGATTGAAACGCAGCAGCGATTCCGCCGCCAGGACCATCCCGGGAATACAGAATCCGCATTGAACCGCCGACAAATCAGCGAACGCGTCAGATAAAATTTCGAATCGTTCGCTGCGGCTGAAACCCTCGATCGTTTCGACCTCCCGGCCAGAGACGGCGCCGAGCGCGACGAGACAGGAATTCGCCAGCTGCCCGTCGATTAAAACTGAACATGCGCCGCATTCGCCTTCCCGGCAGCCGCACTTGACGCCGGTCATCCGGAATTCTTCCCGCAGGACGTCTAACAGCCGCTCGTTAGCTTTCCAGTTCGATTCGACCGGTTCTCCGTTCAGGATAAAGCGAATTTTTTCGGCCATATCGTTCCACGTTTCGAATCGCTGAACCGAGAGACTCTCATATTCGCTCAAAATCAAGTGAGTTTTCTCAACCATTTCGCCGCTCCTCCAATAATTGCATCGTATCTTCCGTCGAGAACGGCGTCTGATATAAATCGGTTCCCAAAGCCATTTCCATCGCGCCGATATACGCCGCCGAACCGCCGACGTTCGGAAGCTCGCCCGCCGCCTTCGCACCGAACGGGCCATTAACATATTCGCTGTTGTGGAACATGACATGCAGCGACGGGACGTCGAGCGCAGTCGGAACGATATAATCGCTCAGGCTGTTATTCCGGATACGTCCCGTCCGGTCATAATTAATCAGCTCGATTCCGCCGTGCCCGATCGACTGGAGCAGCCCGCCTTCCATCTGCCCGATGACAATATTTTCGTCGATCACCGTTCCCACGTCGTAGCAGCCCCATGCGTTCAAAACCTTCGTCAGCCCCAGCAGCGTATCGACCTCGACTTCAACGGCGTTCGTCGACCAGGACGAATCCGGGTAAGGATCGCCGGAAAACGTCGCCAGGTCCCAGGGAATCATGAATTCCGGATGGACGTAATGCTCGGTGATGAGCTGGTCCTCGCCGGGCTTCCAATCGGCTTTCAACCGCTCCGCCGCCCGTTCGATGAGCTTCCCGACGACCATGACCGAGCGGCTCGCGACCGTCGGACCGGAGTTCGGGACGCGGTCGGTATCCGGATTGACGATAATAACGCGCTCAACCGGAAGGTCGAGAACGCTGGCCGCGATCTTCCGGAACGCCGTCTTGACCCCCTGACCCATATCGACCGCGGCGGCCAGAATTTCGACCGTGTCGTCTGCCCGTTTATGCAGCTTGAAAACCGCCTTGATCAAATCGCGTTCGCCCGCACCGGTAAAGCCGCAGCCATGATAGACCGACGAAATACCGATCCCGCGGCGATAACGCCCGGTCTGGTTCCTGTATGCCTCAGCCTTTCGATAATAATCCGACGCCTCCGCGATCTGCTCCAGCATGTCAGGAATCGGGATTTCGAAATGATAAACGCCATGCGTCGGCGAAACGTCGCCCTTCTTCGCGCAGTATTCTTTCCGGAGTACGAGCGGGTCCTTCCCAAGCTTCCGCGCCGCATGATTCATCATCAGTTCCATCGCGAAAAATGTCTGCGGGCCGCCGAAGCCGCGGAACGCCCCGTTCGGGACCGTATGCGTCTTGACCGCTTTTCCGTGAACGCGGTAGCGCGGGAATTTATAGATCCCCAGCGCGCCGATCAGGCCGCGCTGCAATACGACCATCGACAGCGTCGTATACCCGCCGCCGTCGTAAAGAATATCCGTATCAACCGCGGTAATCTTCCCATCTTTAATCGCAACCCGATAGCGCATGAACGCCGGATGCCGTTTCGAAGTGCATGTAATATCCTCGCGCCTGTCAAAAACGCATTTAACCGGCCGTCCGGTCTTATACGAGGCGACGCCGACCTGCGACCCCAGGATCGACGGATAATCCTCCTTCCCGCCGAAACCGCCGCCGGTATCCTCCGCGATAACGTTGATATCCTCCGGTTTCATCCCCATAACCGCCATTACCGCCGTATGCACGTAAAACGGGCACTGCATCGAGCCGCGGACCGTCAGCTTCCCGTCCCGATAATCCCCGATAAGCCCCTGAACCTCCATGTAAGCGTGTTCCTGATGCGCTGAAAAAATTTCGTCGTCAATAATTTCGTCGGCTTCCTCGAAGGCTTTCTCCCAATCACCCTCTTCGTAAGCGTATTCGTAAAATGTCGTATCGGATTTTTTCGGATCGAAACAGGCGTCCAGAATCTCATAATCGACCTTCGTCGCCGCGGCGTATTTCCCAGCCTGCCGCTTATCCGGACCGACGATCATCAGAATCGCCTCGCCGATATAGTTCACCTCGCCATTCGAAAAAACGGGATGATCGTCGCCGACGATATGGACCTGATTCACGCCCGGGATATCCGATGCCTGAACGACGGTATATTCCGGACCCATCTCCGGCAAATGAATCGCCGTAATCTTCCCATGCGCAACGGTCGAGCGAACGATCTTCCCGTACAGCATCCCGTCGAGACGAATATCCTCAACATACTTCGCAGCGCCGGATATTTTCGCTAAATGATCCAGCTTACGAACGGATTGACTGATTGAACTCATTGATTAACGCCTTTCCCAAATCCCTGTTTCCTTCTGAGAACGCCCGGAATTCGTCAACCGGACTATTAGCATAATGCCGGCTCCTTTTCTGATGAGATCAACCGATCTTTGAAATACCCGACATTTCTGATTTCATTATACGCAAAGGCGGCATCTTTTTCAATATTTATAAAATAAGCACTCCCGCACCGGTCAAATTGGGGTCTATTTATAGAATAAGTACGAAGTTTTCGTTTATGCACTACAATATGTTCATCGCTGTTTCGCGTTTCATAACCGGCAGCGTCGGGGGAAGGCCCGCTAAAACCGCCAGGCCGAATGTGCATGCTCGGCTTGCATCAGCGACCGAACGATCCCGCGTTCCCAAACCGAAACGGTTCGTCGGCGCTTAATAAAAAAATCTTTCGGTAACTACAGGAAAGAAAAAGCAATGGCGGAAACATATTCATTCATCGTTAACGGGAAACCGGTCGAAACGGCTGAAAATAAATCCCTGCTGCGCTTCCTGCGCGACGATCTCGGGCTGCATTCGGTCAAAGACGGCTGCAGCCAGGGAGCCTGCGGGACCTGCACGGTTATCGTCGACGGGAAAACGACGCGCGCCTGTGTCCTGACGACCGCGAAAGCGGTGGGGAAATCGATCCTGACGGTCGAAGGGCTTTCGCTCCGCGAAAAAGAGGCGTTCGTTTACGCGTTCGGCGTGAAAGGCTCGGTCCAGTGCGGCTTCTGCATCCCGGGCATGGTGATATCCGGCAAGGCGCTCCTCGACCAGAACCCCAACCCAAAAGAAGACGAAATCCGGTTGGCGCTGCGCGGGAATATCTGCCGCTGTACCGGCTATACGAAAATCGTCAAAGGGATTCAGTTAGTCGCCGCGATCCTCCGCGGGGAAGCTTCGATCGACGAGAAGTTTGAGATGGAAGGCGCGTTCGGCGTCGGGAAACATGCGTTCCGCGTCGACGTCCGCGATAAGGTACTCGGCGTCGGCGAATACGTCGACGACGTCGTCATCGAAGGCATGGCTCATGCGTCGGCGGTCCGTTCCGCCTATCCGCGCGCGCGCGTCCTCTCGATCGATACGAACGCAGCCCGTTCGCTCCCCGGCGTAGTCGACGTACTGACCGCCGAAGACGTCCCCAACAATAAAGTCGGCCATATCCAACAGGACTGGGACGTCATGATCCCCGTCGGAAGCGTCACGCGTTACGTCGGCGACGCGCTCTGTCTCGTGGTCGCCGAATCGCCGGCGATTCTCGAAGCGGCGAAAAACCTGATCAAAATCGAATACGAGCCGCTCGAACCGGTCCGGAACGTTTACGAAGCGATGGCGGACGGCGCGCCGCGGGTGCATTCAAAGGGGAACCTCTGCCAGACGCGGCACGTCACCCGAGGCGACGCGAAAAAAGCGCTCGCGGAATCCAAATACGTCGTCACGCAGAAATACAGCACCCCCATGACGGAACATGCCTTCCTCGAACCGGAATGCGCGATCGCGTTCCCGTATAAGGACGGGATTAAGATCCTCTCGACCGACCAGAGCGTCTATGACACGCGGCACGAAGTCGCGATCATGTTCGGCTGGGATCAGGAACGGATCATCGTCGAGAATAAATACGTCGGCGGCGGTTTCGGCGGAAAAGAGGACGTCTCGGCTCAGCATATCGCCGCTCTCGCCGCCTGGAAAACGCAGCGTCCCGTCAAGGTCAGGTTTTCGCGCGAAGAATCGATCGCGTTCCATCCAAAGCGGCACGCGATGGAAGGGACGTTTACGCTCGGCTGCGACGAGAACGGAATCTTTACCGCGCTCGACTGCGATATTTATTTCGATACCGGCGCCTACGCGTCGCTCTGCGGCCCGGTTCTTGAACGCGCCTGTACCCATTCGGTCGGGCCCTACCGGTACCAGAATACGGATATCCGCGGTTACGGCTATTACACGAACAACCCGCCTGCCGGGGCGTACCGTGGGTTCGGCGTCTGCCAAAGCGAATTCGCGCTCGAATCGAATATCAACCTGCTCGCCGAAAAGGTCGGGATCTCGCCCTGGGAAATCCGTTTCCGGAACGCGATCGAACCCGGGGCGGTCCTCCCCAACGGCCAGATCGCCGACCGCTCGACCGCGCTGAAAGAAACGCTCCTCGCCGTCAAAGACGTCTACGAAGCGAATCCCGGCCGCGCCGGGATCGCCTGCGCGATGAAGAATTCCGGCGTCGGCGTCGGTCTTCCCGATAAAGGCCGCGCAAGGCTGGTCGTCCGGAACGGCATGGTTGAAATTTACTGCGGCGCGTCGGATATCGGTCAGGGCTGTGCGACGATCTTCGTCCAGATCGCAGAAGAATCGCTCGCGATCGGCCGCGACCGCCTGCGCTGCATCGGCGCAAATTCAGAGCTCTCCCCAGACTCGGGAACGACCTCCGGTTCGCGCCAGACGCTCGTCAGCGGCGAGGCGATCCGAATGGCCGCCACGGAGCTCCGCGAGGCGCTCGACGCGTCCGGCGGCGATTTATCCGATCTCGAAGGGCGGGAGTTCTTCGCCGAATACTTCGAGCCGACCGACAAGCTTGGCGCGGACGTCCCCAACCCGAAGTCGCATATCGCCTACGGTTTCGCAACCCACGTCGTTATCCTCGACGACGACGGGAAAGTCAGGAAAGTTTACGCGGCGCATGACTCCGGCCGCGTCGTCAATCCCATCGCAATCCAGGGCCAGATCGAAGGCGGCGTCCTGATGGGGCTGGGATTCGCGCTGACCGAAAATTTCGTCTGTCCAGACTGCGTCCCGCCGAAGAAATTCGGGACGCTGGGACTGATGCGCGCGACCGACGCGCCCCCGATCCAGGCAATCTATATCGAAAAGAATCAGTACCTGGACGTCGCGTACGGCGCGAAGGGGATCGGCGAAATCGCTTCCATCCCGACCGCCCCCGCGGTTCAGGGCGCGTATTACGCGATGGACGGGGTGCTGAGGACGAAGCTGCCGATGAGCGAGACGTATTATTCGAAACCGAAAAAGACGTTCCGCTGATCCGTGCACGCGAGCGAACCGTTATTCAGGCGAACGGGAAAAGCGTCAGGAAAATCTCGTCTGTCCCCTGGACCCGCCTGAACTTTACGGCGCATCGCGCACCCGGCCGCCCGGTTAATTCGCCCGCGCCCTCCGCGTTCAATTCCTTCGCGGGAAGACCTTCCGCCAGAGCGTTCCGATCAGGAAAAAACCGGTCGCGGTCAGCACGATCGACGCGCCCGAGCTGATATTCAGGTAATAACTCGCCATCAGGCCGATAAACCCGGACAGCATCCCGATCAGCGCCGACACGAGCATCGTCTGCGCCAGCTTTTTGGTAAACATCAGCGCGGTCGCCGCCGGCGTGATCAGCATCGCCGTCACCAGAGACGCGCCGACGATATTGATTGAAATCGTAATCGTCGCCGCAATCATGACCAGCAGGACCGACCGCAGCAGCCGTACGTTCCAGCCCATCGTCCGCGCCATAATCGGATCGAACGTAATCGCCAGGAACCGGCGGTACAGCAGGACCACCGTCAGCAGGACCACCGTCGCCGCGACCGCGATAAAGCGAATATCCGCCGTGTTCACGCCCAATACGTTTCCGAACAGGATATGCGCCAGGTCGACGGCGTATGAACGGTTCGAACTGATCATCGCGACGCCCAGCGCCAACGCCGCGGTAAACAGGATCCCAATCGCGGTATCTTCGCGAATCTCGGCGTTTTCCGAAAGCTCCGCGACGCCGAGCGCAACCAGACAGGAAGCCGCCAGCGCCCCAATCGTCAGATTCCCGCCGAAAAGGTACGCGATCGCCACGCCCGGAAGAACCGCATGCGCCAGCGCGTCGCCCAAAAAGGCCATCGACCGCACGACGACGTACACGCCGATCACGGAACAGACCGCGCCGACGATCGTCGCCGCTAACAGGCTGCGCACGAAAAAATCAAACTGAAACGGCTCGATCAGCGAAGCGATCAAAAAAATCCTCCTGCGAAGCGGGCCGCACGCCCGCGAAAAAAACTAAAAAATAACCGCGCGTTTCCCATACACCGCTTCCAGCTTCTCACGAACCATGATTTCTTCCGCCGGGCCGTAAGCGAGCTCGCGGTCGTTCAACAGGATCACTTTTTCAAAATGATCACGAACAATGCTCAAATCATGCGTTACGATCAGCGTCGTAACCCCCTGCGCATGGAAATCATGCAAACTATCGAGGATAATTTCCTCGGTTTTTAAATCGACCGCGTTGAACGGCTCGTCCATCAGCAGCATGCGCGGCTGCTGCGCAAAGGCGCGGGCTAAAAAAATCCGCTGCTGCTGACCGCCGGAAAGATCGCTGATCCGCCGGTTCGCGAACGCCGAAAGCCCCATTCGTTCCATCGCCTCGGCGACGATCCTCCGATCCTCGCGCGACGGGAAGCCAATCAGCGGAAGATACCTGTATCGCCCCATCATGACGACGTCGCCGACAGTAATCGGATAGCTCCGGTCGATCGCTTCGCGCTGCGGAACGTAGGAAATACAACCGCGGTGCCGCGAGCCGGGCGCGGCGCCATGGAGCCGGACCTGGCCGGAGACCGGCGGGATCAGCCCGACGATCGTTTTCATGAGCGTCGATTTTCCCGCGCCGTTCGGCCCGATCACCGCGACCATCTCGCCGGCGTAAATCGTCAGCGTGATATTCGGAAGCGTCGCCTCGCGCTCCTCCGCGTATCCCAGCGAAGCGTCGATCAGTTCGATCATCGGTTGTTTCGCGTTTCCGTTATCCATCATCGTTCTCATTATACTCTGAACCGTACCGATATCCGCCCCAACTGAGCGGACGAACGTTCCCCTCCTGCGGCGTCCCGCTCGCCAGGAGAAATCCTGTCATCTTTTGTCATGCTTTTTCAGGCTATAATGACATGACGTCAACGGAGATCGGGGAATGAAAGAAAACCGC
Organism: Anaerolineaceae bacterium oral taxon 439; assembly: GCA_001717545.1. Lineage (NCBI taxonomy): Bacteria > Bacillati > Chloroflexota > Anaerolineae > Anaerolineales > Anaerolineaceae > Anaerolineaceae bacterium oral taxon 439. Next base: position 730,162 of record CP017039.1, on the reverse strand, counting down.
CATTTCAGAATCATCTACGCGCTTCTAAGGCAGGGGCGGATGACCGCGCCGGAACTGGCAGAAGAACTCGATGTCTCGGTCCGGACGATTTACCGGGATATAGACGCGCTGAGCGGCTCGGGAATTCCCGTCTACGTTACGACCGGCCGAAACGGGGGGATCCAACTCCTCGACAGCTTTATCCTCAGAAAAGCACTCCTTTCCGGGGATGAAAAAACGACGCTTCTGACCGCGTTGGAAAGCCTTTCCAGGATGACCGGCGGCGGTCATCAGGATTTATTAATGAAGCTTTCCGCCCTGTTCAACGCGCGAGCGGAAAGCCTGATGGAGATCGATTTTTCCCGCTGGGGAAACGAGGCGTCGGATACTGTTAAATACCAGCGAATCAGGAAAGCAGCCTTCGAACGGAAGGCTCTGTCCATCGTGTACGTCAGCTCCTGGGGCGAGAGGAAAACAAGAAAAATATACCCGCTGAAGCTCAGCTACAAAGCGAAGGACTGGTACCTGAAAGCCCGCTGCGCAGAGACGGAAGCTTTCCGTCTTTTCAAGATCAACCGGATCCTCGCCTGCGAGGTCCTGAACGAGGAATTCGCGCCGCTCGAATATCCCGAGGAAACGGCGTCGGTTCCTGAAAGCTGCGAGGAGATTACGCTGCGTTTCCCGAAAGAATTCGCCTGGCGCGTTTACGACGAATTCACAGAGGGACAAATCCGCGAAACGCGGGATGGCGAGTTGACCGTCACGGCAGTCATGCCGGTAGACGGCTGGCTCGTCGGGTACCTTCTCTCGTTCGGCGCGGCTGTCGACGTGATCCGGCCCGACTTTTTGCGCGGCGTTTTAGCGCGTGAAGCCGCGAAAATCATGGCCAAAAATAAACCCTGACATACGCTGTCATCGTTCATGCGCTATCCTGTTCGTATCAGCAGCTTCGCGCGGCGCGGGGAACGAAACCCCGAATCCAACGCCGCGCGGAAAACGGAAGGAACGAAGCCTCATGAGCAGACCTGCGACAAAGACAGATTTAATCGCCGCCGCGGCGGGCCAATACGAAAAGCTGAACCGCCTGATCGACGGCATGACGGAAACGGAACTGGGAACTCCGTTCGATTTCAGCGCGGACCCGAAGAAAAAGGAAGCGCACTGGCGCCGGGATAAAAATCTGCGCGATGTCCTGATTCACTTGTACGAATGGCACCGGCTTTTACTGAATTGGGTCGAGTCGAACGAAAAGGGCGAAGCGAAACCCTTTATACCGCTTCCGTACAACTGGAAAACGTACGGCGAAATGAACGTCGCTTTCTGGCGGGATCATCAAACCACTCCGATCGAAACGGCGAAGGAGCTCCTGACCGCGTCGCATCGCGACGTCCTGGCGCTGGCCGAAAAGTTTTCGAACGAGGAACTGTTTTCGAAAGGCGTCTATCCATGGGTCGGCGGAAGTCCGTTAGGCTCTTACTTCGTCAGCGCCACGTCGAGCCATTACGACTGGGCGATAAAAAAAATCAAGGCGCATCAGCGGAAATTATCCGCCGGCTAAAGCCGAAATTCACGCCCGCCACGATTCAGGATCGCGCCCCGCCCGCGTACAGTATAATTTCGGACATGAGATTTATCGCCGAACTCGATATCCAAATCCGCGCGAAAGCTGCGCTGATCCTGATCCGGACGCCGGAAGAAGCGCGCGTCCAGGGCGAAATTCTGTCCTTCGCCGCGAATACCGGCCGGGAGCTGATCTCTTGGGATATCTGCGCCGGGTTTACGCCGCTCCGCGGAAAAAACGCGCCGGACGGAGGCCGCGACCCGCTCGCCGCGCTCGAAGCGATCGATAAAGCCGCGCCCGATCGGGCCGCGCTCTTCCTCCTCAAAGATTTCAACGCGTTCTGGGATAACCCGACCGTCCGGCGCAGGCTCAGGACGCTGAGCCAGACGCTCCGGCAAAGCCGGAAAACGATCCTGATCACGACGGTCGAGGACGAGCTCCCGGTCGAGCTGCGCAGCGAGGCCGTCGAAATTCCGTTCGAGCTTCCCGACGCGTTTGAAATCAACGCTGAAATCGACCGTCTCCGGCTCCAGCCGGGAACGACGCTCCGGCTCAGCGAAACCGGGCGAGAACGGCTCGTCCGCGCCGCTCTCGGGCTGACCAGCGCTCAGGCGCAGCGCGCGTTTGCCAAAGCGATCGCCCGATCCGGATTCCTGAGCGACGAAGATATCGCCGCGGTCGCGAAAGAAAAGAAGAAAACCCTGCTCGAAAGCGAAGCGCTCGAATATACCGACGCGAACGAACCAATGCAATCCGTCGGCGGACTCGACGTCCTGAAGGACTGGCTGACCTCCCGTGAAAAAGCCTTCGGCGCCAACGCCGCCGCGTATGGACTTCCCGCGCCGAAAGGGATCGCGCTGATCGGGATTCCCGGAACCGGAAAGTCGCTGACGGCGAAAATGATCGGACGCGCCTGGCAGTCTCCGCTGATCCGCCTCGACGTCGGCGCGCTCTTCGGGAGTCTCGTCGGCGAATCGGAAAGCCGCGTCCGCCGCGCGCTGAAAATCGCCGAGCGGATCGCGCCGTGTATCCTCTGGATCGACGAGCTGGAAAAAGCACTGGCTCATGGCGGAAGCGATTCCGGAACGTCGGCTCGCGTTTTCGCCTCGATCTTAACCTGGATGCAGGAAAAGAAAAGCGAGGTTTTCGTCGTCGCTACCGCCAACGATATTACCGCGCTCCCGCCGGAGCTCCTCCGCCGCGGAAGGTTCGACGAAATTTTTTTCCTCGATTTACCGAATCGCCGCGAACGGCGCGAAATCTTCGCGGTTCATCTCGAAAAACGACGCCGTCTCCCCGAATCTTTTGACCTGGACCGCCTCGCCGAAGCGTCGGAAGGCTACGTCGGCTCCGAACTGGAACAGGCGGTTATCGACGCCATGTACGTCGCGTTCAACGACGGCGAACGCGAATTTACGACCGAAGATATCCTCGAAGCGCTCCGGCGTCAGGTTCCGCTTTCGGTTTCGCAGCGCGAAGCGGTCGCCCGGCTGCGCTCCTGGCTCAGCGAAGGCAGGGCGCAATCCGCCTCCGCCCCGGAAAGTCAGGCCCATTAGCATGTCGCACCTGTCGATCCTGCGAACCCAGTTCCGCGACCGCGCCGTGCTTCTCGACGCGCTCCGGACGCTCGGATACGAGGTCAACCCATCCGCGAATCAGAAAATCAGCGCCAACGGCCGCGCCCGGACCGTCGAGTTCACGGTAACGCCGCCATATTCCGCGCCGATCGGATTCATCCCTGGAAAAAACGGGTACCGGATCGTTGCCGACTGGTTCCTGATCCAGCTGGATCGGAAAGCGTTTACCGCCGAGCTGACCCGAACGTACGCCTACCTGACCGCGCTGTCAGCGCTGACCGCCGACGGCTTTTCGCTCGTCGAAGAAATGCGCGACGAAAGCGGGCGAATCCGTCTGATCCTCCGGCGGACAAGCTGAGACGGAACGAGCGGAAAATGATCTGGCTGGAATCGCTTTCAGAGCTGCGATCGATCCTGACAGAGGCGGAAATCCCGCGCGACTTCCCGCCCGATTTGACCTACCGGCTCGCCGGGATTGGCGCGCTGACGCTGCTCGACGAATCGCTTTCAGCGGGCGATCCGGACGCCGCGAAGCTGTTATCCGAAGCCGCAGTGCGTTCGCCGGCGGAAGCGGTCCGCGTCCGCGCGCTCCGCGTGCTGGAAGACGAAGCCGCGCTGCGGAAGAATCCGGTTGCGATCGACGCGCTCTTCGCCCTGGCGATCGACGGACTGAACCCCGATGCGCTCGCCTTCCTGAAGCAGGAAAAAATCGAATCAACCGAACCCTGCCGCGAAACGGCAAAGTTGCTCCTCCTGAACGAGCGGGAGCGGCTGCTGAGAACCGATCCGGCGCTCGATGCGCTGACCGGGGCTTATTTGGCCGCGAACGACGGCGTCCGCGCGGCGCTGCTGAAGAGCGCGGGGACCTCGCTCCATGGCTGGGCGGCGATCGCCGGCTGGATCGCGGACGCGGACGATCCGGACAAACGCGGCGAAGTCATCCGTGCGTTCCCGACGTTTAACCGTGAAGAGCGCGCCTGTTTCTTCGCGCAAATCGAAAACAGCCCCGCCTTAGGGAAAACGCTCTTAGCGGATTTATTCCTGACGGTCGACGACGACGCCGTGCGCGAACGCTGTATCGAGATCGATCCCGCCCCCTCGAATCCCGCCGACAACGCGGTTTATTTCTACCTGATCGAAGACTGGGCGCGCTACGAAGAAAATGACGTCGCTTTCCGCGCGTTGCTGCGAACCTTCGACGGGCCGGATACGTCCCTCCAGGTCCGCCTGATCGCGGCCGCGGCGCGCAGTGGGGACGAGGAATGGCTCACGGCGCTTCATCCGGACGACCGTTTCGGCGAAGCCCGCCCGGTTTTCGGCCTTTCCGACTGGACAGGGCAATTTCAGGCAGCGTCGCGGCAGCCCGACGGACCGGCCCGACAATGGGCGCTGGCGCAGGCCGCGCCGCTCGCGGTCCTGCCGGACGCGATCCAACGGTTGGAAGCGGAGGGGTTCCGGGCGGGAGACGGCGAAGAACGCGCGTTGTTTGACCGGATCGCCGCCTTTATCCATGAATCGAGACTTCCGTTCCCGCCGGTCCCGTCCGAACCGGCGCTCGCGATCGACGGCTCGCCGGTCGATTTTCAGCTCAGCGGCGACGGAAGAACCCTGGCGTTCGTCAGCGCGAACGGACGCCTTTCCGCGCTGGACCGGGATTTTCCCAAAACGCCGCTCCTTGAGATCCGTCTCCCCAACCGGATCCCGCGCCGCGTTTTTTTCAGTCCGGACGGGAAACGGCTGATCAGCGGCTGGTCCGACCGTTCAATCCGTATTTTCGACCTCGCGACCTCACGCCAGCTTCAGCAGTTCAACGCCGCGGAGGACGAAATCGCCGCGATCTGGGTCCAGCGCGACGGTCGGCGGCTGATCCTGATCGACCGATCGTCGGCGATCGCCGCTTTTTCCTATCCGACCGGCGTTGAGCTTTTTCGTGAAACCGTCCTTCCGGGAACGCGGATCACGAACGCGGCTTTCGATCCGGGAAAAAACCGAACGCTGATCGCGAATGAGAACGGCGAAGCGCTCCTGATCGATATAGACCGGAGGCGCCCGGTCGGACGCTTCCGCCTCCCCGCCCCGTTCAGCGCGTTTTCCGACGAAATTGACCGCGATTGGCTCGCGAGCGCGTCCGGGCGCCGCTTAACCGTTACCCACGTCCCCAGCGGAAAGACGATCCTGTCGCGGACGCTTCCCGACGACGCGCCGGGGCGAATCGCCGGCGCAGCGCTGGCGTGCGAACCAGGCTGCGTTTTCGCGCTGACGACCGGGGGAACCCTGTTCGCGTTTTCCCTTCCCGGAGAACTGGAGCTGCTGCGCTTCGAAGTGCCGGCGAAATACGCCGCGGCCGAGCACGCGTTTGCCGGACTGCGGATCGCGCGAGACGGGAAGACGCTCTACCTGACCGAAAGGAACGGATTGCTGTACCGGCTTTCGCTCGTCGATTTCCGGCTGACGCTTCTTCCGGCCGACGGGATCGATCCAGACGAGATCGGCGAGGCCGACGCGCCGAGCGGACTTCGCGAGCTTCTCCGCGCCCGGCTCGATTGGCGGCGGCGATTCGAAATCGATCTGGACTTCGGCGACGAAACCGACGCTGAAGAGGAGGACAATCAGATCAGCAGAGGACTGGAAAAAGGATGAAAAAAGCGGCGCCTGCGTTCGACCTCGACGAGATCTTCGTCCGCGTCAGCCAGACCTACTTCGGCGGAAAAATCGCCAGACCGAAGCTGCCCTGGTCCGCGCGCGGCGCGAAATATACCATGGGAAAATATAACTATACGACCGACACGCTGACGATCAACCGGCGGCTGAACCGCGCGGATACGCCCGAATACGTTCTCGAATTCGTGATGTATCATGAGCTGCTGCATAAGGCTCTGGGGTACAGCGTCGTCAACAACCGCCGCCGCGTCCACTCGCCGCAATTCCGAAAGCTCGAAAAAGCGTTCGCCCGCTACCGCGAAGCCAGCGATTTTTTAGAGGCCTTCGCGCGGAAATCCGTTCCGCGACCGTCAGGCGAAAAAAACGCAGCCTGCCGAAACGCTTCGGAACGCCCTGCCCAGCTGAAATCCGCTTCGCGATCGCCTTACCGCCGGGGAAAAGGTTTCCTCGAATGGCTTTTCGATCTGATCGAAAACATGTAACGCCCGGAGGGGCTCCGTCCCATGCGCCGCCTCGTCGCAATACATAATCCGATTCATTTCGAATAATCCGCGGGTAAAAATATGATATAGTTTGAAAAGCTGATCTTCGGAAACGAACGCAGCGTTTATCCGTAGCAGGCAGATTAGTGAGGATGATAAGGCAGTAGCGCCTGAACGCTACAGAAAGGAAATCATGAAGAAGTTTTTATCCGTTTTATTGATCTTTGCGTTCTGTTTTTCGTTAATCGCGGCTCCAGCCTTCGCACAGATTACGTTTGAATCCGAAACGACGGCGGAGGAAGCGGCTCCGGAAGAATCCGACTTCGAGGAGGCTCCGGTAACCGAAGCTCAACTGGATCAGGCGCGTCTGACGCTGAAAACGATCGCGGACTATGTCTCTGATTTTGACGCCGACGAAGCTTACGCGTCGTTCAGTAAAATCGTCGATCTTGCCGACAATTTCGATTTCTGGAAAGACGATATGACCTCTGACGCCAGGAACTTTGTTTTCGGCGAATTAAAGAAAAATATTGTTGACGATGGAAAAGAAGATTTTTTTGAAGAACTGATCCGGCTCAGCGCTTCAGACGAAAAGGCGAAGGCTGAATTCGCGAAATCGAATATCACCATTGTTTCTGATAACTCGCTTGATATCATGGGTATCATGACGATGACCGTCGAAGGCAACTCATACGTATACGCTGACGCGACTGGAAAAGTCATGCAGCGAGTATCGCTCTCGAAGGGACCGGAAGCGGATACGATGCTGATCACGTATGAGGCGCCCGGCGAAGACGGAAAGATGATGGAGAACAACTTCCTGGTCCGCTTCGGCGATAATATTTTGACGATCGCCGCGAAATTCGAGGAAGAAAGCGAATTCAGCGACGCGCTTGAAATCGCTTTCACGGAAACCAATAAGATCTCGATAACCGGGCTCGAGGATAAGAGGACGAGCACCCTTGAATTCGTTCCCGAAAAATATCAGATAATCTTAACAGCGCCGAAAACGCCTACCCTCGCCGACAAAGACGCTCCTTCCACGGCGACATACACGCTTGAATTAAACCCTGAAAATAAATCGTTCGGAGTGACCGCCGACGGCGTCGAAGTTTTCACGGCATATTTCTACCCGGAGACTAAAGAAATTACGATCGCGGCGGAAGGTCTTTCTGATGCGACGGCGGAGCTCGGGGCTGAGTCGTCCGGCGATTCGATCACGCTCAAATTTGAGGATGAAACGAAAACGGTCCGACTGACGTCCGGAGATACCGAAATCGTCAATCTGACCTTTAACGCAGCGGAATCGATGATCGAGATTGAAATCAGCGCCGGCGAAATGGGCATGATGAGCGGGTTTTCGCTCAAGATCAACAAAGCCGACAGCAGCGTCGCCTTTGTCATGATGGGAATGGAAATTTTCAACGCGACGCTCGATCCTCAGGCCGAAACCGTTACGGTTAAATCGCTTGATTTCGAAACTCAGAGCCAGACAGAAGAGGTCATGACGCTGGAGGACCTCGCGCGCATGTTGAATCCGGCGGTAGTCGAGTACGAATCGACGGATTACTAAACCTTTCAGGCATTCATCCGCTGAAAAAACCGCGCTTCCGGGCGCGGTTTTTTTGTGAACCCTGCTCATGCGCCCCTGCGGAATTCAGCGCGCTCCCGATTAAATCAGGTATGCTTAACGACATGATACCGTTGCCGCCGCGCCTCAGCGCCGAAACACGACAGGATATATCCGCCCTTTGGCGGATCGCCTATCCGATCATGATTCAATCGGCGGCCACGACAGCCGTCAACCTGCTCGACGCGCTGATGGTCGGGGCGCTCGGCGACGCCGCGCTGACCGCCGTCAATATCCATACCCAATTTTTTTCCCGCCTGTTTCATGTTATCCTGTTCGGCCTCGGGAGCGGCGGCTCGGTCTTCATTGCGCAGTACTGGGGGATCCGCGATAAAAAAACGATTCATCGTATCATGGGCGTCCTCCTGACGATCGGCGCTTCGCTCGGAGCCCTCTTCTTTACGGGCGTCGTCCTGATCCCCGATCGGATCATCCGCTTCTATACGAACGATCCCGCCGTGATCCGGATGGCCGGGGAATTCCTCCGGTTTCAGGCTCCGGTTTTCCTTTTCTATCCGGTTACGATGGTTTTCAGCGCAGGCAATCGTTCGACCGGTTTCACGCGGATTCCGATGCTGACCGGGACGTCCGCGTTCCTCGTCAACCTGAGTTTGAATTACGTCCTGATTTTCGGAAAACTCGGCGCGCCTGCGCTCGGAACCAAAGGCGCGGCAATCGCTACAATGATCTCCAGATTCGTTGAAATAACGCTGATGATCGCGCTGACGTTCCGCTTCGGAACGCCTGCCGCCGCGAAAATCCGCGAATACTTCGTCTTCCGGCGCGCTCTCGTCGTTAAAGTTTTGAAAAAATCGCTGCCCGTCCTGATCAACGAAACGCTCTGGGGCTCCGGCGTCAACGTTTATTACTCGCTCTTTGCGCAGATTTCAACCGTCGCGGCCGCGGCAGCCGCCGCCGTATCGCCGATCGACGCCCTCCTGTTTATCACGATCTGCGCGCTCGGCGATGCCTGCGCCGTACTGATCGGAAACGAACTCGGCCGCGGCGGAATCGCGCATGCCCGCCGGCTGGCGGACCTCGCCCGCTGGCTCAACGGAACGTCGGCGGCGCTTCTCGGGCTTGTTCTTTTTCTGGTTCGAGATCGGATTCTCTCGTTCTACGCTCTCTCTCCCGAAGCGCTGAAGGCCGCGTCAGGATTGCTGATGATCTGCGCGCTGTCAGTCCCGATCCGCGCGCTTGGATATACGATGATGATCGGGATCCTGCGCAGCGGCGGCGACGTTATCTTCTGCATGCTGGCGGATTCGCTTTCGATATGGCTTGCGGGAATTCCGACGACCGCGCTGCTGACGCATGGATTCCACTTCCCAATCACGGTCGTCTATCTCGGGATGGCGGCGGAATGGGTTACGACCGCCACCGTTTGTACGTTCCGGGTTCGTTCCGGGAAATGGGCGAACGTCCTGACCGGGGAACTTCCGACCGAAAACGCAGCGTTGTCATAAATCGGGCGCTGTCCCGTAAATTTCGCCCCCCCGGCGATCAATTGCGGAAAATCATGTCGCGGTCGTCGACGCCGACGGCCGCTTTCCAGTTCAGGAAAAGCTGATGGTACCCTGAGTCGATCGCCGATCCCGAATCCAGCCCCAGCCGCTCGGCCATCGCGAAAATCTGGTCATTTGAATCGCCCTCGATTTCCAGATACGTCCCGATCGGCGTCTCGTCCAGCATCAGCACGCAATCGCCCGCCTGGAAAACGCTGCGATATTTTTCGTAGATGAACCGAGTCGTATACCCCAGCCGCGCTAAAATCAGGCGTGTATTCTCGAAATCCGAGACTTCGGTTTCAACCTCTTCACGGAACGCGATGCCCTCGATTTTTTTCAGGCTGCGCTTATACGTCAGCGTCGCGACCGAGCCCTGAAGGCGGAGTCGGAGCCGCTGATACGAGTCCTGAAGCGGGGCCGCGTCCCGGTCGAGGATATAGTTCAGCTCATACACCTCGTCAATCCTCAATTCAGCGCCAAGCGCCAGAATCCGCTCGCGCAGCTGCGCTTTGTCGCCGATCGGAAATTTCGCTTCGATCTCCTGATTTTTCGATTGCGAACGATAATTGATCATGTACTCATTTTACCTGATCTCGCGCCGATCGCTGAAAAAAAACGTCCCCCTGGCAGTCACGGGGACGGTTATTAAGATAATCTATGCCCCTGCCTTTTCGAACTCGACCTCGATCCCGCGCCCGGAAGCGAGCTCCAGCCTGTCGTCATCACAGAGCTCCCGGATCATCTGAAAACGTTCCGGCGCCGTCCGGTAAAGAACCTTCCCGATTCGCCTCACGCCGTTCGGATGAACGAAGTTAATCGGCTTCGGATCGACCGAAAAATACGTCATGAAGAACGGAACGTCGAGCGGCTCAGGAATCAGGAGTTTAAACCGCAAGTCGCGTCCCTGCGTATCGACGCGCCGGCTCGGAAGCCCGCCGCTGCGAACGCCATATTTCGCTAAAATCGCACGCTCTGCGTCAAAATTCCCCTCATAAGTCTCAAACGCAAGCTCGCAGTAACCCGGCCCGCAGCTATCCAGCCTGTCCATCCGATCCATGAAAAGTCCGTATCCAAGAAGCCGCATCAGCTTTTTGATCCAGTTGGGCATTCCCGTCCTGGCCAGCAATTCAAGATAAGGCCCTTTCGAAAAATAGATCAACGCGTTGTACGGATTCTTCGTTTTCCCGTACTCGACCGCAAACCCTTTCTCGCGGTACATTTTGACCGCCTGATCGAGATCGTTAACCTTCAGGATAATATGACTCAGCTTCATCTATCGTCCCCTGTCTGATCCGCAAACGCAGAATACTCAATCATCGTAATGCCCGCGGCAGGAGATAATCACGATCTTCAATTCCTCAACCGCATACACAAGTCGATGCTCATCGTCAATTCGTCGGCTCCAAAACCCGGTCAAACTTCCTTTCAACGGTTCCGGTTTTCCAATACCGCTCAACGGATTTCTCAAAAGATCCTTTATCAGCTGATTTACCCGGCGCAGCTTCTTTTTGTCATGCTGCTGCCAATACAGGTAATCTTCCCATGCGTCGAAATCCCATTCAATTGTCTTCATCCGCATCGCCTAATCCTCAATCAGCTCATGTTCAGAAAGCTTAAGTCGCCCCGCTTTATACTCAGCTACCTTCCTTTCTAAATACTGAATATTGGACTCAGAATAAAACGGATCGACGGATATTTCAAAAGGAATCCGTTTCTCACGGCTGACCTTCCTCGCGAAAATCGTAAACGCCGCGCTCATCGAAAGCCCCAGTTCCGAGCATGTCTGTTCCATGCTCTTTTTTACGTCTTCATCCAAACGAAAATTCACGTTAACTGCGTTCGCCATCTTTCCAAACTCCTTTCTTTCTGTATTATAGCATTCTGAAAGAATTAAGCAAGCATGATTCGTTACATTCTCGGCATATCCATTCCCATGTGCCATCAAAGCGAGCTTCCTGGATCGAGAACTCGTTCAGCCGCGCGCTCCAAAGCCGCCGGAATAAAAGAAGACCGTACTCTGGATCGTTCTCTCTGAATACGGTCTTCCGATTATTCCCGGCTATCCGGCTCTTATTTCCTGCCGCCCGCGCCGCGTCCTCCGCGATCGCGGTTCCGATCGTTATCACGGCGGTTATGACCACGATTCCCGCCGCCCGGCTTCTTCGAATCGGCGGCAATCGCCTCTTCCAGCGTCCAGCCCTCGAGAACTGCCTGGCGGCTCAGGCGAACCTTCCCGTCGTCAACGCCCGTGACCATGACGGTAATTTCGTCGCCCAACGAAACGATATCTTCAACCTTATTGACGCGTTCGGTATCGAGCTGCGAAATATGGACCATACCGTCAACGTTCGGAAGAATTTCAACGAACGCCCCAAAATCGGTAATCCGAACGACCTTCCCGGTATACAGGTTTCCAGGGATCGCCGTCTCGATCATGCTCAGAATCTTTTCGCAGGCCGCTTCCGAATTCGCGCCGTTCGCGGAAGAAATAAAGACCAGACCGTTATCGTCGATATCAATCCTGGTATTCGTCTCGTCCTGAATCGAGCGGATATTTTTCCCGCCCGGACCGATAATCGCGCCGATCTTTTCGATCGGGATCTGAATCGTCGTCATTCGAGGAACGAACGGCTTCAGGTCTGGACGCGGAGCGGCGATAACCTCGCGGATCTTGCCCAGGATATGAGCGCGGCCATCGTTCGCCTGCGCGATTGCTTTCCGCATGATCTCCGGCGTAATCCCGCGAATTTTGATATCCATCTGCAGCGCGGTAATCCCGGCCTCAGTCCCGGCGACCTTGAAATCCATATCGCCTAAATGATCCTCGAGGCCCTGAATATCGCTCAGGATCACGAAATTTTCACCTTCTTTAATCAGTCCCATCGCGATTCCGGTGACCGGCGCTTTAATCGGGACTCCCGCGTCCATCAACGCCATCGTCGAACCGCAGACCGAAGCCATCGAGCTCGATCCGTTCGAACTGAGGACCTCGGAAACGACGCGAATCGTGTACGGGAATTCCGCTTCCGACGGAATCACGGGGATCAGCGCACGTTCCGCCAGCGCGCCATGCCCAATTTCGCGGCGGCTCTGACCGCCGAGGCGCTTCGTCTCGCCGGTACAGAACGGCGGGAAATTATAATGATGAATATAACGTTTGCTGGTAACCGGGGACAGCGTATCGATTTCCTGAGCGTCGCGCGGCGTCCCGAGCGCGACCGACGTCATGACCTGCGTCTCGCCACGGGTAAATAACCCGGTCCCATGAACGCGTGGAAGGCAGCTGACCTCCGTCCAAATCGGACGAATCTCCGTCAGCTGTCGGCCGTCAGGACGGATATGGCGATCGAGGATCCGGCTTCGAACAACCTTCTTGTAAGCCGATTCAAACGCTTCATGATACTCATCGATCAGCGCCTCGTCATCGCCGGCGAATTCAGCGACGGCTTCGGCTTTCAGCGCTTCGATACCATCGGCCAGCTCCGCTTTCGTATGCGGCGCGTCCATCAGCGCGTCCATGCGGGCGCCGAACCGTTCATACATGCGCTCGGCTTTCTCGCCATCGACGACGAAGCGCGGAATATCCGCCTTCGGTTTTCCAACTTCCGCCGCCATTCGCAGCTGCGCTTCAATCAGCGGCTGAATCGCGCGATGACCCATTTCCAACGCTTCGACCATCAGCTCGCTGCTGACCTGATCCGCGCCAGCCTCGACCATCAGGATTGCGTCCGCCGTCCCCGCAATCCGCAGGTCAAGTTCAGATTTTTCCATCTCGCTATGAGTCGGGTTGATAACGAATTCCCCGTCGATCCGACCTATGCGAACGGCGCCAATCGGCCCGTTCCAGGGAATATCAGAAATCATCAGCGCGGCTGAAGCGGCGTTCAGCGCTAAAATATCCAGCTGCGTTTCATAGTCCGTCGAGAGACTGTACAGAATAACCTGAACCTCATTGCGGATATCCGAATCAAAAAGCGGGCGGAGCGGCCGGTCGATCAGCCGGCTCGTCAACACGACGTCGCCCGACGGACGTCCTTCACGGCGGAAGAACGAACCGGGAATCCGTCCCCCAGCGTACATACGTTCTTCATATTCGACCGTCAGCGGGAAGAAATCCTGCCCTTCGCGAACCTCTTTGCTCATTGTCGCCGCGCAGAAGACGACTGACTCGCCGCAGCTGACCGTAACGGAACCGCCGGCCTGAAGCCCAAGCTTTCCCGTTTCAAATACAAACTCATTGCCGCCAACCACGGCGGTAACCTTTTTAGTTTCCGGTTTCATTTCTAATACCTGTTTTTTTTCTACTTGCGCCGCGGTCAGGGACTGAAAGAAGATCGGAAAAACGGTCGGTTTCTAATCTTATTTCAATGCCCAACGAGCGGCTCGGACAAACGACACGGATCTGAGCGGTGTCAAATCCGTTTTTGAAAAGCGTAGATGAGAAAGTCACCTACGCTTTTCGGATCACCCTGTTTTCTTACTTGGCGCGCAACCCCAACTTCTCGTTGACTTCGAGATACGACGCGAAGTTCTTTTTCCGAAGATACGCGAGAAGACGCCGGCGGTACCCAACCATCTTCAACAGCCCGCGACGAGACGATTCGTCGTGCTTATTGGCCTTCAGGTGCTCCGTGAGTTCGGAAATCCGCCGCGTCAGCATCGCGATCTGAACCTCGGTCGAGCCGCTGTCGCCTTCGTGTTTGCCAAATTTTGCCTGAATTTCTAACTTCTGTTCCTTCGATAAAGCCATTGACAATGCTCCTGATAAAAAAATTGCAAGTCTCCTGCGCTCGGAAGCGGAATCACTGCCGACGGGACCAGTCAACTTGTAAGTATATCACCTTTTCGCGTTTCCGCCGCCTGTCCGAATGCAAAAATCATGATAAGGGGGGCTGTTTAAAGTAAATGCACCCAGAGGCGGCAGAGCCTCTTTGCTTTGATAGCAGACCATTTCAGAGACAGAGCGCTTTCTTCTATAACTGGCAAGTGCCAGCAACTTATTCGTGCTATAGACACGCAAGGCTCCTGACCATTTTTAAATCTCCTTCCGCATGAACGGCAAAAGTCCCTTAAAATTAGATAAGGCTTGCTTTGTTGATAATCGCGGACATGATTCGCGAATAGATTATAGCGCAGGAGACAGAAATGACCGAACCTTATTCCCAGCCGGCGGCGTATCGCGCCGCACGTTCTTATTCTACGACAACTCTGATCACGATCCTGCTGATCCTGATCGCGTTCTTTGGCTTCGGCGTTTCGCCCGCCGCGGCGCAGGACGCCGTTTACGCCGAGAAGACGGTTACAGCTTCGACGGATCGGATTAACGCCTGGACGGTTGAATTGAATATAACATCTTCTCCGGGGGCGGGGGGGCGCGATACGCTGATTGTCGCGGACCGCAGCGGCTTCGCTTCGGAGGCGGATTTCGCCGTATATAAGGAAGGGCTGGCTGCGCTCGCTGAATCGATACTGACGTCGGGAACCGCGGAGGCGCGCGTCGGACTGATCAGCTTTGACGAGGATGTTAAGTTGATTCAGGATCTTGTTCCGGCGTCCGAGCTGGAAACGCTGCTTTCCGCGATCCGTTCGCTGACGCCGGGCTCTGCGGCGAACGCACAGGCGGGGCTTCACCTGGCCGAGACGATGATCGAGAGGAGCGCGGCTGAACGCAGGAATATTGTCCTGGTCCTCAATAGCGGTCCGACCGCCAGCTTCGCGATCTCCAATCCGCAGGAGTACAGCCTGATTCAGGGGAGCGAGCTGGTGACAAATACGATCGTACCGGATTTCGCTTTTAATTATAACTTGATGATCAATGACGGGCAGGTTTATCCGGATACCGCGCCGGCGGTTACTTCGAAAGCGGCGAACAGCCTGATTGCGGAATCGATTATTGCCCGGACAAAGGGAATCGAGCTTTTTATTGTTTCCATTGATAACGCGCTCGAATACACGGATCAGAATGCCGCTTCGATTATCGGACCGGCGTATAACGCGTCGCTCGCTGAGTTAGCCGAAACTCTCCAGCAGGTCGCCGCCGGGGCGCTCGGAAGTCCGCGCGAAATCGTCTACACGGAGCAAATCGAGCTGGGGTTCGAGATTCCGGACGAGCTGATCGAGTCGGTCAGGGTCAGCTCAGGAAAGTTCACGTACAACAAGAAAAACGATGCTTTTACCTGGGAACCGGGTCCGTTTGCCGCCGGAGAACGGCAGACGCTTACGTACGTAATCCGCCCGACAAAGGATATTCTTCAAATCCTGACACCGGATCGGAAATCCTATCCGACGGTCGCGACCGGCGTCCTCAGGTATCGCCTCTCCGGAACCGACGTCGTATCGATTCCAATCGAAGCCCCGGAGGTTTCGCCGGTTTTTATCCGAGTTGATAATCACCTGTTAGATGGAATGAATCAGTTCGTGAACCAACCGGACCGGAAATTCACAATTGAATTGACGACGGAGAATCAGAGGAAGGTTTACGAAATCGGCGCGTATGAAACGAAAATGATTTTGGATTTGGACACGCCCGGAACGTACAAAGTCGTCGAAACGGATACGAACCTCGGATCGATCGACGATTATTCGGTTATGATCCTGCCGAGTTCGTTTACGCTGACGCCGGAGTCGGAACCGGTTAGCCTGACGATCGTGAATCAGATTAAGCCGGGAGGGATCCTGACCTTCCGGCAGGATTTGATCGATCCGTCCGGCGCCAGAATCGAAAACGATTCCCGCGAGTTCAATTATATTATCGAAGGGCCGAACGGATATCATCAGAAAATTACCCTCTCGGAACAGGCCCCCGTCACGCTCAGCGAGCTGATTTACGGCGAGTATCAGATCACGAGGAGCAAGTTGTCCGACGGATACGAGGCCGCCGGCGGACCGCAGGACGGTAAAATCCAGCTTTCGGAGGTCGCGAAAGCGATCGAGGTCGTCATGGTCAATCGGTTTACGCCCGAAACGGCGAATATCGTCGGAAAATTCGAATGGGTTGACGGGCCGGTCCGGCGTCCCGATCTGAAAGTCGTTTTATATCAGAACGACACGCCAGTCTTTTCAGAACCGGCGACCGTCACCGATGGGGACCTTCAATATATCTGGCGTGACGTCGCCGTAACCGACCTGCACGGGAATCCGCGCGCATTCCGGATCGGGCTCGCGGAGCCGGTTCCGGATTACGTTTCGTCCTATCCGGATTCGTTGACAATTCGGAATCAGTATTCGATCCCGGTAGACGGCGAGGCGAAAGCTGCGGTTGAATGGCGCGATGGGCCGGAGGCGCGGCCCACCGTCGCGCTCCAGCTGACACGGCGGGTTGGATTCGGTGGGGAGGAAGCCGTTCCCGGCGTCGATCCCGTCGTTCTTGATTCGGGCCTGACCGAGGCGTCCTGGAGCGGCCTGGAAAGAACGTCGCTCAAGGGCGACGTTTACCGGTTCGGCGTCCGGCAGGGGATTATCGAGGACGGTACGTTTAAGCAGGCGCGCTTGAAAGATTACGATACGGCTATTAACGGACTCACGGTCACAAACCAGTATGTCGTCCGCAACGATGGGCAGGTCGTCGCGCAGGTCGAATGGCTGAACGGCGATCCGGACAACCGCCCGACCGTATTCGGACGGCTTTATCGCCAGTTAGCCGGACAGACCGAAGCGCGCGTCGCTCCCGATACGACGATCGCGCGGTTTTCCAAGATCGATGGGAAAATTATCTGGAACGGGCTGGAAATGACGACGATCCAGGGAGAACCGTATATCTTCTCGGTCCGGCAGGTGAATCTGGCTGGCGACGATTTTACGCCGCCGAATTATACGAAGACCGAAACCGGACTGACGGTTACGAACTCCTACGTCCCGCCGACGAACGGAAGCGCGAAAGCGTCGGTGCTCTGGGTCGACGGCCCGACGGAAAAGCCGGATATCGACCTGCAATTGATGCGCAGCGCGGCAGGGCGTGAAGCGGAACCGGTCCCCGATCAGGACACGATCGCGCTTTCCGCGGGCGAGACCGAAGGCGATTGGAGCGGGCTCGAAGAGACCGACCTCGATGGGAATCCCTATACGTTTTCCGTCCGCGTTGGCCAAACGGAAAACGGGGAATTTGTTCCCCGGGATCCGTACGCTTACGCCGTTTCGGTTGACGGGCTGAACGTTACGAATACGTTTATCGTGACGACGGACGCGTCCGCGAAGGCGGTTATCGATTGGACGAACGGATCGACCGCAAACCGTCCGACGATCTACCTCAGGCTTTATCGGCAGTCGGAAGAGGAAGAGCGTGAACCGGTTCCGACCGTCGGTCTGGTGAAAGTTGAAAACGGTGCGCCGACCGCTTCCTGGGAGAAGTTGGAACGGACGGACCGTTTCGGGAATCCGTATACGTTCAGCGTCGAACCGGTCGCTTCCAACGGGAGACCGCTCCGGCTCGACGATTACGAAACGACGGCGGACGGGCTGACCGTGACGAATCGGTACATTATTCCGACGAATGGCGAAATTCAGGCGGAAATCATCTGGAATGGCGGGATCCGGGGAGAACGTCCGACCGTCTGGCTCAAGCCGCGGCGCGCGGTCGAAGGCGGCGAACCGCAGGATATTCCAGGCGCTGAACCGATCGAAATTCCGTCCGGCACGACACAGGCCGCCTGGTATGGGCTGGAACGAACGGACCTTGCCGGCAGCGCCTACAATTTTACGGTCATCGAGGGCCAGCTTCGCGACGGCGTTTTCGTTCCGGAAAATCCCTTGGGGTATGAGCGGGCGGAGATGGGGACGATCGTTACCAATACGTATATCGTCCCGAGAGACGGAAGCGCGGTCGCGACGGTTCTTTGGGAAAATGGTCCGGAGGATTCCCGTCCGGAAATTTACCTGAAGCTGAACCGTCGTATCGAAGGCGCTTCCGTGGAGGAGGTCCCGGAAGCGACGATCCAGTCCGTTCCGAACGGCGTGGCGACGGTTCATTGGACCGGATTAGAGGTTACGACGATCGACGGCGATCCGTATATTTTCTCGGTCTCCGTCGTCAACTCTGAAGGCGAGTCGTCCGAGCCAGAAAATTATTCGGCGCTGGTCAATGGGATGACGGTTGTCAATCGATACGTGATCCCGACGAACGCGGAAGCGACAGCCTCGATCGAATGGATGAACGGGGCGCTCGTTCCGCGCCCGTCGTTCCAGTTAGCGCTTGTCCGGTCAGTTATGGGCGGGGAAGCGGAACCGGTCCCGAATACGCCGCGCCGCATGGTCGAAAACGACATGACAACGGTCCATTGGGATGGGTTAGAGGTCGGCGACCTGAACGGGAATCCTTATCAGTTCTCAGTTCGGATCGTCAATAATCAGAACGAGGAAACGACGATTCCAGATTATTCGAGTTTGATCGACGGGCTGATCGTTCGGAACGTCTTTATCGTTCCGACGGACGCCTCCGCAACCGCGCGGGTCAACTGGATCGACGG
Source organism: Anaerolineaceae bacterium oral taxon 439 (assembly GCA_001717545.1). Lineage (NCBI taxonomy): Bacteria > Bacillati > Chloroflexota > Anaerolineae > Anaerolineales > Anaerolineaceae > Anaerolineaceae bacterium oral taxon 439. The sequence goes on along the minus strand of CP017039.1, from coordinate 711,303 downwards.
TCCGAAGAATAACCGTCCGCCGATCTGGCTCAGCCTCTTCCGCAGGAGCGATCCGGACGCGATCCCGGAGGCCGTTCCCAACGCGCAGATTTTAGCCGTTCCAGCGGGGGAGAGCAGCGTTACCTGGGATAATCTGGACGCGACCGATCTCGACGGCCGGCCTTACGAATTCAGCGTGCGCCTCGTCAACGCGGCCGGGGAGATTTTTTTCCTTGCCAACTATGAAAAGATTGAGGACGGGATGACGATTACGAATCGTTATATCATTCCGCGCTATGCCAGCGCGCAGGCAACGCTGAGCTGGGTTGACGGCGACGGATCGCATCGCCCTGATACCTGGCTGCGGCTGATGCGCAGCGTGGCGGGAGGGGCGCCGGGCCCGGTTCCGGACGCGCCAATCGTCAAAATGATCCATGGCATGACGACGGCGTCCTGGGACAACCTTGAAGCGACCGACGCGGAGGCAAATACGTATACGTTCAGCGTTATGGAAACGGACGAAACCGGGAAGAGCGCGGCGCCGAAGGATTACCTCAAGACTGAAAACGGAATGTCGGTCGTCAATACGTACCAGATCCCGTTCGATTACGACGCCGAGGGCCATGTCGTCTGGCAGGGCGGAACGATCCTGCGCCCGACGGTTTATCTGAAGCTTTTCCGAAAGTCAGGCGAAAACGGCGTCATTGAGACCGTTCCGGACGCGGTCGTAAAGGCGCTCGTTAATGGCGTGACGGTTGTAAAATGGACCGATCTTCCGCGGACGGATATCGCGGGAACGCCGTATTTCTACAGCGTCCGTCCGGTTAACGAGCAGGGCGGGGACCTCGTACTCGACCGCTACGTGACGGCGGTCGACGGGCTGACCGTGACGAATACGTTCGTCGTACCGAAGACAGGAACGGCACGCGGAACGGTACAGTGGAAAGGCGGCCCGAAGGATAATCGCCCGACCGTCCGCCTCAAGCTCCAACGCCAGATCGATATCGGCTACCCGGAGGATGTCCCGAATGCGGAAATCAAGGTGCTTCCGAACGGTACGACGTCGGTCGAATGGACCGATCTGGAGGAAATTGATATTTACGGAAACGAGTATTTATTTACGATTCAGATCGTTGATGAGGCCGGCGAGCCGACGAACGCGCCCGGTTACCTGAAGAAGCTCAGCGGCCAGGTCGTTATCAATACATACATTATCCCGACCGACGGAGTCGTCGACGCGACGAAAGTCTGGGTTGACGGGCCGGAAGACGATCGTCCGACAACCTGGTTCCGGGTTTACCGGCGCATTGGCGATGAAGCCGAAATCCTGATCCCCGGATCGAAGATCGTCGAGCTTCCGAGCGGCATGACAACAGCGCATTGGGACGGTTTGGAATCGACCGATATCAACGGCATTCCTTACCAGTTTTCTGTTCGCGAGGTGGATAGTCTGGGGCGTGACACGGTGCCGGTGAATTACGTGAAGAGCGAGAGCGGGCTCCGCGTGACGAATACGTACATGATTCCGATGAATGGCGCGGCGGTGGCCGAGATCGAATGGGTCGATGCGCCGGCGGACGTTCCTGCGGTCTGGTTCAAGCTTTTCCGGAACGTTGAGGGCGGGCCGCTGGAGGAGGTCCCGGACGCGATCCTGAAGCAGCTGAACGGATCGGTCAGGAGCGTCGCCTGGGCGAATCTGGAATCGACTAACCGCGCGGGCGCTCCTTATATCTTTTCGGTTCAGGAGGTCAACGCCTACGGTCTGGATTTCGTTCCGGAAGGATACGAGAAAGAGGAAAACGGGCTGACAGTCGTCAACCGCTTTATCCAGTAGAAAAGAAGCGCGACACAAAGAAGAAGCCGCGTGAAACGCTCCGCGGCTTCTTCTTTGGATTAAATATTAAATGTCAGTTTTTCTTACTCTATCGTCCATTTTTCCCAGCGTTCATATCCGGTCAGCGATTCCGGAGCCTTGATATTCGGTTTCCGCAGGAACGGTCCACCGTAATAATAGGTCGGCGTGACGATCGCCGCTTCGTTGATCAGGATTTCGTCCGAGCGCGTATACAGCTCCACGCGTTTTTCCGGGTCGAGCTCCCTTGCCGCCGTCAGGACGACTTCCTCGTATTCCCGGAAGAGCGGGTCATCCCTTTCAACGCAGCCAACGCTCGGCCAGTCGGTTACGGCCTGATACGACGCGCCACAGAGGAAAACGTCCCGGGTAAAATTATTGGCGTCCATGTAATCCTGGACCCAGGTCGAGCGGTAGACGTTCGAGGTCCCCTCCTCGCGTTCAACCTTATAAACCTTCCATTCGCTGTTTTTCAGCTCGACGTTGATTCCCAGCGAATCGGACCACATGTACTGAAGCAGTTCCATATACATTTTTCGGCTTTCGCTCGTGTTATACGCGACGGTAACGGTGATGTCCGCGGGCGTAATACCCTTCTCTGCGCAGTAACCGGCGATCAGTTCCCGAGCTTTTCCGGTATCGAAGCTTGCGCCAAAGTCGGGATCATCGCTGACCGGCGCGCCGGTTACGCCCGGATGAATAAACGCTTTGGCGGTCATTCCGGCCTTCAGCGTCGCAACAACTGCGTCACGATCAATCGCGTAAGCTAACGCTTTCCGGACGCGGACGTCGTCGGTCGGGGGAAGGTTCGGATTGAAGATCAGGAATTCCGTCCCGACGTCGCCTTTCAGGTCGACGACTTCGGCGGAGAGGACCGGATCGGTCATGATTCGATCGTAATCCGCGGCGGTGATTCCCGCGGTGTCCATGTTCCCGGCTTCATACTCGGACAATCCGGCGGACGAGTCCATGATATGGACAATAACGCCGGCGATTGTCGGCGCTGGGATTTCTTCTGTCCCGGGCCAGAAGGGATTCGCGAGGATGGTCAGGTGCGAATCATGGATCCATTCTTTGAGCGTGAACGGGCCGTAGCCCTGATACGTCTCGCTCTCGGTCCAGCGTTCCGCGACGCCCTCGGTGCAGGCGTCTCCTTCAATGACCCATCTGGGCATGGCATGCAGCATCCACATCGAGATAATATTCTGGTTGAAAACGCCGGGTTCAACGAACGTATATTCGATCGTGAAATCGTCGATAACCTTGACGCCGACGGCTGCGAAATCTGGCTCCTTGTCTTCTTCCGGCATGTTGAACGCTTCGGCGCCTTCGATCGCGTAAGCGACGTAGGCGTAGTCCGAAGCGGTTTCCGGGCGCAGCGTTCGTTCGGCGCCATAGGCGAAGTCCGCGGCGGTTACAATTCGAACCTTCCCGTCGCAGTCAAGCGCCTCTTCGACGGCGTCGGTTTCCGCGTTGTAGCGGACCCAGGGAACGCCCTGCCGGATTTTAAAGGTGTAAACGCGGCCGTCGGCGGAAACCTCGAACGACTCGGCCATTCCGTTTTCAATCGCCCCGCTGACTTCGTTCTGGCGCAGGAGTCCGACGGTCAGCTCGTCCACAAGCTGGATCCCGATCTGGTCGCCGACGAGCGCCTGATCGATGGATGGAATATCGCCTGATTGGAAGAAGGTTCGATAAAATTTACCTTGCTCTGCCGAGGCGGGCGCGGCGATGATTAAGATCGCCAGAATGCAGCTGATAACAATCGATTTATAAAACGTCCTCATTTTTCACCTCCAGAGAAAAATATACAATACAGGTATGGAACCATAAGACTCGCGGGACCGATTTGATTCAAGCCTGACGCTTTCAGAAGCAACGTGCTTTTATCATACCGTATCTGGACTGAAAAATGATGATTCGATGATGAAATCGCGATATTCTTTCCGTTTCATCCAAATTAAAAACCGCTGAAGCGGTTTTTAATTTGGAGCGGTCTTCCTGATCCGGGGCGGATCGGCGCGGTTTGAAAATTCGAACCCGCGGGTTATTCTCCGATTTCCCAGCTTACCAGATTCGCCAGGTACGGGTTAACTCCGTAGTAAACGCGAAGCGGGAGCGGGCCTTCATATTCAAAGCAGGCGTTTCCCTGGATGACCTCGCCGGGAAGGACCAGCAGGTCAAAGAGCCGAGGACAGTCGTACTCGTATTCCAGCAGCGTTCCGTCTCCGTTTCGCACCCTCAGGTTACTATAATCGAATTCAACCGGTTCATCCGTTGTGTTAGTCAGCTTCACCGATAACCGCAGGATTGAATCGCGGCTGACGAAAGCCTCGGTCAGCTGCATGTAACCGACGGTGGTGGGGACGATCTCGTGCATGTGATGAATCAGGGTGGGGTCGACGGTCGCTTCCGTCCCGCTCAGCGTGAGTAATAATTTCTCCGTCAGTTTTTCCAGCTCCGCGACTCTCGGTTCCAGTTCGCCGCCGCTTTGCGCGGAAGCGGGGAGCGCGGATAGCGTCAGGACTACGATACAGATGAGCCAAAAAATCTTTTTCATTTCTGTTCTCCTGTTGATTTGCGGCGTTACTCGTTGAGTTCCCAGGCAACGACGTCGCCAAGGTACCGACTGATTTCGTAAGAAATCCGATAGGGCGCGGCTCCCGAATACTCGAAGAAGACGTCCCCCGTCAATTCTTCTCCCGGTTCGACGCTGCCGTCCATCGGATTGTCATAGTTGGAAACGGAATCCAGGATCCAGCCGTCGGCGGAACGGGCGAAGAAACTGTAGTTACGAATCGAAACTTCTTCCTCGGTTGTATTCCTGTATTTGAACGTCAGGACGAGGTTCATATCTTTCGTGACCTTCGCGTTCAGGAGAGTGAATTCGCCCTCGGACGTAGCGACCGGCTCGTTCATGCCATGCAGCAGGGCGGGGTCGATCGCGGCTTCTTCCGGCGCGGAAAGCGTACCGTCGGCGACGAGAATGTCGATCTCCTTCTGGATCTGGCGGATTTCGTTCTCAAGTTCAGCGATGCGGACGGATAAATCGTCGGTTTGCGCCGCGGCGCGGCCGATGACCCCGATCAGCAGCGCGCAGCAGAGGATCAGCGTAAGCGCTTTTTTCATCGTAAATATCTCCTTCATGATTTCGGGCTTTTACCCATTATTTCGTCAGTTCCCAGACGACAGCGTCGGAAAGTTCATACGTGACCCGGAGCGGTGCGTCGCCCGAAAACCCGAAGCAGAGGTTCCCTGACAGCTCCTCGCCGGGAAAAACGGTCCCGCGGAATGGTCCTGTGCAGGCGGCCTCCGGAAGCAGCCGGATGCCTTCCGAATTTTCTACGCTGAAATCGGCGGTGGAGATTTCGACGGAAGCTCCGGTCGTATTCCGCGCTGAAAAGACGATTCGCAGAATCCCAGATTCGACCGTCGCCCGCTTCAGCGTGAATTCGCCGTTCGCGGTGGGAACGACTTCGTTCATGCGGTGAATTTCCGGCCCGGAGCTGGGACCGGACGTTTCGGCGGGCGTTCCGGTCCGTTCGCCGAGTTTCAGCCGAAGCGTTTTCACCGCCTGCTCCAGCCTGGTAACGCGCGTTTCCAAGTCGTTCGTGTCAGACTGCGCCGCGGCGGGAATCGTCAGCGCGAGCGTGAGGATCAACACAAAAAGGATGAGTCTCTTCATATTTAATCTCCTTATGCTGTGAATATTGCGTTTCGATGTTGATTATACCGGAAAACCCGGCTTTTTACGAAGCGAAGAAGGTAGGAAAACTAAAAAGAGGAAAAGGATTACGATACTTTTCCTCTTTAAAGAATTCCGGCTCGATTCAGCGGGAAACGGAGATTTTCAATATTTCCCCATTCGCGTCGGCGACGACGCGGAGACGGCTCATAATCGAGAGACCGTCGACCGTGCGCAGCTTTTCTTCATACACGAGCAGGCAGGCGCCGTCGGAACGTTTGGATACCTGAGGACGGGTGTGGGCAAACTGCGGATAATCGCCTGATATTTTTTTCCCGACATCGCGGATCAGTTTTTCCTGACCGTCGTCTTTCCCGAACCATCTCATCCTGATTTTCGCTCCTTTTGCCTGTCCGTTGTTAAGACTGATTATAACTTACGGCGAATGAACGTTGGAACGTCGAGGTCGCGGCGCGTATCAATCAGCGAGTCGGCAAACGGATCGGCTTCCGCCGCTTTGATATCGTTTCCCAGGTTGAGTGGCGACAGGAGACTGCTGAAGGCTGCGTCGCCTTCCGGCGCGAGGTCGTTTTCCGGTTGAACGCTGGTTTTCACGCTGGAGATTCGCCGGGTCGTCTGATACGAGAACTCGGCCGCGGCGATTCCCTCTTCCGGCGGCGTAATGACGTTTTCGGAGCTCTGGACCGGCTGGGGTTCAATCCTGCGAACTGACGCGGTCTTCGAAGCGTTTTCGCTTCGGATTTCCTTTTGATATTCTTTCGGCTTTTCGAATCCGGTTTCGAACGGTGTTGAGGCGATTCCGGTCAGGATTAAAATCAGTTCGACGCTTCCATCCTCGGCTTCGGGATCGATAATCTGGCCCGGGATCAGGTCGGCGCGGTAGTTTGTCAATTTTTGCAGGTAGTTCATCGCGTCGACGATTTCGCCGAATCCGAGGTCTTCCGGCCCGGTGAAGTTAGCGATGATTCCGGTTGCGTTTTCGATCGGGATCCGTTCCAAAAGCGGATGGTTCAGTGCCTGATGAAGCGCTTCGGCGATCCGGTCTTTTCCTTTTCCGCGGCCAATCGAAAGAATCGATCCGCGTCCGTTGAGGAGCATAGAGCGGATATGCGCGAAGTCAACGTTAATAACGCCGAAGCCGTTAAGGAGATGGGTCATGCCCTGGACTCCCTGGCGAAGAACGTCGTCAGCTAATTCGAACGTTTCTTTGAGCGTCATGCTTTTCGGACTGATTTTCAGCAGCTGATCATTCGGAATCGCGATCATCGTGTCGGCGAACGCGGCGAGCTTGCTGAGCCCGGCGTTGGCGTTGGCGATTCGGCGGCCGGCTTCGAACGAGAATGGCGTGCTGACGATCGCGATCGTGATCGCTCCCTGTTCGCGAGCGATTTCAGCCGCGACCGGGATTGCGCCGGAACCGGTTCCGCCGCCCATTCCAGCGGTCAGGAAAACGATATCGGCGCCGCTTAGCGCTTCGCGAATTGCTGACGCGCTTTCCCGGGCTGCGATCTCGCCGTTGATCGGGTTTCCGCCCGCGCCCTTTCCGGAAGAGCTGTCAGGTCCGAGGAGGACCTTTTTCGCCCCTGAGACGTTGAGGAGCGCCTGGGCGTCGGTATTGGCGACGATGAACTCGACGTCGGCGAAACCTTTCCGGACCATGCGCGCGACCGCGTTCCCGCCGCCGCCGCCAAGCCCGATAACTTTAATGATCGGTTTTCTGAATAGGATTTCCGTTTTCGGCTGGTTCAAGTTTTCCATCGTTCCCTCTATCTTTCATTTTTCACAACCGAAAGCGTCTGAATGGAGCATTGGTTGCGCTGCAGTAAGTGGATAATGTTACTCGGATATAACGACTGGTCGTCTAAAAGGATGACTTTTTTTGCGCCGATCGCCTCGTTGAGGTTATGCCCGGAGCGGACTTTCGTTGACTTAACGAACAGTTCGATGAGCTGCGATTGCGCGGCGTCGAGTTCGTTGTTCAGGTCCGGTATCAGGAAGTATCCTTCGCTGCTGATCCGTCCGCGGAGGAAAGCCAGTCCCCGCCGAAGCAGGTCGATCAGCTTCACAATCAGCTGGCGCAGGAGCGGTTCGTCGGCGTTGAAGAAATCCGGGAAAATCCGCGACAGGAGAAGCGCCGCCCCGGAATCGAGCTCTTCCCGGACTGTTTTTGCCGATCGGATCGTTCGTCCGGCCGGCGCGTCCGTGAACGCGAACCCGTTTCGAAGTCCGTTCGAAATCGCGGACAGGAGATTCCCTCCGGCGAGCGATTGAACGGATTGCGCTGCGTTCGAAGCCGACTCGCTGGGAAGCTTGTAAAAATTGGCGGCGATAACGTAGCCTGGAATGCGTTCGGCCTCGTTGGCGACGGTCGCAGGTTCCTGGATCCGGCGGAGAAGGTTCATCTGCTGCTTTTTCGATTGCGCGGGGATCAGGTCGAACGGTCCGGTTTCTGACGACCATCGGCCAACTTCCATCAGGATCATCGGGATCGGGCGGCCGAGGATGGAACCTGCGACCGCGTTGTACCATTCGTATATATGAAATCCGCGATGATCTTCCCCGGTTTCGCGAAAATTCAGCCGGCCGGCTTCGACGATCGGCCCGCCCATCCCCCATTCGGTCGCGTGTTCCTGAAAACCGGCGTCGGCGGATAAGAAGAGATTTGAAATCAGCGCGTTCCCATCGGTTTTCATCAGGCGCAGCGATTCGGCGAGAAAGGCTAAATCGGGATAGTCCCCGCCGGGAACGAGCGTCGGGAAAACGGGAATGACTTTTAACTCGACGCAGATTCGCGCGTAGGTTTGGAATATGGCGACGAAACGCTCAACTGGGCCGGCCTTTCGCCAGTCCGCCGCCTTCCAGGACGATTTCAGGTTGGGCGCATGGAAAAACTGGACGAGATGAACCCCGAGCCCCTGATAATACGCGATCCGTTCGCGGAAAACGCTCGGAGAAGGCAGATTCTTCAAGGAATAACCGACGCGAATGATCGGTTCGATTCCGGCGCTGACGATCTCGCGCAGGAAATTTTCCGGGATTTCCGCCGATTCGGGAATTGGAAGAACGACCCAACGTGTCCCGGCCGCCGTCAGCTTCGGGAGCCAGAACGAAAGACTGGCTTCGTCGAAATGATCCGTGTCATTATAGTATTGGAATCCAAGGCGATTGATTTTGGACGTTAGCTGCCGATCGTTTGCCATGATAAAAAGCCACCCCTTTTTAACGTGTCTTTTTGAATATGCAATAAATATGCCATTCGGATCGGTCGCTTATTTCCAGAATCGGCGTTAGAATTGACAGAAGAAAAAACAGCGATCCGATCCGGATCGATTGGCTTCATTGGAGCGAAAGAGGAGGAACGAACTTCATGGTTCAAACGAAAATCTGTATCGCAGGCTCGTCTAACATGGATCTGGTGACGACGGTTTCGCGGATGCCGCTCCCGGGCGAGACGATCCTGGGGACCGGCTTCAAAACTGTTTTCGGCGGCAAGGGCGCGAATCAGGCGGTGATTGCGGCGAAGCTGGGCGCAGACGTCGCGATGATCGCGAAGGTTGGCGACGACGCGTTTGGGGAAGCATATCTCCGGAATTACCGCGACGTTGGTGTGCGAATGGATTATGTCGGGCGTTCGGAGAGCGCACCGACCGGGATTGCGGCGATTACGGTTGACGCGGACAGCCGTAATTCGATTATCGTTGTTGCCGGGGCGAATTCCGAAGTGGGAATTGCGGAAATTGAGGCGGCGCGTCCGGCGATTCGCGGGGCGAAAATCTGCCTGACGCAGCTTGAAATCCCGATCCCGTCCGTCCGGCGCTTTTTTGAGATTGCGCGGGAGTACGGCGCAACGACGATCCTGAACCCGGCTCCGGCGGCTGAGCTGGATCCGGCGCTGTATCCGCTCTGCGATTTCTTCTGCCCGAACGAGATCGAAGCGGAGATGATGAGCGGAGTGCCGGTCGCGAGCGCTGAGGACGCGCCCCGTGCGGCGCGGGTCTTTCTGGATCGCGGCGTGAAGGCAGTCCTGATGACGCTGGGGCGACATGGGGCTTATTACGCGGATCGCGAAACGGCGTTCCTTGTTCCCGGGCTGAACGTTGACGCGGTCGATACGACGGGGGCGGGAGATTGCTTTCTGGGGAGCTTTTCCGTTTTTTATGGAGAGGGCGATTCAGTTCGCGCTGCGATCGAAAAGGCGAACCGGGTGGCTGCGATGAGCGTGTCCCGACCGGGTGCGCAGCCGTCCTATCCGAGCCGCGCTGAAACGGGGCTGTAGGCGGGAGACGATTTGTCAGGCGGAAGAAAGCATGATATATTTATTCCGCTTTCGGAGAGATGGCCGAGCGGTTTAAGGCGCTTGTCTTGAAAACAAGTGTGGGGAAACTCACCGTGGGTTCGAATCCCTCTCTCTCCGCTGAAATCAAAATACCGCGTGTTGGCGGTATTTTGATTTTACAGTGCATGAGCGAGATTCCAGTCCCCCCGCACGGAGTGGTTCCCATGCAACGAAGGAGGATCCACCCCGTATATAGAAGCATATCTTATTTCATTGAGGAGGCTTCATGCTGAATATCCTTAAACCAAACGAGGTCATTGACGCGGCGCGGCGGATCAGGAGTTCCGGATGGGGAAAGCTCTTAATATGCTACGGGATTTACGTTTTATTGCTGCTGGGCAGCGGATGGCTCGTCCGCTCAATCGGCATAGGAGCAGAAATCACGTCGCTTTTGATCTCGAACGCTGTTGCGACGGTTGGCTGCGTTTTGTTCATGCTGACGATCGGAAAACGAACGCCGGAGTCGCTGGGACTGGCGCTGGATGGGTTTTTTAAACGCTATGCGTTGGGCTGGCTTTTCGCCGCGATTTCTCTATGCGCCGTCTGGCTCGTGAATTATTTCTTCGGGGTGATCGAGACATCGCTGAACCCGGGTTTCAGCGGCTGGCTGTTGGCGTTGCTATTCGTTGGTTTTGTCTTTCAGGGCTTCATGGAAGAATTTCTGCTGCGCTCGCTGATTATGACACAGCTTTCGCTTAGGCTTGGCGCTTTGCTTGGGATTCTCTTGAACTCTCTGCTTTTTTCTTTGGGGCACGTTGGCAACAGCGGCGCGACATGGCTCAGTACGCTGAATACGTTCCTGATCGGTATTGTTTTCAGTCTGTTATTTTATTATCATGATACCGTCTGGCTCGTCAGCGGGTTTCATTCGGGCTGGAACTTTATTCTTGGTCCGGTCCTGGGCGTCGCGGTCAGCGGGTTCGAGCTCCCGACGAGCGTACTGGCAACCCATTCGAACATGACGCGTGCGGGTTTAAACGGAGGCGCTTACGGGTTTGAGGCCGGCTATCCGGTTCTGGTGCTGTGCCTGATCCTGATCGCGGGGTATGCAGCGCTGATCCTGAAAAACAGGGCGAGATTCATCAATGACCCGGCGTCCGCATCCGATCAGCCAGCGAGCTGACCCCAGAGCGCAGCGGCGGCGCGCAGATTTGCGCCGGTCGCCGAACCTTCGGAGGAGGCTGCCCGGATAAAAGCGAGCACGCAGATCGCTACGAAGAATAACAGGACGAGAACAACAATGATCAGCAGGATCATCTTAATCGTCGTGAAGCATCCGGCCGCGGATGAAATTGCGCTGGAAACCTGACGGACGGTCGGGAGGGCCTCGGCGATCGGGATCCGGTTCGGTTCAGCGGGCTGGACCGGGAGGGAGACCGCTTTTTTCTCAGGCGCGGACGACGACGCGCCGCAGGAGGGACATTTCAGCAGTTTCCGGTCGTAGCTGGACTTACAGTATTCGCAGACGACGTACGGGTCCGGTTCTTTTGCGCCGTCGCTGATCCGCACAATCGTTCTGACCGCGCCGCAGTTCAAACAACGTTCGTGATAATCTGAATAATGCGCATTGCAGCTGGTACAGCGGTATTGGATCGGTTCGTTCATCATAAAATAAGTCGGCTTTCTTCAAAGAAATCGTCGAGCGCCGCCCGGCGTTTTCGCGTTTCCCCGCGCAGGTGGATTCGCGTATAAGAATACCCAAAAAATCCTTTTTGGGGCGGGATTCGGGGAAGAATCGGGCGGAAACGAAGGTTTAATAAATTTCTAATCTTTTCTGGTCTTGGAAAAGGCGGAGGCAGGCGGTTCCGCCCGGGACCGAATGATATAATAGCGGGAATGGACCGGACTGATTGGCTTTTGGCGGCTGGCGTAACGTTTTTTCTCGGGTTGGCCTTTTATTTTCTCCTGCCCCCCTGGGGGTGGGTTGGAGGCGCGGTCCTCGCGGTTTTCATGATATACCGGGGGAAGCTTCGCCGGGATCGGAGCCGGGAATAACGAAAAACGATCTGCGGATCGGGTCAGGAATGAGAGAAATATGACGAATGAATTAGCGGTAAAAGAGAATATGGTTGTCAGTTTGGCGTATGAACTGACGGTTGACGGGGATACGGTCGACCAGGCGTCGGAAGAACGCCCGCTCGTCTATCTCCATGGACGCGGGAACCTGATCCCGGGGTTGGAACGTGAAATCGAGGGGATGAAAGTCGGCGAGTCGCGCTACGTGAAGGTCGCGGCGGCGGACGGTTACGGCGAATTTGATCAGGAGGCGATTATCGGGCTGGATCGGACGCTTTTCGCCGATCCGGAATCGCTTCAGCTCGGCAGCACGGTTCATCTTCAGGACGAGGCCAACCAGTATTTCGAAGCGCGCGTCCTGAAAGTTGACGACGCGACCGTTACGGTTGACCTGAATCATCCGTTAGCGGGGAAAGAGTTGACGTTCGACGTGAAAATCGCCGATCTGCGCGAGCCGACGCCGACTGAGATCAGTATGGGCTTCGTTCCACAGGGCGGCTGCGCGAGCGGAGGCTGCGCCTGCTGTTCCGGCTGCCACTGATCGCCTGATCGTCCAGTCAGATTCCGAAATTTCAGATCGGACGCCAGCGTGCTGCGAAGGGATCCGGTCTTTTTTATTTTGTGCTATGCTTAGCGCGTTAAAAATATTGAAAAGAGGCGTAAAAACTGATGAAAAATTATCGAATTCCCATGATTCCCGGTCCGACCCGGCTCAATCCGGTCAGCTTTAAGGCGTTGACGAGCGATTTTGGCGCGAGTTATCAGGAAGAAGAATTTTATGAGCTTTACGGCGCGGTTGGCCGGAAATTAGCCCGCCTGATGGGGACCGAAAACGAGGTCATCCTTCAGCCGGGCGAGGGAATGGCGGTGCTCTGGGGGGCGGTTAAAAGTACGCTGAAGCCTGGCGAAACGCTGCTGGCGGTCAGCACGGGCCTGTTCGGCGAAGGGTTCGCCGACATGGCGAAGGGGATCGGCGCGCGCGGAGAAACGGTCGCTTATGATTACGACGAAACGATTCATGATTTGGACCGCGTCGAGGACGCGATTAAACGCTTCCGCCCGAAGGTTCTGACCGTGGTGCATTGCGAAACGCCGTCCGGGACGTTGAATCCGCTCGACGAACTCGGCGCGTTAAAAAAGCGTTACGATATTCCGGTCATGATCGTCGACGCGGTCTCGTCGATCAGCTGCGCGCCGGTTCGCGGCGACGATTGGAACGCGGATATCGTTTTAGGCGGGACACAGAAGGGCCTTTCGCTTCCGCCAAGTCAGGCGTTCGCTTCGGTCAGCGACGCCGCCTGGGAGATTATTCGCGAGGTAAACTACGTCGGGTACGAAGCGTTCGCTCCATATCGCGATCTCCCGCGAACGAAGGCGCATCCGAACACGGCGGATTGGAACCAGACCGCGGCGCTGAACGACGTATTGGACGACATTCTGGACGGCGAGGGACTTGAAGCCGTTTTCGCGCGGCATGAATCCGTCGCGGCATTCGTTCGTTCGGGCCTCGTCGAGGCCGGGTACCGGCTCTTCCCGAAGCCGGACGCGGTACCGTCTCCCTCCGTGACCGCGGTTTATCTTCCCGAAGGACGGACGTACGACGCGTTCAGTCAGGCTGTCGGCGCGCATGGCATGGGGATTGCGGGAAGTTTCGGGAAGATCGCCGGAAAAGTCTTCCGCCTGGGACATATGGGGACGCAGGCGACGCGGGAAAACGCCGAAGCGGCGCTTGAAGTTTTGTGGGCGGTCCGGTAAAGGACGATGAAGTCGGCGAACGTCGCGGTGATCGGCGCCGGACTGGGCGGCCTGGCGGTTGGGATCCGGTTGGCGGCGGAGGGCTGCCGTGTTCGTGTCTTCGAAAAGAACGGGCGCGTCGGCGGTCTTCTGGGGTCGACGGAGCGCGGCGGTTTTCTATTTAATCTGGGCGCGGAGATCGTTACCGCGCCTTTCCTTTTCGATCAGCTGTTCGAATCGGTCGGGCGCAGGCGCGTCGATTATTTCAAGCTGATCGAGACGGTCCCGATTTTTCAAGCGCTTTTTCCGAACGGCCGGCGTTTCGCGTTCTACCCGACACAGGAGGAAACGCTTTCGCTGAACGTGTTTTGGGAGGAATCGGATCAGGGGGCGTTAAAGACGTATCTGGAAGAGAACGCGGTGAATTTTGATTCGCTGTTTTTCGATTACTGCGGACGGGTGGTAGACGAGCGGTTTCTGGCGTTTCGGAATAACGCCTGGTTCCGCCGCCTTGACGTGAACCAGTCGTGTTATGAGCTGGGGAAAAAGACGTTCGCCGCTCCGGAGCTCGGCGCGCTGTTCGGGTTCTGGCCGCTGTTATCCGGCGGTGACCCGCGCAGGTCGAGCCGGCTTTTCGCCCTGCTTCCGGAGCTGTTCCTGCGATGGGGAGCGACGGTCCCGATCGGGGGAATGAATCGAATCGTCGACAGTATGGCGCAGCTTTTTCAGGAAATGGGCGGCGAAATTCGCCTGAACGCCGCGGTTCAGAATATCCAGATCATGAATAAACGGGCGACCGGCGTTCGGCTCCGCGACGGCTCGATCCAGCAGGCCGACATCGTTATTTCGGACGTCGATACGCTGACGACGTATCGGGAGCTCATCGATTCGGACCGGACGAAATATGAAAGCGTCCGGCTTGCGCAGGAACGGACGCCTGGAATGAGCGCGTTTGTCTATTTTATCGGGACAAAAGAGATTCTTCCGGAACGGATTTCGCTTGCCGGAACGAATATCCTTTTTCCGGAAAACTATGAAGCGTATCTTGACGACGTTTTCCGTTGGGGGACGCTTCCGGACGATCCGCTGATCTGGTTCCGGATTCCGACGAAAACGCTCCCGGATCAGGCCCCGGCAGGGAACGAATCCATTATTGCGATCGTTCCGGTTCCGAATACGCTCGGCGGACGGGTCAACTGGGCCCAGCAGTCGTACGCCTACCGCGACCTGATCCTGAAGCGGCTGGGTTCGCTTTTTTCGGTCGATATCCGTTCGCTGATCGCAACCGAGTTTTATATCGATCCGAACGGGCTTGCGGGCCGGGTCGGGTCGTACGCAGGGGCGCTGATGTCGTCGCTCCCGGAGCTTCGGCGGGACGGTCAGCTTCGGCTTTCGAACCGGAGCAAGGATATCGAGCGGTTATACCTCGTCGGCGCGGGGGCGCATCCCGGCGGCTCGATCCCCGGCGTCCTCCTGGGCGCGGAGAATACGGCGGAGATGATTAAGATCGATTTTGCCTGACGTGCGGCGATCGATTCAGGCTTTTCGCCGGAAGAAGTCGGCAATCGGGTTAGACCTGATCTTCAACTCGGTATCATATTCCGCGACGAATTTATTCAGGACCGAGAGCAGGATTTCCAGCTCATCCCGGTCGCATTGGTTCTGATGCGCAATGACGAAGTATTCTTCCGCAAGTTCATCCGGACAATCTCCGATAAAGATTCCATACGAGGCGCAGTAGTCGACGATCGCGCGCGTCGTGAAGATCGGTTTTCGTTTAAGAACGGTCGCGACGCCCGCCGCGGAACCGCTTTCGCAGAGCGTCGTAAAGCCGTTTTCCTCAGCCCATGTCCGAACCGCGGCGCCGATCTCTTCGATCCGGCGGGACCTGGCTTCGAGTCCTTCAAGAAAGATCAGGTCCAGCTGCTTATTCAGCGCGTTCAGCTGCGGATAGAGGCAGGATGCGAAGACCGGCGGTTTCTCGTTGAGCTGCTGCTGCCAGCTGAAGTTCAGCGTCAATCCGGTACCCGCGTTTGAGAGCGTCTTGAGACCGGCGCGTTCGCTGAGCGCGACGACGGAGAGGCCGGCGGGGACGCCGAACGATCCGTCCAGCCCGGCGTAGTAAACGTCGACGTCCGGCCCGACGCGGAGCGGTTTGCCCGCGCCGAGCGCTGACGACGCGTCAACGAAGATCATCGCGTCCGGCTGCGTCCGGCGGATCAGCTCGGCGTAGGTTGGAATGTCGAGCCTGACGCCGCTGTACGGATCGATTTCAACGAAAAATATGGCGCTGTAGGACTCCTGATCGAGGGCTTTGGTCAGCTGCGCTTTGCGAAAGACAGACCCGTAGCTGGCATCGAGGATTTCGAAATCTTTATTGAGCGCCTTCGCGACGGTCATCATCTGCGACGAGATCGGGCCGTTAACGCCGAGGAGGATCGGACTGGCGTCAGTAAAGCTGTTGAGGATGAGCTCGAATAGCGCTTCGCGCCGCTGCGGAAGGAGGGCAACCTGAGCCGCGTCCGAAAAGAAAATCTCGCGAAAACGGATTTCATGCAGGCGTGGAAGCTCATTTACGTCAACGCTGTACGGCCTGGCCATTGCGGCGAGAACGGCGGGCGCGACGGCGCCGGGGAACGGCGTAAAGGTATATTTCATGCGCTGATTACGGCCGGTACGGAACGATTAAACGGAAAAACCGAATCCGCACCGGCGGATCGGAACTTCCGTTTTAGTCGTGGATCCGAACGGTCCGCGCCCGTCAGAGAACGAGCGAAAGGACGATTAACGCGCCGATAAAGATCACGGCGAGGACGCCGATCCGTTTCAGGTTGCTGACGACGTAGGTATAATCCGGATTGAAACCGGCCGGCGTTTCGCTGATCTCGCTGCCGGAAGATGAGAAGCTGCGTCGAGTCTTTTTTGCCATGTTTAGAAATCCTCCGATTTTAGTAAAACCGCGCGGGGTGGATTAATCATATTTCCCCGTGACGACGATTCTTTGATTGTCGATCAGGTAAGGGTAACAGGAAATCAGCGTGACGGTCGCGTCGGCGGTCTGACTCATGACCTCAACCTGGTTCGGTTGAACGATTTTCGTCTCCTGAACGGTATAAGTATACGACTGTTTTTCGGTTAACAGGATAATTTCGTCTCCGGAACGGAGCTGATCCAGGTCGCGAAAGAGCTGACCGAAGATATCGTTATGCGCGGAGAGGATGAGGTTGCCGGCTTGCCCCGGTTCGGCGCTGGCGGCGTTTTCGCCGACGCCATTTTTCAGCGCGTTCCAGTCGTCGCCCCAGTTTACCGGCGCGTCAACGTTGATCGCCGGGATCCGGACGCGGATCGGTCGGGCCCGGCCTTCGGGTATCTGGAGCGGCGCTGACGATCCCTGAACGATGAGCGATCGCAGGTGCGCCGGGATTTCGGCTTCATTAAATGAAGCGGTCCCGCTCTCGTCCGGCGGCGTATGGCCGCCGGGGAGGACGACCGCGCTGATAATCGCCGTCGGCGTCAGCGTCGGCAGGATCATGCTTTCCGAAGCTTCGCGGTTGATCCGGTTGAGCGTCTGCGCGCCGCGGAAAAAGATCCAGAGGACCCCGATTACAGCGCAGATTTCAACCGCCAGCAGGATCCGGTCGATTTTCCGTTTCGGCGAGGATCCGCTTCGCGGTTCGTTTTTTGGATCGGAGAGACGCCGGTTGAGCTCATGATTTATCGGGGTGTCTTCACTGTTTACGGCGCGACCGTTCGCGCGATATGACGCGATCCGCGCGCTTCTCCCGAGGATTTTCCGATCGATGAAAAGATCCTTGAGCTCGTCCTCGTCTAATTCATCCGCGAATTTTCGTTTTGCCATACGATTAATTATAGTCAGGAACGTCAATTTCAATCCGTTTCATCATTTATTTCATCATTTCCGGCGTTTGAGAAATAAAATGGCTATAATTAAATTGTAGTCGGGGGTCTGGCCGTATGGTTAAGCCCCGGAACGTTGAAAACCGGATAGGATATGTAAAGTCGGGTTGCCGGTTGCCCAATGATGGAGGAGATCATGAAAAAATTGTTATTAGTCGTTTTAGCTGTACTTGTTGTGTCGGTTTTTGCGATGACCGCTTGCTCGAAGGATGAGCCGACGGCTGAACCGACGGTCGACGCTGCCGTTGAGTCGGTTGAGGTTGCCTCTCCGGATGGCGCAGGCGGCCCCGCTGATATGGTGATCGTTACGGAAGCTCCGTAAAAGACGATTGCCGTCGATATGAATTGAATCGGCGGCGGCGGATCGGAACGATTCCGATTCGTTGCCGCCGAACCTTTTAAGACGCCCGCTTCAGGCGCGCCAAGGCGAAAGATCGTCTCCTGACGGCGTTCCGCTTCTGGCTTGATCGTCTGGAGTTTCCCACTGTACTTTTTCGGGATGCCGTCCCAGGTCAAGGCACTTTTGGATCGGACACTGCCGCTGAGCCTTCCGTTTATTGGTCAGGAGGCGGACGGAACTGCGACCCATCCGCAGCGTTTCCGTTCGGACAGCCCGCGGGTCGTCCTGATTTCGACCGCCGGATTTTATACGCTGAAACGGAATATTGACGCGTTGGCGTTGCAGTACGCAATCATGACGCCGAAGAATTTGCTGACGACGATCTTCTGCCCGATGGGCGAGCTCTTTCAACAGCCAGCCTTGCGCGGGACAACCGACGCATATTTAGAGAAAGTCCGTAAGGCTGGACGAGAATACGCCTCCGATTTTCGGATTTCTCCGGAAACGGCGCGGGCGATCGTAGAACCGCTTTTTCCGGTCGATCTGTTTATTGAGATGGCGAATCTGAGCTGGGGCGTCGAGGGTCCGCGCAAGTCGGCAAAAACGTTGGAAACGGAAGCCGCTCTGGTGGAAACCGCGCCGGAAGACGCGGCCGACGAGGAAATGCCGTTAACCGCGGCGCAGCGGGAAGCGTTTATTCTGACGAAGGGGATGAGCGCGATGTACCGGCCGGAGAGTTATCAGGGGAAGGAACGCATTCTCGAAATGATCTATTCCGATCTGGACGTATCGTTCAAGCTGATCATGGACGCGGAGCGCTGCGAAGTTGTCCGGTCGAGTCCGAAAGCGGCGACGGCGACGATCGAAACGCCCTGAAAGGGCTGGAAGGACATTTCGGAAGGGAAGATGGAGGGGTCGGCGTCGCTGATGAAGGGGTTGTATAAGGTCCGCGGCGATTTCAGCTTCATGATGAATTAGGACGAGATCTTCGGAACGGTGAAAACCGGGGATGGAAGCGCGGGTAAAGCGGATACGGAGGCCGACGCGGCGCGCGAGCGCTTACTCGAGGCATATCTTAAGATATGCCTCGGTCATTTTTTCAACGCGGAAGCGGCGGAGCGCCGTTTCGCGGGCGGCGGCGCTGAACGCGGCGCGGTTTTCGAGAACGGCTCCCGCGGCGGCTGCGAGCGAGGCTGAATCCGGGGTTTCGAGCTTCCGGAGGCTGACGCCAGGGTCGGCGATCGCCCCTCCCGGCCCGACGACGTCCTTTAACGACCCGGTATCGTAACCGACGACCGGAAGCCCGACACTCAGCGCTTCGATCACGGCGTTGGGACAGGCCGGTTCCGGCTCGACCGACAGGAAGAACGTCGCTTCCCGTTCCAGCGCGATCAGCTCGTCTTTCGGGATGACGCCTTTCCAGTCGAACGTGAGTCCGGATTCGTGCCGGGGGGCTTCGGCTTCGGTACGGGCGCGGATCGCGTCCGGGACATTCCCGGCGATCGTCAGCCGGACCGGAACGCCGTATTTCTGACGCAGCGCCGCGCAGCAGTCCAGCGCGCTCCCGAGGAGGATTTCCGATCCATGCTGTAAATTGCCTTCGGCAATCAGGACGCGAATCGGTTCGCTCGTCCGCCAGTTTTCAGGATCGCGAATCGGCGAGAAACGGTCGGTATCGACGCCATTATAGATTATCGTCGATGGCTTTGAGACAGGTCCGTGAACAGCATTCCAATTTTCTTCGCAGAACCGGCTCTGATAAACGATTGCGCTGGCGAGGAAGCGGCGCGTCCAGGCGATCCGCGAATTCGCAAGGTCGGCTTTGATCCCATAGCGGAGGCCGGCGCTTTGAACACGATGAAGCCAGTTCATGCCGTTGAGCCGGTGTACGACGGGAACGCCCTGCCGCCGCGCCCGGATCAGCGCGGGCAGCGGGCGCAGCGGCCCGCCGATAACGAGATAAGCGCCGACGTCTTTGCGGTCCAGCTCGAAATGCGCCTCGACGCCGAATTCAGCGGCGGCGCGGAGGAAGGATTGCTGAAAGGAGGCGGGGCCTCCGATCGATTCGATCCTGGGAACCAGGCAGAGGTTTTCCGTCATGCGTTTTCTCCTTTCAGCCAGTCGTAAGCGTCTTTCAGCGATTCGCCGATCGGCCGCGCCGGACGCAACCGCAACGCCAATCTCGACGACTCGTTATTGTAAAAGTAATATTTCCCGGCGAGCCGCGCGGGGTCCGAATCGCTTCCGCCGGCGGGAAAAAGGCTGCGCGCGCGCTGTTTCAGGCGAAAGTAGCGGTTGACCGCGCCGGATCCGATTTTCAGCGCCGGCGCGGGCTTCCCCGTGATCTCGGACAATTTACGATAAAGATCGTCGTAGGTGAGATTTTCTCCGGTCAGCAGGTAGCGCCGTCCGCGTTCGCCATAGTCGATCGCACCAATAAGCCCATCGACGACGTCGCGGATGTCGATTAGGTTGATTCCGCCCTCGAAGCGGAAGGCCGGCGGTTTTTCCGCGAACCGCGTTATCAGGTTCAGTTTTCTCCGGGAGCGGTCTCCCGGCCCGACAACCTGGCCCGGGTTGACGGTAACAACGTCGAGTCCGTAGGCTAACGCCCACTGGGCTTCGGTTTCCGCCAGCTTTTTCGACGCGGTAAACGGTTCGTCCTCGATTCGAAGCTCGGTCCCGTGGCTCTCCGTGACCGGGATAATTTTCCCGCCGTCCGGCGCGCGTCCGACGACGCAGCCGACCGTCGAGGCGGCGCTGACAAAGACAACGCGGCGAACGCCCGCTCGGAAGGCTTCCTGAAAAACAAGGCGCGCCCCGACGACGTTGACCGCGTAGAGCGGATCGAGCGAACGGGTCGACAGGCGGCGCGCGGCGAGATGTACAACTGCGTCAGGATAATAGCGCATCGCGGCCTGGATCGACGCTTCGTCGGTCAGGTCGCCAATGACGCGCTGAATCGGGAGGTCGGTCAATCCGGCGAGCGAGCTCGAATATCGATGAAACGCGACGACCTGGTCTCCGCGTTCAACGAGCGTACGGCAGAGCGCGCCCCCGATAAAGCCGGTCGCGCCTGTGACGAGAACGATCATTCGCGCGCTTCCTGGAGGTAGTTTTCGAGCTCCGTCATCCCTTTCGCAGCAGCGAAATAATCGGACATCAGGTCCGTCAGCCAGTTCTTCTGGATTCGGGCGGCGCTGTCGCGCTGTTCCTGCGCCCAGCCGAGGATAATCCCGTCATCGATCATTTCGGTAATCCTGCGCGGATCCTGGATCAGGGTTGTCAGCCAGTTCGTCGACTTGGTGGCCTGATAGCGCGCGACCGCTTCTTTGTGCTGCGCTGCTACGGTTTTCAGGAACGAATCGTCTTTGATGAGCTGGTAGCGGTCGATTTTATACAGCTGCGCCGCTTTTTCGATTCCGCGGAGCGTTTCCAGATCAAAATAATCCAGGAGTTTCCGGAAGTACACCCGCGTGAAATAATGGAAAAAGCCGTCGACGCGGCGGAACGCTTTCAGCGCGTCGAAGTAGCCCATCTTGATATTGCGTTCGATCCGTTCATGGTTGAATTCGAAAACGCCGCCCAGGTCTTCAGTAAAAACGATCCGTTTCACGTAGACGCTCGGGTCGGTAATCGGCGGGAAATGGCCGGTCCCGTCGATATCGACCGCAATAATTTTCTTGAACCCGCGGCGGATCATCATGTTGATTGGCATGTTATCGTAAAGGCCCCCGTCGATGAGCGCTTTCTCCTCGGATTTAACCGGCTTGAAGATCGGGAAATTGGCTGAGCTGAGAATATACTCATGCATTTTCTCCGGCGCGATCTCGTCTTTAAATAATTCGACCGGCTTGCGGCCTTTAATATCGACGGTGACAAGGCCGAAATCGAGCGGTGAACGGTAGATCTTCTGAACGTCGATATGGCCCGAGATCAGGTTGGCCAGCGCTTCGTTCGAGAGACCGCCTTGATTCAGGAACTTCCCGACCATCGCCCTGATATTCTCCGGCGCCATGAGATCCTTTTCGCGGTTGACGCTGTCGTTGACTTCGACGATATCGTCCATCCTGATATTCAGGTAGATTTTCTCGATTGCCCTGACGGTATTGGTCAGGAACAATGCGCCGTTGATCGCCCCAATCGACGTGCCGCAGACGCCTCCAATCGGGATCCGGAGTTCTTTCAGCGCCTTCCAGACCCCGATTTCATATGCGCCTCGTGTTCCGCCGCCGGAAAGAACGAGCGCGTATGAATTTTCAGGGGTCAGTCTCGGCGTCAAAACGGCGCCGGTGATTTTTCTGATGATGCTGTTTTGTTCCATGCTTCTACCTCTTCGATTTGGGCGAGATAATTTCAGCGGAAATGGTTCCGCCTTTCGGCCTATTATAATATAGAGCACTGTTCCGCTTCTTTTCCGCGCTGTCCGCGGCTTCTCCGAAAGGCTTGGTCAATCTGACAAAGTAAATGCAGCTGCACTTCAGCTTTTCCGCCCGCCGTCCCTGGCCGCATTACTTTGACAGCTCACATCCTTTGCCCCTTTCACCGAAAATCGCGCATTTTCCTCGTTAAACCGCGAATTCTCATGTACACTTAAAGATTGATATGGGAACGGAGGAAAACTTTCGATGGAGATAACGCCAGCGCCAACGGCGACGCCGGTTCCGAATCCAGCGGCGATATCGAGCGGAACGGTCGTCCTGACGGTCTTCATTGCGACCGGCTTAACGGTCCTGTTTTTCTTTTTCTTGAAAATATTATTCGACCTTCGAAGCTATCGTTATCGATAATTAGATGGGTTTCGGGCGGCGTCAGTAAAGGACGAGGTATGGAGGAATTTTTCAGAGCACTGAAAGACAGGCGGGAGGCTTCCTCTTCCGCCGGACCGGGCGGAGAAACGTTTCTGCTCGTCGGGTTGGGAAATCCCGGGCGCGAATACCGCGAAACCCGTCATAATTTCGGTTTCATGGTCGCCGATCGTATCTGCGAACGGGCAGGGACAGCGGCAGACAAAGCTCAGCTGAAAGCGATCACGGCTACCACGACGATCAACGGTCGGCGCGTCCTGATCGCCAAGCCGCAGACGTTCATGAATCTTTCAGGGCAGGCGGTTTCTGCGCTCCTGCGGTATTATAAAATTCCGCTCACCCGTCTTCTCGTGATGCATGACGATCTCGACCTGCCGTTTGGAACGCTGCGGATGCGTCCCGGAGGCGGATCCGGCGGTCAAAAGGGGCTGGTTTCCACGATTGAGCAGCTGGGGACGCAGGATTTCGCGCGGCTGCGCTGTGGAATCGACCATCCGACCGGCCGAATGATAGTTTCCGATTATGTCCTGAGCAAGTTCCGGAAAGAGGAAGAAGCGGAGCTCCCCGCCGTTCTTGATCGCGCGGCGGACGCGGCGACGGCATTCGTTGTCGATGGGATTCAGTGCGCTATGACGAAGTATAACGGGAAAGCAGATTGATGAATTCCAAAGCCGCGCTTCTCGATATGATTCGGGCGCAGCCGTTTTTTCACGAGCTGCGCAAGTTTCGCCTGGAACGCGGCGGCCGTGGATGGATTCGAAGCGGGCGGCCCTTGCTGATCGCGGCGCTTGCTTCGGATCCAAAGCTCGCGGAAGTCGGAACCCGTCCGATCCTGATCCTGACCGATAAGCCGTCGACGGCGAACCTGATCGCCGACGAGCTTCAGTTCTGGGTCGAGTCCCGGCCGGTCCAGATATTTCCCGCGCCGGACCCGCTTTTTTACGAACCGGGCGCATGGGGCCCGGAAATTCGTGCTGAGCGAATCCGTGTCCTGACTTCGTTAGCGAAACGCGCGCTTCCCGGTGAAACGAAAGGGGCCGCGGCGCCGCTGATCGTCGCGCCGTTGCGGGCGGTCATGACGCGGACGATCGACCGGAAGGCGTTTCTTAAAGCAACGAAAATTCTCCGTGTCTCCCAGCAGGCAAGTCCGACGGCGCTGGCTCGCCTCTGGCGTGAGACCGGCTACGCCGGCGGCGAAATCGTCCGGGAACAGGGATCGTTTTCGCTGCGCGGCGGACTCCTCGACGTTTGGCCATATACCGAAAAAACGCCGGTCCGCCTCGATTTTTTCGGCGATGATCTCGACGCGATGTATACCTTTGACGCGGCGACGCAGCGCAACACCAGCAGAGCGGAGCGGATCCTCGTTCCTCCGGCGCGCGAGGTTTTTACGCCGGCTCTTGCGGATGGGACGTTCGCCGATATTGAAACCGACGAGTTCATGATCCCGCTGCGGAACCGGATTCAGGCCTGTTTACTCGATTATCTTCCATCAAATACGCTGATCGTCTTTGACGACGAGCTTCGGATCATGGATCAGGCGGACGATATCGAGGAACAGGCGGAACGCCAGCGGGGCGTGTCGGTTTTTGATCACCTTCTCCCCGAGGATTTTCCGCAGCCGTATGTTTCGATGTCGGAGCTACGGGACCGGATGGAATCGTTTGATCTTCTGAACCTGGGGGCGCGCGGCGAAACGGAGGATGATAACGCCGCGAACTTCAGCGATTTTGAACCGGCGGAGCGCTTCGGCGGGAAGCTGAGCGACATGGTCCAGGCCGCGTTCCAAAGCGAAGCGGCGGGCGTTCCGGTCACGATCGTCAGCCGGCAGTCCGCCCGGCTGCAAAAAATGATCGACGCTGCGCTTCTCGCTGAAGAAGAGCTTAAACCGCCGGTGGTCCTGAACGGGACGCTTCGCGAAGGGTTCCGCCTGATAGGCGAAAATGGGGAAGCGCGGGCGCAGCTCTGGAGCGATCAGGAGATTTTCGGTTGGGAACGGCCCGTTCCGCGGCGAAAAACGCAGCGCGCGGTCGAAACGTCGGAAAACGGGATCGATGAGTTCCGGCCTGGCGACTGGCTTGTTCATATCGATTACGGAATCGGTCAGTACGCCGGGATCGTAACGCGCTCGATCGACGGTTCATCGAAGGAATTTCTAAAAATTTTATATGCCGCGGGCGACGAGCTTTACGTCCCGGTTCATCAGGCCGATCGGGTTACGAATTATATCGGCCCGGACCTGAGCGAGCCGGTTCCGACCCGCCTGGGGACGACGGAATGGCTGAACGTCAGGCAGCATGTTAAAGAGAAGGTCGTCGAGGTCGCGGAAGACCTGATCGAGCTGTACGCAAAGCGGCAGGTCGTCGACGGTTACGCTTTCCCGGAAGACAGTCCCTGGCAGCAGGATCTCGAAGGCGCGTTTCCATACTTTGAAACAGAGGACCAGAAGAAGGCGATCGACGCGGTTAAGGCGGATATGGAGCGGCCGCGGCCGATGGACCGATTAATCTGCGGCGACGTTGGTTTCGGAAAAACTGAGGTCGCGCTGCGCGCCGCGTTTAAGGCGGCGACAGCAGGGAAGCAGGTCGCGATCCTGGTCCCAACGACCGTCCTGGCGCAGCAGCATTACGAAACCTTTTCGCAGCGATTCGCCCCATTCCCGGTCACGGTCGAAATGCTTTCCCGATTTCGGACCGCCTCGGAACAGCGACGGATCCTTGCCGATCTGGCCGATGGAAAAATCGACGTTATTATCGGGACGCACCGGCTCGTTTCCGCCGACGTTCGCTTCAAGGATCTTGGTCTCGTCGTGATCGACGAGGAGCAGCGCTTCGGCGTCGCGCAGAAGGAATACCTGAAAAAGCTGCGGACGAAAGTCGACGTATTGACGATGTCGGCAACGCCGATCCCCCGGACGCTGTACATGGCGTTGACAGGCGCGCGCGATATTTCGAGTATTACGACCCCGCCCGACGACCGCGTCGCCGTGATAACGCATGCCGGTCCGTATTCCGAGAAGCTCGTTCGTCAGGCGATTTTGCGGGAGCTCGAACGCGACGGCCAGATCTTCTATCTCCATAATCGCGTTCAGTCAATCTATGTCGTTAAGCAGCAGCTGGAAGCGCTCGTTCCTCAGGCACGGATCGGCGTTGGACATGGTCAGCTTCCGGAAAAGGAGCTTTCGGCGGTCATGGACGCGTTTTACCGCCATGAAATTGATATCCTTTTAAGCACTTCGATTATCGAATCCGGGCTTGACGTTCCCAACGCGAATACGCTGATCGCCGATCATGCCGACGCGCTGGGCCTGGCGCAGCTGTACCAGATTCGCGGACGCGTCGGACGGAGCACGCAGCGCGCCTACGCTTATTTTTTCCGAAATACGAAATCGACGCCGGAAGGGATCGAACGCCTTGACGTGATCGCTGAGAATACACAGCTGGGCGCGGGATATTCGATCGCGATGCGCGATCTGGAGATGCGCGGCGCAGGCGAACTGTTAGGGCATAAGCAAAGCGGAGCGATCGCCGCGATCGGTTTCAGCCTTTACACGCGCATGCTGGCGCAGGCGGTCAAGACGGTCAAAGAGATCAGGGGCGTTGAGATTCCCGACGAGGATATCGCGGTGACCCGAGAGATGGGGCTGCTTTTCGATCCGATTACGGTCGAGCTTCCGCTCGATATCGGAATTCCGGAAAGCTACGTCGCGGAGCGGACGACGCGGATTAAACTGTACCGGCGAATTGCGGCGGTGCATGACTCGATGAAGCTGGAGGCGCTGCGGGATGAGTTTACCGATCGGTTTGGGCCGCTTCCTGAACCGCTTGGGAACCTTTTTTATCAGATCCAACTGAAGATCCTCGCCGAGCGAATCGGACTTTCGGCTGTGGTAAAGGAGGCGGCTGCGATCGTGCTGCGCTTCCCGCCGCTGCCGGGGAACGTCGAGACGCGCGGACTGGAGGACGTCGGGCAGGGGATTCGAGCTGGAAAGAACGCTTACTGGCTGACAGGGCTTGATTTTGAGACGGACGACTGGCGGGAAGCTGTTCTGGCGCGGATGGAGCGGGTAGCTAAGATGTAAGTATTTTTTAACTGTAAAAGGCAGAATATTTATTGGAGGACGAGAACTCCAGATTTATCCTTTTTTCAGGTGTTATCTACTGCATCATTTGCAACGAACGCCCCATATTTATGGAAGATAACGGTCTTCGTTTAAAACGCAAGATAAGTATAGATCATTGGCAAACCAACAAACGAATACGGGGGATTTAATACGATCGCTTCGAAAGGTTCGTCGTCCCAATGCTGCGGATCGATCAACGTATCCCCATGCGCGACATTGAATTTATTATAACCAATATCATGCAAAAACATATTGATCCGGCAGAGATTATACGTCGTAATGTTGATCTCCTGGCCATAAAAGCCCTGACGAACGTTTTTCCTGCCAAGAATTTTGGCCGCTTTGAGAAGGAGCGATCCGGGCCAATTACTAAGTTTTAATCAATTTCAATGGTTACATGCCATCTTTATATATATTTTAATTTTTTTAAATTATGAATATTTAATTTGTTATATATTATAAATTATTATATTACATAATCATAATATTTATCAAATTGACAGTTATACTATCTTATTCAACTTCGCCTGCTTTCCATCGATTTACAAGCTTCTGTGCCTTTTGTTCATTAACATGGTCCATTTCATTCGTCTGGTAATTCAAAACAAATGAAGCTAATTTGATTTGCTCAATTTCAGTAAACTCATGCAGCTTATTTTTGTCAAAACTTTGTATGATATTATAAACTTCATCTTGTGAAATGTATTTTTCATAGTTTTTTGAATAAAAACCCCAACCACTACCATTAGTGCCATTCCACCTACTTGCCATAGAACAAATAAATTTAAGTTTATTTACTTCACATTTGAATATTTTTTTCAGATATTTTGTCACTCCATTTTCATCAAGATTCTCCCATAAATAAAAAGCATGACCAAATCCATTTATATCCGATATCGATTCAGAACTTGTAATAATACGAATTTTTTCTACATAAATTTTTTCAAGTTCTTCAAGATGCGCTAAACTTACAGCTTGTTTATCCCTATTTTCTGAACCCCCTGCTAATCTTCCGTATGAGAGTTCTATGCCGTTTATAATTCTAGCCATTGCCGCTAATCCATTTTTATCAACTTTTTCTATTGCAGCGCGAATAATTTGATATTTTTCTTTCTCTGTATTAAGTTTTTTTATAATATTTTCTATAAAATAATTAGCTACATCACATGCCGCTCTTGAAAAAATGCTCTTTGAATTCTCACCTTTAAATCCCCCGTGTAAATCAAGCAGCACAGATGCGATTAAGGACAAACGCCCATATGGTATCTTATCACTTAGCGATCTGATTTCTTCTAGAAAATAGATAATATCTCCCTTATTGTTGATTTCTTCAATAGCTGTACACAATGCTTTTCTATCAAGCTCAAAGATGCATGCATTTATTATGCTTCTAGAAACTTTTATATCGTCCAAGTCAAGCATAAAATATAATTCAAATCTTCCTTCATGAGCAACCCTCATGCTCGCTCTAATATCTGATATCGATTGATAATCATACTGATATTCGCCAACGTCTTTTGAAAATACAGGAAACATTGTTGAAATACATCTTATCGCCACATTTGGATCTATTCCAATACTTACAAATTCATCATGATACAATTTACAATAATCTGGTTTATCACCCATACTTGATATCAAACCATGCATAAGTCCTCCACAAACAGCATCTTTATTATTGCAAATCCATTTATACAATTCTGGTTCTAATACTTCAAGAGTTGTAATACCTAACATATCCTCAAAAGAAGTTTCTTGATATAGCATCTCATACCTAAACTGAAAAGCATTAACCAATCTATTTATATCTCTTAATGTATTAATATATGGACTTATGCAGTTTGTGAATACTTTGCTCCAATAGTTTTCATCTAATACCACTTCCTTAGGTAAATCACGAACAATTTGATCAAGCTTGATAAGTAAAATATTGTGCAATTTAGTTTTTCGTAATTCCGGAAGTTCGAATGGAACCTGAATAATCTTCTCTAAGTATGCATTTCCATCTATGTTATGCATCTCTGTCAATGCACGACGAACAACGGTTCTATCCATAACCAATATATATATTACATTAGGGAAATCCGCCACCTGTTTAACTAGCTGAAAAATATCTCTAATCTGTGAATTAGTTAATCGGTCTATATCGTCAATTACGATAATAATTTTTTTATCAGCTTTTATCAATTCCTCTTCAAGATTTTCTCTGGTCTTATCCAAATCAGGAACTTGCATAAGATTAGTTCCTTGTACTTTAGCAAGAGTCCTTAACATTGCAGCAACTCCTGAACCGACCACTGGCACAATCGATAATGCATCAAAAGCTCCCGCATAATCACTCAATGCTTTTCCTACTTTATTTTTAATTTGTTCGTTACCTTGAACTTCTATTTTATTTTTTAAACTTTGAAAAAACAAACTAATGAGATTATCCTTATCAGAATAATTCCACGGAACAAATCTCATGATTAATGGTTTGTTTTCATCTTCTTTTGCAAGTCTATCAATCTCATTTTCTGCCATATTAATAACAGACGTCTTTCCAGTTCCCCATTTTCCAAATAATCCTATCACCAATCCATCTTTAGCATTATATTCATAAACTGCTTTTCCTAACTGTTTTGAAAAAACTGATCTTCCTAATAAATCTTGTTCTTCTGTATCAATTGGTTTATCTGCACTGTAATTCATATAAACACTCTCCCAATGCCCATTTCATAATATACCTACTACTTTTTTACTTATATTTTAAACTCTTAAATTCTGTGTCATTTAACTTTTCAAGCTTTCTAAGTTCAATCATTCTTTCTTTTTGCTCAATCCCTTTTCGAATTAGGACTACATTATAGCTTTCCATATCCGCAAGTACCAATAGTTCATTTAGACTTGCATAGTGTAGGATTACCATAGATGCGTTACAAATTAGAGAAAAAGAAAAGCGAATGAAGAAATCTCGTTTATAGTTGAGTCTGCGAAAACCAAAGAAAAGGAGATACCCATTCGCTATGAAGACGATAACACAAATTCTTAGATTCAGGGAGTCCATGGTAAAGTATTGTGAAAAGCATGGAGTTAGTGAAACAGCAAGAAAATACAAGGTCAGCCGCCCAACTGTATACAGATGGATGAAACGGTATGACGGGACACAAGATTCTTTGCGGGATTTCTCTCATAAACCTAAAAGTCATCCGAATCAGCATACAGAAGAAGAGCTCAAGCTGATTCATAACATGCGAAAACGGAATCCGCATGCCGGATTAGTCGTATTCTGGGTAAAACTGCGCCAGCGAGGGTATACCCGCACCATTACAGGTTTGTACCGCATCCTCTGTAAAAGTGGAGAAATGGCGATCAAGGTGAAAAATCCAAAATATATTCCTAAGACATACGAAGCGATGCAATATCCGGGACAACGCGTTCAAATTGATGTCAAGCACGTTCCTCCCGCTTGTATTGCTTCTAATTCATTCGGAAGTAAGAAATACTACCAATATACTGCTATCGATGAATATTCTCGTTTTCGTTACGTTGAAGGCTTCGATGAGCTGAGTACCTTTTCCTCTGCTGTCTTCCTGGAGAATATGCTTAAAGCCTTCAAATTCAAGGTTGAATGCGTTCAAACAGATAACGGTACCGAATTCACAAACCGATTTACCTCGAATCGCGATCGCCCCACGCTGTTTGAGCAGCTGCTCAAACAGCGTGGCATCGTCCACAAACTCATTCGTCCCTATACCCCTCGTCATAACGGTAAGGTCGAACGTTCACACCGTAAAGATAATGAGTACTTTTACGCAACTCATCCCTTCTATTCGCTAAACGATTTTAAGAAACAACTGAAGGTTCATAACCATTGGTACAACAATTTCCCGATGCGTCCTCTCGCCTGGCTTTCCCCTTCTCAGTTCCTTAAGATTCATCTTTCAAATTTGTAACGCATCATTGACAAACCAACACAATAGTTCATTTAGACTTGCATAGTCTCTCATATTTCCCTTTAAACCTGAATTTTCTTCACGCCATTGTTTAGCTCGCTTATTGAATAGAGAAACATTGAGCATATCGGCTTCACTTACATATTTGCAGAGCAACTATTCGTTTATTAAATCAACTAATAGACATTCCTTAATGGCATCAGTATGAAGACTGCGGTTAATCTTTGAGATTTCCTATAGTTTAACCAGCCGATCATTACGATTCGCGACGCTGTTGCCCAGCTTGTTGCTGTTAACGTCGATGTCGTCAAACAGTCCCTTGAAACTCTCTTCGCTGGCGGTACCCCGCGCCGAATCTTCGATACTCCGGAAAACCGCAGCCAACGTTTCGTTTAAGTTCTCGTCCTGCGCAGCGCGGATTCGAACGTTCTCGAATAACTGGCTCGGAAGGATAAAAAGTCCCTTTTCCATAACCAACCCGCTGCGCGCGTTCTCCGCGTCGGAGTCGGAAAGGCGGGCGTAGTCAAACGTTTCATCTCCGGTCGCCTTCCGCTCTCCACGATTAATGTATTCCGTCAGATTCTCGGAAATATAACGATAAAACAGCATGCCGAGAACATATTGCTTGAAATCCCAGCCGTCTACGCTCCCGCGTAAGTCATTCGCAATATTCCAGATCGTGCGGTGCAGCTCCGCCCGTTCCTGCTCTTTTCGTGTGTCCAAGATTCGCCATCCTCCCAACCTGAACTATTCCTGAAAGCTGTATCGTTCCTACGCTTATCAATCATACCAGCCTCGCAAAAAAATCATTAAAATTGAATCCGACGGAAAATCAGCGAAAGCCGACCTCCCCGACCTGCCCGACTTATGATTGGCGGGAAAATCTTTCGCTCTCAGCTCCGGCCTGCACCTATTGAATCGACCGGGACAGGATATAAAAACACCTTGCACCCATACGAAGTCCCAAAGCATGGTAATAATTAACCGCGACGACAAAAGCCGCAGGCTGGCTTTCGAAAGGATGAAATTATGAAAATAAATAAACCTGGAATACTTCTCGCCCTGATCCTGGCGGTTCTCGCGTTAGCGGGACCCGCGTCCGCGTACGACAATCTCGGCTGCCGCGCCGATTCGCTCTTTCCTGAAAACGGGAACTGCGGCTATGACGTTCAATCATACGATATCGTTTTTGACTGGGATGACGCGACGAACCTGCTGAAAGGGGACGTTACGATAACCGTCAAGGCGTTAACCGATCTCTCCGAATTGAAGCTCGATTTCGCAACGCAGCATGCCGTCAGCGACGTTACCATCGACGACGCATCCATCCCATTTCAGCATAAAGACAATAACCTGACGCTCGACCTGAGCCTGAAGGCTGACGAAACGATCGCGCTGCGCGTCCTGTACTCGGGGCAGGCGGAAAGCAAGACCGTTTTCACGGGAACGGGCGGACTTCGGCAGGACGGCGACCCGTTCTGCATGGTCAACGAACCGGTCATGGCGTCGAATTGGTTCCCCTGCAACGATTCGCTGACGGATAAGGCTTCGTTCAACGTCAGCGTCACCGTTCCCGCGAAATTTTCAGTCGCGGCGAACGGAAGACTGACAGAAGTTATGGATGCCGATGGGCAGAGGTTAAGATCGATTAACGCCGAATCGCTCGCCGATCTTTCCGCGCAGGGAGCGAAATACGCCGAAGAAGGCGGAAAACTGCCACGCGTGACGTATCGGTTCGCGGCGACGGAAAAGATGGCGGCGTATTTATTTACGGTCTGTATCGACGAGTTCGATATGTATCAGGCCCCGATTTTCGACGGCGTTCTTCGAACGGATTTTATCGACCGAAAGCTGGTCTCCCGCGCCGAATTCAAATCGGCCGCGGAAAAAATGGAAGCGATGGCGGAATGTTTCGAGCCGATGACCGGGGCGTACCCGTTCCGCGACGCTGGCTCCGTCGTCATCAATACGTCGTTCGGCGGCGCCCTGGAGAACCAGACGCGTTCGGTCTACGGTTCGGATATGGTCTTTTCTTTAGAGAATGGCTTCGCGCATGAGTTAGCGCACCAGTGGATCGGCGATTTAGTCGGGATCCGGGACTGGAGCGATCTATGGATTAAAGAAGGCTTCGCGACGTACGCTGAAGGAAAATGGAAATCCTGCTCCATGAAAAACTACAGCCGAGAGAAAACGATCCGCGAGGTTTATGACGCGATGGCTTTCTCGGTTCTCTCGTATCAGGCGCCGAACATGTTTGTTCATGAATTAACAATGCAATTCCGCGACGAGCTGACCCCGGTAACGAAAGATCAGGCTATTCGCGCCGCGGAAATTCTCTGCGAAAAGGAAGCGAATGACGCGTTCCGGGAAAAGCTGGACAGTGTTTTCGGGGAAAATACGGCGGTCGAAATTGTCGAGACCGGGACTGCGATCGGGAAGCTCTGTCGGAATTTCGTCCTTTATCCGGAAAAGCAGCGGGCGCTTTACCGTGAGCTGGGGTTCTCGGACGAGCGGATCGACGGGATCATCAAGGTCGGCGGGCCGAAAGCAATCACGGCGGATTTCCGCTCGATGTATTCGAGCGCAGCGTACGACGGCGGCGCGCTGATATATTACCTGATCGAGGACACGCTGGGAGAAACGAAGTTTCATGAATTCATCCGGGCAATGATCGATCGCTACGCCTATGGGACGATCTCGACAGAGGAATGGATCGCGCTGGCAAACGAAATCGCGGGCGAAGATCTGCGCGGGCTGATCGAAAGCTGGCTGACGTACGAGACACCGCCGGATTATCCCGGCGTTGTAACGCTGCGCGAGATTATCGAGGATTATCAGTAAACGCCAATGCGGCGGGATCGAAGAAGCTGGCTATATCGTTGCCAGCTTTTTTGCCTGTCTGAATTCACTTGCGGACTGCCACCGCCTCAGCGCGCAGGCGCGGCCGTACTGGCGCGAACCACCAGCCGGGGGGCAAATACAACATGCTGGGGGGCCTTTTCATGGTTGTCAATCTCTTCGAGCAACAGAGATGCAGTCTGCCGCCCCATTGTATAGATAGGCTGCCTGACTGTCGTCAGTGGAACTTCCATATAGCGGGAAAAGAAGACATCATCAAAACCGACCAGAGAAACGTCCTTCGGAACACGGATTCCACAGTCCCGCAAGGCTCTCAAAGCGCCGAAAGCCATCATATCGTTATGGCAATAAATAGCTGTCGGACAATCTTTCAGCAATTTAAGCGCCCCATCATAGCCGCTTTGGTAACGAAAATCACCCTCAAAAATTAGCCGGTCGTCCAACGGAATATCATGATCGCGCATGGTAGTCGTAAACCCTGCCATTCGTTCCTTATTACTTTTCAACCCCTGTGGACCCGTTATACAGGCAATCCGGGAATGGCCGAGGGAAACCAGATGCTCAACCGCCAGAGCCGATCCCTTCCGATTATCTATCTCCATAGTGCTGAAATCAACGACCTCATTAAAACAGTCCGCCAAAATGACCGGTTTCCCAGTTGCTCGCAGCGCAACCAGACATTCTTCATTCTTAGAACCAAAACTTTCAGACGATAGTATGATGATAATCCCATCCACGCCGCGATCCGCTAAAATGTTGATGCTTTGCTGTTCCTGATGAAATCGGTCATCCGAGTTGCATAATATAATACTGTACTGTTCTTCTCTGCCCCGATCCTCAACTCCTTTGGCAAATTCGGAGAAAAAAACATTGCTGATATCCGGAATAATAAGCCCTAACGTCTGCGTATGCTTTTTCAGCAGGCCAACTGCCAACTGATTCGGACGATAATTCAGCTTTTTCGCCGCGACCAAAACCAGATCCTTCGTATCCGGCGGGAATTTTTTCCCCTTACCGTTCAGAATCAGTGAAACCGTCGTAATCGACAGGCCGGTCTCCTGAGCTATATCCTTAATCGTCGTTCGCAAGCTTCAGCCTCCGTTCCTATGCTTTCAGATCGATTTAACGTCCTCCTATACACCTTTCGTAAAAGCCTCCCCATCCATAATTATAAAAGACCTCCCCATTTTGAACCGCAGCTGTGAGGAGGTCCTTCATAATCCAGTTAATGGAAAAATCTGACGCTATCCGCAAATATATTCCAGTATATTGAGCCAGATCGTTTTATAATGCGCCCATGAAACAAATTCCATCGGCGCCCAATGCGGCGAGCAATCCGACGTGAAAACCGCGCTCCGCCCCTTGCCGAAATCGCCGACGGCCATCAGCGGATCACCCTCGATCTCCGCGACAACGTCACAGCCGGCCTTTGGCAGCGTCCTGTTATAGCCTAAAAGCGCCGGCCAGTCCCCAACAATTCCCTGCGTCAGCGGATGATCTTTCGTCACGACGCCATACACGCCTTCGCTATGCTCACGCCTGTCATCCATCTCCAGACAGACAACCGGAAGTACGTCTGCCAAGGCCGTCGAACCATAACGCGCTTTAGCGTCGATTCCGGTAAACGACATATACCCACCGATCATCACAAGCGCCCCGCCGTCCAGGACATAATCGCGGATCGCCTGACAACGATTCGGACGTTTCTCACTCCGGCCAAACGTAGCGCTCGGCAGCAACAGCGTATTCGAACCGATATCCGAAAGAATAACCGCGTCGTAAGCGGCATACTCCTGACCCGTAAAAGGAAGACCATCCTGCGCGTGATGATTCGGGACGTAGGTTACTTCATAGCCGCCCGATTCCAACGCTTCCCGTAAATAATCCGCCCCCTCCGCGTAAACGGAAGTGATAAAGGTATCGGCGCCCTTGATATGCGTCGTGACGCTCGTCCAGGATTCGCCCGCGATCAAAATTTTCTTAGCCATTTTTATTTCCTTCGTTATCATCTTTTCTTCCCCATCGTAAAATCAGCCCCGCGTATAGCAGGATCGTATCTAAATATTCTTCAACTTCAACATATTCATTCGCCGCATGTGATTGACGCAATGAACCAGGGCCATACTGTATCGTAGGGCACCCCGCAATCCTTCGCCAGGTCCGAGAATCGCATCCCGCCGGAGACCCGACGATGTCCGGAGTCCGATCGAAAACATCCTCGTACGCATGCACGAAGCTTTGAACCAGCGCGTGATCCGGCTCCATTTCAAAAGGTCCGCCAGCCTGATATACCGTGACCTTGGGGGGATGCGCCTCCAGATAGACGTCCCCGCTGGAGCATCGATCGATACATCCCTGAACTTCAGCCACAACGCTCTCGTAACTCATCGTTTTCGGATGATAATGAACGCAGGTTTTAAACACGCACTTATCTGGAACAGTCGAGCCATTCTCACCGCCTCGAATCACGCCTACGTTGCCGGAAGGCGGAGGCAAAAGCGGATGTTTATACCTCAGGAGCCACCCACGTTCGAGCTCGTCCAACGCTGCCATGAGTTTCACAGCCTTCTCAATCGCGCTGACCCCGTCGACCTTCAGTCCTGAATGCACCGCTGCGCCGGACACTTCAACTTCAAAAAATACAAAGCCCATATGCGCTAAAATCAGCTGACGCGTTGTCGGTTCGCAGACAACGACGGCGTCAGCCTTAAGCCCGCCCATCGCTGCCACTATCGAACCGTTTCCCCCGCCCTCTTCGTCGCAAACAGATGACAACAACACCCGGCATGGGAGCGGGATCCTTGCGTCCTGGAATAGCTTGACGGCGAGACAGGCGGCCATGATACCCGCCTTCATGTCGCACACGCCCATCCCATAAACCCGCCCATTTTTAACATGCGCATCCAATGGCGGGAAATCCCAAGCAGATTCGTCTTCAGGCGGTAGCGTATCTATATGACCGTTGAACAAGATTGATAACGGACGAATTCCTTCAAAAGCCGCATACAAATTATATCGACCCTGATAATTATGCCCGGGATTTCCTTCGTTATACAGAGCCAGAGCCTTTTGAATTGGCTCTTCGGACATAGCCTCGACCTGGATCTTGCTCGCGCCCATCTGCTCATATAGGGCCTTCAGAGCTGCCTGCCCGTTTGCTTCAAGCCCGCCTTTAATCCCATGCCCCAAATCGCGGGTATCCTTTTTTACCAATTCCAGCAGGTACGCCAGATACTCGTCGCGCCGTTCCGCCAACGTTATCCTCAATTGGCCTAATTCATCCATAATCTTTCTCCTTTCCCCAATTGAGATCGTAAAGACTGCCGCAGTTGATCCCGAAAGATAATACCCGGAGGATAACCCAACAGGTCCGCAAGCCGCGCGATCTGCGGCTTCTTAATCCGGCATTCTCTCAACACCGCGTCGTTCGCAAACAACTCTTCCATCCGACCGTCAAAGAGAATCCGCCGATGCGCCATGGCAACGACACGCTCAAAATTTTCAGCAACAAATTCCATATCGTGTGAAATCGTGATAACTGTAACGTCTTCGCTTCGCAAATAACGAATCAGCCGATTCAAAGTCCGGGTTCCGATTAAATCCTGCCCAGCCGTAGGTTCGTCTAAAATCATATACCGCGGATGCGTAGCTAAAATTGCTGCAATCGCAACAAATTTACGAATGGAATATGGAATATCAAATGGATTGTAGTTCAGATAGGGACCAATTCCCGTCAGCTCCACCGCCGCCGCTACGCGCCGTTCCGTCTCGACGTCGCTAAGCTTCAGGTACCTCGGCATGTAGGCAATTTCATCATGTACGGTAGCGTTAAAAATCTGATCGTCCGGATTTTGAAAAACATAGCCCACCAGCGCTGCGATCTGAGCTGTCGTTTTCTCCCTCGTATCAACGCCATTTACCCAAACTCGTCCTTTCACAGGCTTATACAGTCCGTTCATCATTTTCACCGCGGTTGTTTTTCCTGCGCCATTCTGGCCTACAATCGCGACCGCTTCGCCTTGGTCGATCGTTAAATTCAGGTTCTCAACCGCCCAGGTTCCCGGCGAATACTGAAAAGACGCGTTTTCCAGGATAATCCGATTCATGAGCCTGCCCCAAGCGTCACAAAACTCGAAAGGACTTCCGCAGCCCGCTGAATCGTAATCGGAATTTCAGGCAGATTCAGTCCATCGAGTTTCAGATCCCGCCCTAACAGGGCGACCTCTGGAATTGCCGTTCCCTGATTCAGCAGTGAATCGTCCGTCAAGATCTCCCGTGTTGGACCATGCGCAACAAGCTCACCTTTGTTCAGGACCAGAATCTCATCGGCATAATCAGCCAATAAGTCAACTTTATGTTCAACCAGTAAAATCGTTTTTCCCCGTTCCTTCATCTTATAAATAATTTCGAAAATCATATCCGTTCCATGTGGATCAAGCTGCGAAGTTGGTTCATCGATCACGATAATCGGGGGTTCCATCACGATAATCGAAGCGAACGCCACACGCTGTTTTTGGCCTCCGGAAAGAGCGTTCGGATTCTTATCCATAATATCTTCGATTCCAAGGTCCCGAATGATTTGAACCGTTCTCCGAATCATATCTTCCCTCGATACGCCAAGGTTTTCTAAGCCCATAGCAATTTCTTCGAAAACGGTCTCTTTCACACCGCTGATTTGGGTAAACGGGTTTTGAAAGATAAATCCAACCTCAACTGAAAGCTCGTCGAAATCGATATCCTTCAGCAGCCTTCCATTGATCCGGCATTCTCCTTCCAGTTCGCCCCTGTAAAAATAAGGCGCCAGTCCCCGGACCAAGTTACACAAGGTCGTTTTCCCGCTTCCGTTAGGACCGATAATCCCATATAGCTTCCCTGCCTCAAAACTGACCGAAATATTCCTCAACGCCTTCTCTTCCGCCAGCGGATAAGCGTAGGATACGTTTCTTAATTCGACCGCCGCCATCTTAAACCCCCCGAACTCGCAGCACGATACCCACGATCAGCGCCAGATTTGCTAAAACAACCATTCCAATCTGGACAGCGTCAAATCTTGGAAGCTGACAGAGTTGCGTAGGTTTCCCTGACGCAGAGAAAGCCCGCGCTTCCATCGCAATCGTTTTCTCTTCCGTACTGGCGACAGCGCTCAGGACCAATGGGCCAAGCACAGGAAGATAGGCCTTCAAACGAATGAACAGATTTCCATCCGTTTCGATGCCGCGGGATTTCTGGGATTCCATGATCATTTTCGCGTTAACTGAAAGATCGATAATGCTCTGAAACGTCGACAGGAAAATAAACGACGCGGTTCGGGACATTCCCAGATTCTCAAACGCCAGCATCAGTTCACTCATTGGCGTCAGCTGAAAAAAAAGAAGGAAGATTCCGCTGAATCCTAAAATCAGCAGGCTGGAAGAAAAACCTTTTAAGAGACTTTCATCAGAAACGCGAATCCCAGCCAGCTGAAAAATAACGTTCTCTCCTCCTGAAAACGCCGCGTTAAAAATAAACCAGAATAAACCGAAAAATAGAATAACCCTTGAATAAATCTTAAAAAAGGAACGGAATTTACCTGCCGCGACCGCTATCAGGAAAGAAAAAACACAAAGACCCAGAGAGCCGTACAGCGAATCAAACAGGAAGTTCAGCGCGCATAACGAGATCATAACGTTCAGCTTTACCAACGGATGCAAATCCAATATAAAATTACCAGTGCGCCGCGGCGCGGAAAACCGTTCAACAAAAGCAGACGCCATTTCTTCTCTCCTCAGTCAAAAAATCGGCATGCCTCACTGTCATTCAGCCTTCGCGGTTCGCTTGCCTCTGATATAAATATCCCCCAAAGGAAGCTTAACCAGGAAGCGATCGGACATACTTTTCAAAATGAAATAACATATCATCAACGTACAGAATTTATCCAGCAGCTCAGTACACAACTCACTTACGACTGTAGCCGGCAGGAGACCCCAACCCGCCGTCATCAGAAAAGAAACAATCACCGTCGCGCCGGTACCCGCAAAGCCACCGAAGAACGTTATCGTGATCGGAATCGCCATCGCGCAAGCCATTACCGCAAAAATCACGGCTGAGAGCAGGACCTTCGGCAACGTCAGGAACATCCCTTTCCTCGATAAAAGCCCCGCGATCAAGCCAAAAACCACGTTGATAATGGCATAGCCTAAAATCGTAGGCAGCGAAATAGCGTTAATCAGATTGGTAATCAGTCCAACCATCATGCCCGGAACCGGTCCGCAGAGCGCGCCGGCAATAATCGTACCGATCGCATCCAGAAAAACCGGGAGCTTCAGCATGATCGCCAACTGTCCCCCGACCAGGTTAATCGCGATACAGACCGGAATCAGAAAAATAACCATCCTGCTGATTTTGCTCATGTTCTTGTTCATTGCAGCTTTTCTCCTTTAAAAATGTAGAAAAAAATGATTAGGTAAAAGGTTTTACCTAATTCAGATGTTACCATATCTTTCAACAACAGTCAATCCTTTTTTTCGCGCTGCCAATTAAAAAACGCCGGGATTCTTCCCCGCGTCTCATTTTCACAGTGCGTCTCCCTTGGGGGCACTTTCCACCCCTTCCGCAGCGTCATGTCATTTCCGAACCGGCAGGCACACCGTTCAATTTCAATCAGCCTCCTCAACTTCAAAAAAATGAAGCTTTCCTTTCATCGGTCGGAATGGGAGCGGTTCGGCGTTATCAAGAAGAAAAGCGAAATCCCCAGGATTATGCCATGAGCAATCGACTTCACCCTCACACTCCGTCACACAATCGACAAGGCCGACCGATCCAATAATCCCGCCGCGCTCAAAATCCGCAGCCGTCGCGGGCATCGTCAGTTCAAAACCGTCTTCTCTCGCGTCCGCCTCAAGGTCGCGCTTGAAGACAGCATATTCCTGAATTGACATATCAAACTTCTCTGAAGCGTGAACGTAAAAGCGGCCGCGAAAAGCCGTTTTCCAGCTTCAATTTTCAACGGTTTTCGCACCATACACAATCAGCCAGGCCCAAGGCTGACGAATACTAAGCGCTTTCATCAGGCATTCCCCTTTCCACCGGATTGATATCGAAGGCGGCGTGTCGTTTCTGGGAATTGTGTCCTTACTTCCGGAGCGCAGCCCGAACGGTTTAGAACGGCGCGCCGCCCCCATAAGCCTTACGCCGCCCGATCCGCCAACCGCCCCAAACAGGCGTCCACCAGCAGCAGCGCCCGCGGAAGATGAAAACACCCCTTAAACAGATTCCCCTTGCAGGGCGGATCCGTCGGCGTCCCATCGCGCCGCAAATACCCGAACCACTCCCCATACGCCGGATCGGCGAACCGCTCAAACGAATAAGCGTCCGCTTTTACGAACCAGTCCCAATATTTCGCTTCGCCCGTCATCTCGTGCAGCATAACCGCGCTGATCAGCGTCTCCGTCATCGGCCACCACAGCTTCATGTCGTGTTCGAGCTGCTCCGGCGGAAAATTCAGCGCGTCAATAAACGCCAGGATCCCCCCGTAGCGCTCGTCCCACCCGAGCTCGGTCGCCCGGTCAAAGATCGACGCCGCCTTCCGAACGAGCGCGGCGTCGCCCGAAAGCTTCGCCTGATTCAGCAGGAACCAGACCCCTTCGATCGTATGTCCCGGATTAATCGTACGTCCGCCCGCAGCGTCGGCCATGAACTCGCCGTTCGGGCCGACCGACTCAAGGAAAACGCCGAAATCCTCTTTATAAAAATACCGGAATATGTCGCTGGTCAAAGACCTGCCGCGCGATTCGTAAAGCTCAGCCCGTTCCGGATCGCAGCGGTGCATTTCGTGCGTCACGTTCAGCAGGATCATCGGCCGCGCAAACGCACGCCCGGACCGCGTTTCGGCGTACACCTTCGGCGTAATCCTGAACGGATCGGCCGCAGGATCGTCATACATCGCCAGCAGGAAATCGTAATATTTCCGCGCCGTTCCGAGCGCCTGAAGATCTCCGAAAGATCGATACGATTGCGCGTTGGCAATCGTATAAAACGTCTCGCTGAAAAAATAACGGCGCTTTCGGAGCGGTTTTCCCTCGCGGGTCACCGAAAAATACATCCGCCCGTCCGCCGGATCGATACAGTACTGGTTCAAAAAATCCAGACAGCTATACGCCGCCGCTTTCCAATCCGTTCTTTCGCCGTACGTTTCGCAGAGCAGCGCGAAAACCCAGGCCGCGCGCCCGTTCAGCCAGACGCTTTTATCGGAAACGTACCGCTTCCCTTCCCGATCCAAATACGTGCACATCCCGCCGTATTCCGCGTCCATCCCATTTTTTAACCAGAACGGAATACAATCCTTCAATAAAGCGTCGCGATATCTTTCCTGAATCCTTAAAAACTCGTCTCGTTTCATCATCCTGATTCTCCTCGATCGTTTATAATCGTTTTAATCTGGCTTCAGCCGTTTCAACCGCTGAAAGGAATTCGCATGGACGACGATCTCCAAACTTACCGCTTCGGGCTAAAACCGTTTATCTCCGCTTTCATCCAACATTTCAGCGACATCGTCGCCGTGAATCTTCTCATGAGCCTGACGTTCCTGACGATCGTCGGGATTCCGTCCGCGTTCGTCGCCGGAGCGGCTGTCTTCCTTCGTATTTTCAGGAACGAACCGTATTCGCTCCGTCGAGATTATTTTACCGCGTTCAAACGCGAATTCAGGCGTTCGCTCGCCGTCGGTTTCGCCGTCCTGATCCTCGGAGCCGCCTCGATCTTCGCGGCGTCGCTTTACTACCGGATGAGCGTCGGGAACCCGCTGCTTACGGTCGCGGCGGTCCTCTGCGTTGCGCTCGCTTTCGTCTGGCTGGCGACTTCGTTCTATCTCTGGCCGATGCTGGCGATCGTCGACTTATCCCCCGGCGTCATCTTCAGGAACAGCCTGCAATTAGCGTTCCTCGCTGCCCCGCGCAACCTGATCGTTTTATTCAGCGCGCTGATCGTCGGCTTCATTTATGGATGGAAGCTGCCGCTGTCGCTGATCGTCATTCCGCTTTTCTCGTTCGGTCCCGTTCTCTTCCTTTCGACACATGTCGCTTACGACGGGCTCCGAAGGTACGTTATCCGGAACGCCGGAAACATACCGCGGGACGGAACCGAAGACGAAAGCTTTTACCTACGTCATTAACCGGAATTCCCGCCCCGCGTTCCGAATCCTGAAACCAAACGCCCGGAATACTGCGTCAGCCTTTAACCGCGCCCATCGTAATCCCCTGCGTAAACGCGTTCTGGAAGAGCAGGAAGACCAGGACGATCGGCAGCGCGGCGAACGTCGCGCCGGCCATCAATGCGCCATAGTTGGTTGCGAATTCAGCCTGGAGCGTCGCGATCCCCAGCTGGAGCGTCAGCGCCGTCCGGCTGTTCAGCATGATCAATTGCAGAAAATAGTCGTTCCAGGTCGAAATAAACGTGAAAATCGCCAGCGCGCCGACCCCCGGACGGACAATTGGCAGCACGACCGAGCGAAACGTCTGAAACTCGCCGCAGCCGTCGATCTTCGCCGCTTCAAGAATCTCGTTCGGAACCGTTTCGCTGAACTGCTTCATTAAAAAGATCCCAAACGGCCAGCCGACCGACGGTAAAATAACCGCCCAGAGCGTATCATGCATTCCCCAGGAGGAAACCAGCTTCACCAGCGGCACGAGGACGACCTGCTTCGGAAGCGCCATCGCGCCAACGAACATTGAAAATATCAGGTTTCGTCCCGGGAATTTTTTCTTAGCTAATACGTAACCCGCGAGCGCAGCAACGGTGCAGACAAGCACCATGGCGATGAGCGAAATAATGACCGAGTTCCCGAACCATTGTAATGCCGGGTTCTTAAATAATGTTTGATAGTTAGCTATTGTTGGCGAAAGAGGAAACCACTCCGGCGGCAACTTTACTGTAACCCGCTGTTCCTTGAGCGAGCCGGTGACAACCCAGTAGAACGGAAAAACGAAAATGAACGTTACGATCAACAGCAGAATCGTCGAAATGATATTAAAGGGACTATACTTTTTGTATCCCATGACGAACGCTCCTAATAATCAATATTCGCGTTGAAAACGCGGAATTGAACCGTACTGAAAAGAACGATAAAGATCGCCAAGACGACGCCCATCGCGTTGGCATAGCCGTAGCGGTGGAGGCGAAAGGCGGTCTCGTAGACCTGATACATGATCGTACTCGTGTTAAAGTTTGGCCCTCCGGAAGTCAGTAACTGGATTAGAGAGAAACATTGGAAAGTATTAATTGTCGTAATAACGACAACGTAGAGCGTCGTCGGCATGATTCCCGGCCATTCGACGTAACGGAAAATCTGCGCTCTGTTCGCGCCGTCGATCTCGGCCGCCTCGACCTGCGACTTATCGAGATTCCCGAGCGCGGCGATAAAAAGGATGATCGGCTGACCGACCGAAGTCGTAAAAAGGACGAGCGCGATCGCCCAAAGTGCAAAACGTTTATCCCCGAGCCAGTTGATGTTGCGCGTTATAATCCCGGCGTCCTTGAGAACGAAGTTCAGAATACCGGTCAATGGGTCGAACATCCATTTCCAGACGACGATAACCGAGACGGTACCGGTAACGACCGGTAAATAGAAAATCCCGCGGAAAAGAGAACGGACCCAGGCGCTTTTTTCGTAAAGCGTGACCGAGGCGAAAATACTGAAAACGACGATCACGGGGACAGCTGCGACAACTAACAGGATCGTATTCCCAAGCGATTTCAAAAAAACCTGGTCGCTGAGTAATTCAATATAGTTTCCGATCCCGATCCATTGGTAATGTTTCATCGTGTAGTTGAAGAAGCTGGTCCACATTCCCTGTCCAATTGGGACGACGACAAAGACGAAGAAGAAAATCAGCGCGGGTAATAAAA
Source organism: Anaerolineaceae bacterium oral taxon 439 (assembly GCA_001717545.1). Taxonomy (NCBI): domain Bacteria; kingdom Bacillati; phylum Chloroflexota; class Anaerolineae; order Anaerolineales; family Anaerolineaceae; species Anaerolineaceae bacterium oral taxon 439. The sequence goes on along the minus strand of CP017039.1, from coordinate 666,816 downwards.
ACAGGTAGGCAGTTATCGCCTCTCGCTGATTTGCCTGCTTCATGGTCATCACTTTATTTGCTTGCATCGGAATTCCCTCGTAGATTTTGAGTGTTGCCCTGTCGGACGAATTAAAAGTTTATGATTTTTGGCGAGAGAGCGCTCAGCGCGTTTCCTGAAAAAACCGCGGGTAGGTTTTACCCCACCCGCAGTTTTCAATTTCCTGAGACTGACGATTACTGAGCGTCGGCGTAAGCCTTGTTCGCGTCAGTAACGAAATCGTTCATCGCCTGTTCAGCGGTCTTTTCTCCGGTCAGAGCCGCCTGGAGGTTGCTCCACCACGCCGGACGCATTCCCGCGAATCCGTCGATCGTGTTGTAGTACGGGCTATAATATTTTGTCAATGAGGCATAAAACTTCATTTCTTCATTCCCGGGATACAGATCTCCGAAGGACGTTCGAACTGGAAATGCATTGCTCGCGAGAACATTTTGCGGTCCAACAACTTTATCATCGGCTAAGAACTGGATGAATTTCTTCGCGGCTTCGATTTTGGCGTCGTCGCCGTTATTGAAGACGGCGAAGCCGCCGACGTAATACTCCAAATCTGGAGTTTCATCGTCCGACGGATAGGGCATAGCAATGACTTCAATACCATTCTCTTCAAGCGTTGCGGCGTGGTTTTTTGCGTTGGCTGGAGTCCAAAGCAGTGTGCCAGAAACCGTGCCAGCAACGAATGCTTCAATAGCGGGGGTTCCGGCATAGGTAATGCCTTCGGTTAAATGACCGGCATTGACTTCGTCGACAACATACTGCATGGCCTTGATACCGGCTTCGCTATTCAGCGTCCATTCGGTCATTTCAGGATTCAGCATCTGGGCTGAGTAGAGGTTTTGGATGAACGCGCGTGTCCCCTGGTCGCCGCCCTGAGCTTGACAGAAAACGATCGGTCCCATCACACCTTTTTCCGCTAAAGCGGTATTGAGTTCGGTGAATTTTTCAGTTGTCCAAGTACGGTCACCTTCGAGGTTGACCAAATCAAGCAGACCTTCTTTTTCAAGGAGGGTCTTGTTGTATGCCATAACAAATGGAAATGTTGAAAAGGGATACATATAATAGTGCTCGCCGTCCGAGCAGGCACCGATAATATTTTCGTTCGCTATATCAGCCTTGTATTCGTCGGTGAACAGGTCGTCTAAGGTTGCAAGTTTTCCATTCTTTCCGTAGTCAATGATACGGCCCGGAGCATCGAAGAGAACGTCAGGCGCCGTACCGCCTTCGATCGCAGTGGCAATTTTTTCCGGACCGGATTGGAAGTCAATCATTTCGAGCTTGACGGTGATATCCGGGTTTGCGGCCTGGAATGCGTCAATTACCGATTGCTCGTATTTACCAACGGTGTCGTCGACCGTCGCGAACGTCGGGAAAGCCCACCAGGTAATTTCGGTCGCCTGAGCCGATACCGGGAGGACGCCGATCAACAGGGCTAACGCAAGAAACAACACAATCATTTTTTTCATACTTATCTCCTCATGAATGATGAAATGACGTTCAGGAATGATTCACGTCTTTTCTGACATCCAATATTATAGTTGAAATAAACAAAGAACTAAACAAGACGATGATAACCATTTTCGCATGACTTCTGTCACCAATATTTAAAAATACGATTATTCCGACCGATTTTCCACCCACTTTTTCGCAGAATCACGGTATAAAAAATAAAATCGTTTGAATTTTTTCAGGTTTTTTTCTGATATCGGTCAGACTGAAAGGCAAAGGGACCCATGACAAAATATGCTGTAAACCGTTTTCGGAACGTCACGATCGCGCTGAACACGCCATTCGACGCCAAAGGCGAGATTTCGCTCGCCGCTACCCGGAATTTCGTCCAATACCAGTATACCAAAGGCGTCCGCTCGCTGTACGTCTGCGGCAGTACGGGCGAAGGCTTCCTCCTTTCCATCCCGGAACGCAAGCAAATCCTCGAGGCCGTCGTATCGGCCGCGCCTGAGGATATGACGATCATCGTCCATGTCGGGACGGCGGCGACGCGCGAAGCGGTCGACCTCGCCGCCCACGCGGCGGAAACCGGAGCGCACGCAACCTCCGCCGTCCCCTGCGTTTACTATCGCCCCGGCGAAGAAAGTATCTATCGGCATTGGACCGCGATTACGGAAGCCGCCGACCTTCCGTTTTTTATTTACAACATTCCGCAGCTGACAGGATACAGCCTGTCGATGCCGATGTTCCGGCGCATGCTTCAAAACGAGCGGGTCGCGGGGATTAAATGCTCCTCCGAATCCGTTCAGGATATCATGCATTTCAAGGAAGAAGGCGGAAAAGATTTTATCGTCTTCAACGGGCCGGATGAGCAGTATCTCGCCGGGCGGATCATGGGTGCGGACGCCGGAATCGGCGGGACGTACGCCGCGATGCCTGAGCTGTACCTGAAGCTGGAAAACCTGATCCGCGAGGGCCGGATCGACGTCGCGCTGAACCTCCAGCGAATGATCACCGCCTTCATTGCCCGCCTCTGCACGTTCGGATCGCTGTATGGAACGGTAAAAGCGATCGTCCGGCTGGACGGCTGCGATATTGGCGATACGCGCGCCCCGTTCCTCCCGGTCAGCTCGGAAAATCCGGACGTCATCCGGCTCCATCGCGATATAAAAGCCGCGATCCGAGATACCGCGTCCTGGTAACCTTTTCCCGCGTCCGCGAGTCGGCTTTCCGAAAAACGCGCCCCAGCCCCCCTCCCTTCGCCGATACCATGACAGGCAGAGACAGCCTTGAAATCGATCGGATAAATCTGAGTATTGTATAATTCAGGAAGACATGAGATCAGCGACATGAGGAGGCAGACATGCATGAATATTACCGAAAAAAATCCGGAAAGCTGAGAAAGGAAATGGAAGGCTTCCTGAAAACGATTTCCGCGGAATTGGAAAAGGACACAGGAAGAAGCTTCAGCGATCTCAACGCGGAAATCTGGGATCTATATGAAAAGGAGATGCTTGAAAGGTTTCCTTATATCGGCGGAGACAGCGCGGGCGGAACGAAAAACCTGACGGGAGCCTTCATGTTGGTTGCGATGGGCGAGGTCCTGAAGAAGTACGCGGTCAATATGGAGACGATCGGGTACAGGATGGTTCAATGTTTCGAATCGGTTTTCGGGAAGACCCCCGGTATCGTCCGATTTATTTTACCGAGAATAACGGGCTGCTCGGGCCTTATGACGAAGGTATTAACGAAACGGGCTGAAAAAGCCGCCGCTAACGCGGCCGTCAATCCCGGCAGCTTCCAAACCGAAGCGCTCCCACCGAATGAGAAATATTCGGCCATCTTTCACAATACGGTATGCCCGCTGAGCGATTTTGCCAAGGCGTATGGATACGAAGCGTACATGCCGTATTTATGCAATCTGGATTATGTGACGGCGAGTATGTTAAATATCCCGCTGCGAAGAACGCATACCTGCTTCGAGGATGGGGACTATTGTGATTTCATGATCCAACGAAACGCAAAGCCGCTCCCATATTGGCCGCTCGTCAGCCAAGGAAATTCCGGCTGTAAATAATCGATTAAACGTCAGCGAACGGAATAGCGGGGCGTCAAAGGAAAAGGCCGCGTCCCGCCTGCCGCAGCCGCGGATCAAGTTCATAAGCAAGCCGCATGCCTTCTTCGAGCGGTACTTTCGGCGCATATCCGAGCATCTCGCGGGCCAGCGTCAGGTCCGCGCGCATGCGATCCGGGCCGCCGACGCGTTTCGGGTTATAAACGATTTCCGGCAACTGACCGGTTATTTTTTGCGCCAGCTCGCAGACACGGTTAATCGTCGTTTCCTCTCCCGAGCCGATATTGATCACGGTTTCGTCCGGCTTCTTCAGGTCCATCGCCGCGATCAATGCGTCGACGACATCGCTGATATAAACGAAATCGCGCGTCTTGGTTCCGTCGCCATGAATAACGATCGTACCTTTGGCGGCGGCCTGCTTCAGGAAGGTCGGAATGACGGCCGCGTGCGAAAACGAGAAGCCCTGCCGCGGTCCATAGGCGTTGAAAATCCGGAGACAGACCGCCTCCAGGCCCCAAAGCCGGCCGATCGTATTAATATAGTATTCTGACGCCAGTTTGGAAACGGCGTATGGGGAAGCGGGCCTCGGCTTGCTCGTGTTCTCGTTGAGCGGCTGCTGACACTGGATCCCATAAATCGCGCCGGACGACGCGAAAATCATGCGGTGGATCCCCACGTCGCGCATCGCTTCCAGAAGCGTAACCGTCCCGCCGACGTTGACACGTTCGAACTCGCGGGGGTAATCGATCGACTCAGGGACGACGACGCGCGCGGCTAAATGATAAACGCAGTCGACCTGCTGGAGCAGGCGCCAAAGGTGTTCCCGGTCGTTAATATCGCCGCGAACGAGTTCGACGCCGGAAGCGAGCGACTCGGGATGACCGGTCGAGCAGTTGTCAAACCCAATAACGGTATGTCCCCGTTCGCAGAGCGTATTGGCTAAATGCGACCCGATAAAGCCCGCGGCGCCAGTAATAAAGATTTTCATAAACGTCTCTCTCCTCAGGCTGCGAATTCAACGGCGGCGAAAGGAAAAAGGCGTATCCATCCACAAACCAGACAGAGCGATACGCCTTTCAAACGCACTGAATTCAGGCGAACGGTTGAATTATTCTTCCGTCAGCGAATCGAGATCGGCCATCAAGGTATCCCAGTCCATTTCGGAATAAGCCATCGAGTCGACGCGGCGAACCGATAAACCGATCCTGTGATTGGCGGGGTCGATCTTGATAATTCGAAGCGTAACCTTATCGCCTTCCTTGAGAACTTCTTTGGCATGCTCGATACGCTTGTCGCTGATTTCGGAAATATGGATCAGTCCTTCGAACGCATCGTCGAGTTTCGCGAACGCGCCGAACTTGGTCAGCCGGGTAATAACCCCTTCGACGAGCTGTCCAACCTGATATTTCGCGACCTGACCGAGCCAGGGATCGTCCTGCGTCTGGCGAATCGAAAGACCGATCCGGTTCTTCTCCTTATCAACGCTGATAACCTTGACCTGGACCTCCTGTCCGACCTGAAGGACGTCGGAGGGTTTCCTGATATGATCCCAGGAAATTTCGGAAAGATGGACAAGGCCGTCCGCCATTCCGTTAATATTAATGAATGCGCCGAAATCGGCGAGGCTGGCGACGCGGCCGGTCAGGATTTCGCCTTCGGTAAGCCCGTCGATGACTTTCTGTTTCAGCGATTCGCGCGTTTCCGAGCTCGCCTGCCGCTCCGAGAAGATCAGCCGGCGGCGCTCGCGATCGACCTCGATAATCCGGATCCGGATCGGCTGCCCGACCATTTTACCGTAACGCTGTTCCGGGCTTTCGCCGCTGACGTCCATTCTCCGCGACAAAGCGATCTGCGACGCCGGAATAAAACCGCGGAGGATCCCAAAATCGACGATCAGCCCGCCCTTATTGTAGCCGCTGATAACCGAATCGATCGCTTCTTTCGAAGCCATTGCCTCTTCGGCTTTTTTCCAGATCTGTTCTTCATACGCTTTGGTATAAGACAAAACAAGATTCCCGTTCTGATCTTCCGGATCAAGAATGTAAACTAAAATCGGTTGATCCACGTCGAAGGATTCGAGAATATCCTTCGGAATCGACTCTAATTCCCGACCGGTTATAACGCCTTCCGACTTCGTTCCAACGTTAACTAAAATTTGGTCCGGGGTAATACTGGCGATTACGCCCTCACGAATTTCGCCTTTTCTGGGAAAATCGATACGAATCCCTTCGTCAAGAAGGGCTTCAAAGTCAAAAGATTCTTTCTCAGAACCAATCGGGGAAACGGAATGTTCCATCTTTACTAATCTCCAACAAAACAAGTTATCTACGGATTATAAGGCTAAAACGAATAGTTGGCAAGTTACGAGCCAATTTCTTATCATTTTCACACTATAAATCACAAAATTGTCCGACAACTCATCTCGTTGAATCAGGCCGGGCAAAAATTTTCCCATCCGAATACGCGCCGTACAACGGCAGCTCCGCAAACAGCGCGTCATAATAGCTGAAATCCCCCGATTCTGGATCGAGGTCATCAGCGAAGCCGAAAACGATCGCGGCCGCTTTTCCGGACAGAATCTCAGACCGCATCCATTCGCGATCCGCCGTAAACGATGCCGAGGCCTGCTGCGTCGCGGCGTTAAACCCAACCGGGAGGACGTAGCAGGGAAGCTCTTTTACCAGGCCAAGGAACGTCCGCCGGTTGCTGAAGCAGGTTATCCCGTCGGGCAGCCCGGCGATCGCCCTCGCCGTTTCAGATTCGCGCCATGCGCGGCCCGCGAAACCCTGACCGTCAGCGTGGAACGACCGGATCAGGTCGAGACTGTCTTCGAGAAGCGAAAGACCGAAAAGCGTCAGGACGATAATCGCCGCGGCGCGCTGTCCGGGCTTTTCCATGAACCCCGCGGCGGCGGACGTGACCGCTGAAATTGTCAGGATAAAAAACGGGTAGAGCATCCGGTCGTCGAAAACGGTCGATCCGTCGACGAAAACCGCGGTCAGGAACAGCTCCGCCAGATACAGCAGCAGGAAATAAACGAAGAAATCGGCCGGCGCCAGCGGCATCGCTTCGCCATCGGGATGCTGCGCCGTTCCGCGGAAAACGGCGATCAGTTTCAACGCCGTGCGAACCGTCAGCGCCGCCAGCGTGATCAGGATCAACCCTGCCCAAACGACGCGCGGTTTTTCAACGATTCCTCCGGCTTCAGGGAGGAAAAAGCCCATGACCGTTCGGACGCCGTCCCAAAGCCGGTCCGCCGTCGGAAAATGCAGCGCGAAAGTCCGGTTGACGCCGCCGTCGCTGACGATCCGCCCGCGGATCAGCCAGGGAAGAAAGAAAACGGAGAAACCGGCCGCGATTCCGAAGGCCGGGGTCCAGCGATCGCGCGCTGTCCGCCCGTTCGCGAAGGCTAAGAAAAGCGCCCCGGCGAAAAAAATCAGCGCCGCGTAGCGGATCAGGACGGCGACCCCGAAAACCGCGCCGATCAGGAGCCAGGCCCAAAGCGGACGCCGCGCTTTCCTTAGCGCGACCGACAGCAGGAGCAGTCCGCCCAGGATCCAGACGGACGCCAGGGCCTCGCTCAGGCCGGATGACTGCGCCCTGAGGAACGGAACGGAAACCAGCGTCAGCGCCGCGGCGAAGGCGGCGGCTGATTCGCGCCGTGTCGTCGCCAACGCCAGCGCCGCGATCAGGAACAGGTTCAGAACGATCGCGATCCCGTTGATCGCTTTCGCGGCGGCGAAAACGTCCGGCGCGCCCAACGCCGCCGCTTTCGCAATCGCCAACGCATACCCCGGAGGAAACTGCGTAATCGGCCGGGGCTGGCGATCGCCGGAATAACGGACGTAGCCGTCGCCGGCGAGAATCGCGCGCGCGCCGCCGAGGTAATCGGCGCTGTCGTTCGTGAGACCGAGCCCGTCCGGCGTGATATAGGCGTACAGGATCGCGCCCGCAGCGAGCAGGATCAGGAGCGTGACGACAAAAGAAAGATTCGGGATGCGAATCGGGAGGGCTTTTTCATGCGAAGGATGTGTCATATCCGGGGCCGCCTTATTTACCAAACAGTTCTATTCTATCTGGGAGAAAGTGTATCATGAGAAAGAGAAATTGACAGCGATCGCGGAATAAACCGAAGAAACCGACACCGGCTAAGCAGTGAAATCGGGTTGGAAATCCGATCGGACGTCCAACCCGAAAACGCAGAGTTAATGCTTGACGAAAATCGCCAGATTTATAGAAATATAAAATCAGCTATTGCCATCTTCATAATCGATAATTCGTTGGACTTTTTTCGCCGACGGCGAAGCGGAATCAAAATCAGCAGTCAGCCAGATTCCCAATATTTTTTTCGCGACCTCTCTTCCAATCGTAAACGCGCCTAAACAGGCGATATTTGTATTATTACTCGTCCGCGCTTTTTCCGCGCTATAGGCGTCGGTCAGCAAAGCGGCATACGCGCCATGAACCTTATTTGCGGCAATACTCATTCCAATTCCTGTTCCACAGAGCAGGATCCCCTTATCCGCAGATCCATTCGCGACCTGCTTCGCGACTTTAATCGCCGTGTTAGCGTAGATAGCGTCTTCATCGCCCATGTCGATCACCTGATGCCCCAAGTCTTTACAAACCTCCATCAGGTATGACTTTAATTCACCGGCATTCGGATCCGCGCCAATCGCAATTTTATACATCATGTCCCCGATCTCTTACAGGCAAAGATCCTGAATCCCCTGTCCCATCGCTTCGATAATCAGGAAGCATGAAACCGCGCCGGCATCAAGAACGCCTTTCGACCGTTCGCCTAACCGGCTGGAACGCCCAACCCTCGCGACCATGTCCCTTGTTGATTCCTTTCCTTGTTCCGCCGCAGAGATCATCGACGCCATTGCCCTGTCGATCGGCTCACCCTGGTTAACCGATCGTTCAACCGCTTCGACAGCCGGCGCCAAAGTATCAACAATTGTTTTATCGCCAACTTTCGCCTCAATAATTTCGGAAAGGTCCTCCAATCCCCGGCGGAGCATTTCGGCATAAAGGGTCAGATCGATTTTCTCAGCGCCTTCGCAGCGTTCAGCCATTCCACAGAAAATTGTCCCGTATATCGGCCCCATCGAACCGCCAATCTCAGTTAACAGGATTTCGCCCAGCTCGCCCAACCCATCGGAAAAAGCAACGTCCCGATCGCGGATACGTTCCTCGAAAATGGAAAACCCCTTGTTCATGTTAATACCATGATCGCCGTCGCCAATTCGTCCGTCAATTTCGCTCAGGTACTCTTTATTCTCCTGAATTGCTCCGATAATCCGCGTCAGGATCTTCTTCCCATCAGAATTAAGAAAATAGTCCATATTCTTACCCCTGCTGCTGTTTCAGCCCGACAGAATATACGTCCAAGTCAATCAGCGTTTTCAGCCGGTCATTGAGCTTCATGACCGTAAGCGACGCGCCGCTCATTTCAAGCGAAGTAAAATAATTTCCAACGTAAGCCCGATGAACAGAAATTTCCATCGAAGCCAGAATACGCTGAACTTCATCGTATAAAATATAAAGCTCCATCAACGGAGTCGCGCCTAAACCGGAGAGCAGGACAACTGTCTCGTCGCCGGGAAGGAAAGGCAGATCGTCGCAGACAATCTTGGTCATCCGTCTCGCGACCGACGCTGCGCTCTCCAATGGACAGACCTCAATCCCCGGTTCTCCGTGATGACCGATTCCCACCTCCATCGTTCCATCCTTTATTTCGAAATTCGGATGCCCCACGGCTGGTAAAGTACAGGGCGTCAACCCGATACCCACGCTTCGAGTATGATCGATCGCATCCTTTGCCGAGGCGATAACATCCTCCAAGTCCGCCCCCGACGCTGCCATTGCCCCAGCAGCCTTCCACATCAGGATTTCCCCTGCGACGCCTCTTCGTTTCTCCGCCTGGTCCTTCGGGGCGGACGCCGCGTCGTCGTTCGCGACGACCGTTCTGACCTCAATACCTTCTTTCTTCGCGAGCTTCACCGCCATCTTGACGTTCATGTTGTCGCCGGAATAGTTTCCATAAAGGCAGGCAACGCCCTTCCCGCTGTCTGCCGCACGGAACGCGTCTAAAAAGGCATTAGCCGTAGGCGAGGAGCAGACCTCGCCTACGGCGACAGCATCGCACATATTTTTCCCAATATATCCGATAAAAGCCGGTTTATGCCCTGAGCCTCCGCCGGTAACGATCCCTACCTTCCCCTGAACTGGCGCATGTACATATTTCAGGACGCGGGGATTCGTTGTTTCGGCAACAATATCAGGATGACACTTTAGAAAACCCCGCAGCATCTCATCGACGACATCATCCGGATTATTTAAGAACCGCTGCATCATCATCTCCTTCACAATTGATTTGAGCTATGAAAACATCTCCACTTCAACATTCAACATACTGCAAATCATCTTCAAATCATCCACATGATCGCCATAAACCGCATGGCAGTGATTCGCGTCAAAACGATCCAGGAAAACGGAATGATCGAAAGGCAGCTTCGCAAATACATGCGGCCATTCTTCGGTCGTTTCCTTCATTTTTTCCCGCGGAAGCTCAACGAATTCCGCCGGAATAATCGTCATCCGATATTTTCCCTCGTTTCGATTCAATCGCGCGATCGTCGCTTTTCCCGCCTTTGTCATTAAATTCACGTGACATCCGCCGCCGGAATAAATATCCAGGCATGGATATAACGTCGTCTTTTTCAAGTTTGCTCGAAAATCTTTCGTTCCGGTAGCGTAATAGGTCGATTCCGACCCGCAATTACAGAATACCATGACGTCTTCCTCGGCGTCATAATGACGAACGTCCATGAACACAACCGGATCGCCAGTCAGCAGATGCAAAATCTGCATCGTTAGCGCCGCGTCCGAATCCGCTTCACAGGCAAATACAACCGGTTCTTTTTCACCGTCCCAGTCATAAGGATCATTCATGAAAGCGGCGCTAAGGCATTCCGTACAATAGTGCCGGCTCATTTCATAATGACACTTTACACCGACGAAATCGTAATGATTCTCCTGCACGATTCTTTTTGTCGCTTCATAATGTCGAATTTGCTGCTTGAGTTTTTCTGAAGTGAAAGAAGTCCCATTATATTTAATTTCGCCGACGTTTTCGCTCAGCCATTCAAACGCCTTTTCAACCTGCGCTTCAGGAATCTCTTCCGCAATCCGGAGGATTTCGGATTGATCTAAATGATCCACGTCGATCCCAAATTTCTTTTGCCAATCCTGCATGCTCACCGTCGAGCTGTACATTCCAAGGCTTCGTCCCCCGATCAGCCCATATTTCTGTCCATTCAACCGGGACACAACCATCGCGCATCGGGCGAAATGGGTAATTTTCTCCAGGACCTTCGGATCCCGAAAATCTCCAGCCGCGCGAAAATGCTCGATACCGAGATGATGCAACGCGCCGCCGGCCGCCAGCATCGCAACCATTCCCGGCCAATCCGGATTCAGGTTCGCTGCAAGTAGAAACGGTCCCTTCCCATTTTGCGCAGCAATCGCCGAAAAATTCGGGAAAGCAAAGACCCCGTAGGAAAAAATCGTCCCGTCAACGCCCTTCGCCTTCAGCTTCTCAGCTTCCTCTTTCGCGCTCTCAACCGAGCAAACGAGCCGATCCGCCTTTAGTACGATAATCTCTCCCTGTTTTTCGAGTTCCTCCGCGATAACATCGACCTGTTTCTGAACAATTTCCTTTAATTGCTCATGAACGGCAGGCTCGCCGTCCGAAAATCCAATCAGACCAATCATCGGTTTCCTATTCATCCTCTTTTTTCTCCTTTTCTCTGCTTATTTGATAACGCTAATCTTCTTATGATCGATCGTCGCAAAAACCGCAAGAATCAGAACGATCCCTTTGGCAATCTGCTGAATCTCAGAAGACAATCCCATAATATTCATACCGTTGCTGAGGACCGCGATGATGAACGTTCCCAGCAGCGTCCCAACGACACTTCCCACTCCCCCGGACATCGGCGTCCCGCCAACGACAACCGCAGCGATAACGTCCAGCTCCATCCCTTCGCCTAAAGTCGGCGTTGCCGCGTAGGTCCGCGCCGCCTGAAACAGGCCCGCCAACCCGGCCATCAACCCAAAAAGCACGAAAACCAGAATCTTCACCCTGTCGACGCGAATTCCCGTCAGTTTCGCAACTCTTTCAGACCCGCCGACAGCCCGAACCTCCCGGCTAAACGCAAAATTCTCAAACATGTAACACATCACAAACAGGATACATAGCGAAAACAGGACGGAATTCGGCGTATTAAAGAACGTCCTTCCCGCATAAGTCTTGATAAAGGTCATATCCTTTATTTCAACCGGCGCGCCATGCGTTATCAACAAGACCAGCCCGCGATAAGATACCATCGCGCCCATCGTAACGATAAACGACGGAACTTTTCCCTTCGTAAAAACGAACCCGTTCAGCAGTCCGCAGAGCGTACCGACAGCCGCAGCAGGAATCACAGCGAAAACACCGAATTTTGGAACCGTCAGCGCTGTCGTCAGCGCCGACAAGGCGACAATCGATCCAACCGATAAATCGACCGAGCCGGTAACGATAATGAACGTCATTCCCAACGCGGCTATCAACGTTACGACCATCTGCTGCGCGATAATCATAAAGTTAGAGAGCTGGAAGAAACGCTTATTTGTAATCGTAAAAATAATACAAAGAGC